>CAXTBW010000089.1:12085-18404 GCA_964242925.1 uncultured Acetobacteraceae bacterium
GCATCTGAGCCGCGGGAGAGCGGCCCGGAGAGATACGCCTGGTGAGCAAAGTCGCTGGCTTCACGTCTATCTGACCCATGGATGAGAACGATTTTATTGGCGAAGCAAGCGTCCGTATCCGAAAACCGGGTCGGTGATGCCGTTCGAACGCAGCAGGCGCCACGCCATGCACTGATTGCTCGTCATCACCGCCCGGCCCGTGAGGCGTTCAATCGGCTCGATGATCTGTCCCGAGCGGATGGCGGTGCAACTGATGAACGTGGAATCCGCCTCCGGCGCGATCCGCTCCCGCGCCCAGCCCAGCAGCGTGTCGGGCTGCAGCTTTCCCATTTCGGTGTTGCTGTCGATGCCGAGGTGGTCGCCGCCGACCACCTCGATGCCGTTGGCGTTGAGGAAGCCGATCTCGCGCGTATGCACGGCTTCGATGTAGGGGGTGAGAAGGGTGAGGCGCTCGGCACGGAGATGGCCGACCGCCGCCAGTATGGCTTCCGACGTGGCGAAGGATCGGATGCCCGACGCCCGCGCGATGCGCTCGTTAATGCGCGCCGCCAAGTCCGGTGCGAAAGTCGACACCGCGGTGCAGTGGAACACGATCACGTCCACTGCCGCGTCGGCCAGCAGCTCGGCGGCGTGGTCCAACGCGTCCAGCATGCCCATCAACTCCGGCTCGGAGCTGCCGCGGAGCTTCAGTCTCGAGACCAGGAGCGACACGCCGGGTGGCATCATCGCCTTCAGCTCGGGCTCCGCGATGGCGTTCCCGGAGGGCATCAGCACGCCGACGCGCAGCCGGTCACCATAGTCGATGGTCGGCAGGGGGGAGACGGAAACGTCGTTCAATGCATTGCCTCGCTTTGATGCAGGGTTCGGGCAGCACCGGCCGCAGTCTACGCCCAAGCCTGCTGCAGGTAATGGCGCTCGATGTAGTCCGCAGCACCGCGTCCCTGCCGGGTTGGGAGTGCCCGAATCAGCGCGCTGATCTCGATCAGCGCCTGCACCGCCGCGTCGCTCACGTCGCCGTCGCGCGGGAAGATGGCCTCGGACGAGTACTCCCGCCAGGCCCGCTCGGCATAGGCGCGGGCGATGCCGCTCTCGCGCATCGCCACGTCGGTCGCAGCCGCCTCATCGGTGAAGAACAGTTCGTGCGCTCGGACGAAGGCCCGCACGAAACGGATCACCAGCCCCTCGTTCTCCGCCGCCCAGCGCCGGTCGACGTTGAGCGAGGTGAACTGGAAGTCCGGCACCTCGACCCGCGGGTCGCACAGATTGGCGAAGCCCTCGTCCATTGCGATGTAGTTCAGGGGCGCGCCTTGCAGCCCCGCGTCGATCTCGCCCGACTGCAGCAACTCCCAGCGTGCGAGGATAGGGCCGACCGCCCGCATCTGGTAGTCGCGCGGATACTCGAGCCCGCGCGCAGCCAACAGTTTCATCACCAGGGACGAACTGCCGGCCTCCAGGGAGGACACGCCGACCGTGCGTCCGCGCAGATCCTGGATGCCGCGAACATCGGGACGGCCGATCAGCGAGAATGGCAACTTGTTGACGTTGCCGCCGATCATCGTGAGGTGGCCACCAGCCTCCCGGTCCAGGACCACGTGCTCCGAAATCCCGTAGGCGAGGCGGACGCGGCCGTCCCGCAATCGGTTGGTGACCTCGTCCACGCCTTCGTGCAGCTCGATGACGACGTCCAAACCCTCCTGTGCGAACAGGCCGTGGTGATGCCCCAGCCAGATCGGCAGGTTGAAGTAGTTGCGCGAGACCGCGGCGAAGGCGATGACGTCCATAGGGTGCTCCTAGAGCGAAGGCTGCGCCGGCAGGCCGTGGCCGACCGCCGCCCGGCGGGACACCACGATGGGCGCACGCGCGCCCACCATCACGACCGCCGCCCCGCCCAGCAGCAGCCCGCCCGCGATCAGGAACGCGCCGGAGAAGCCGCCGGTCCCTGCGACGATGTAGCCGGTGATGATCGGCGCCGCCGTGCCGAAGAGGTTGCCCCCCATGATCAGGATGCTGATGGCGACGCCGTTGCAGCGCCCGTCCGTCAGCAGGTCGGTGGTCAGGGCGATGGTCATCGCCATCGCCGTCGCCACGCAGGCCAGCGACAGGCTGAACAGGCCGACGATCAGCCAGACCGACTGGACGAAGGGCGTGGCCAGGATGACCGAGGACAGCAGCAGCGCGGCCGCGATGAGCTTGCGACGGTCTGCTGCAGTCCGGCCGGGGCGGCGTAGGATGCGGTCGCTCAACCAGCCGAGGCCCAGGCCGAGCACGGCCGCAACGCCGTAGGGTATCGCGGCGACCATGCCGGTCTTCAGCACGTCAAGCCCGCGGGATGCCGCGAGATAGTTCGGCAGCCAGGTCATGAACAGATAGAGCGTGTAGCCGGCGCAGCCCTGCGTCAGGGCGAGCGCCAGCATGGTCGGGCTGCGCAGCAGGCCCGCCAGCATCGCGCCGCCTCCAAGCGGCTCCCCCTCCAAAGCTGGCCGCACGTCCCGCATCGAACCGGTGCGCGCTGCCAGGATACCCTGGCGCTCCTCCCCTGGCAGCCAGGATGCCTGTTCGGGGCGCTGGTAGAGCGCGAACCACACCGCGGCCAGGGAGAGGCCCATGGCGCCCGTGATGTAGAACGACTCGCGCCAGCCGAATGCCGCGATCAGGGCGCCGACCACGATGGACCCGACGCAGAGCCCGGCATGCGCGCCGCAGTTCAGGAAGGCCGACGCGATGCCACGCTCCTCCGCAGGCGCCCAGTCGCGGATCGCGGTGGCGCCGGCGGGATAGGCCGCCGCCTCGCCCACGCCCAGCACCAGCCGGGATGCGAACAGGGAGGCATAGCTCGTCGCAAGGCCGGTCCAGACGCCGGCGAGCGACCAGACGAATAGCGACGTGTAGGTGACGGTGCGGCTGCCGAACCGGTCGGCCACCAGTCCGATTGGAATGAGACAGACCAGGTAGGTCCAAAGGAAGGCCGAGAACACGTATCCCATATCGATGGGCGAAAGGTTGTAGCTGCGAGCGATCGACCCCGCCGCGACCGACAGGTTCACTCGATCGAGGTAGCTCACGAACATGATCGCGAAAAGGCCGATATAAATTCCGTAGCGCCGCTTTGTGCGCATTCGTTCCTCCCTTGGATTCGCGGCCCGCTCGTCACGGCGAACTTGATTGACGCGGCAACGGTTTGGATCACGCTGATCCGACACTTGAGGGCAGTTGGACATGGCTGATGCATCAAGTCAAACGCAACATACCCTTTGACAGAAAAATCTACTAGCCGGTAGGGTTCTGCAAGGTCCCGCAGCAACCGGGCGAAAGGAAGCGCATGGACACCATTGTGAGAGAACGCGTCGACGAGGGTCAACCGGCTTGCAGCCACGATGCCCACCGGGGTGCGGAGCAGGCGTCCAGCTTGGGCCAACAGGCGTGGCAGGCGCGGCGCTTCGCGGTCATCGGCGCGGGCGCGGCCGGCCTGGCCGCCGCCAAGCACCTGTTGCAGGCCGGGTTCGAGAACGTCACAATATTCGAGATCGGCACCCGGATCGGTGGGCTGTGGTGCTACGGCAACGACAACGGCCGCTCCTCCGCTTACCGGACGCTGCATATCAACACCGCGCGGAACATCACCAACTACAGTGATTTCGGCTTTCCGACCGACGTGCAACTGTTCCCGAGCCATGCGGACATGCAGGCCTATTTCGAAGCGTTCGCCGACCAGTTCGGCTTACGTCGGCATATCCGGTTCCGCTCCCAGGTCACTTCGGTCCGCCCGGCGCCCGGTCACGACGCGGCCGACCCGCGCTGGATCGTCGACACCGCGGACGGGTCGACGTTGGAGTTCGACCGCGTGGTGGTCGCCAGCGGGCATCTCGCCGATCCCAGCCATGTCGGCGCGTTCCAGGACTTTGGCGGCGCCTATCTCCACTCGCACGATTACAAGGAGCCGGAGCCCTTCCTCGGCAAACGGGTCTGCGTCGTCGGGATCGGCAACAGCGCCGTCGACATCGCCAGCGACATCTGCGTCAACGCTCGGCGCACCGTGTTGGTGGCCCGATCGGGCGTGCGGATCCTGCCCAAGCTGTTCGCTGGTGTCCCGTTCACGGACATCACGCTCAAGCTGTACCGCCGCTGGATTCCGGAATGGGTCCGCGGCCGGGCGCTGGGGTTGCTGACCTACCTCGCGCATGGCGACATGCGCCGGCTCGGGTTCCGGCCGGTGACGGAGAAGACGCACGTCGTCTCCAATGCCGTGGTCGTTTCGCACATCGCCTACAACCGGATCACCATCAAGCACGAGATTACGGGCATCGATGAGCGCATGATCCGTTTCTCCGACGGCACGGCGGAGGAGTTCGACGTCTTGATCGGCGCGACGGGCTACCGGGTGACGCTGCCGTTCCTCGATCCGTCGCTCGTGCCCGTGCAGGACAACAACATCGATCTCTACCGCCGCATCGTCCCGCCCGGCTTGCCCGGCCTCTACTTCGTGGGGTTTGTGAACCCGACCGCGCCGCTGAACCTGTGCTTCGAATACCAGTCCCGCTGGATCTGCGGCGTCGAGCGCGGGCTGATCGCGCTGCCCCCGGCTCCGACGATGCTGGAGGCCATCGCCGCCAAGCGGGCCTATGTGCGCCGCAACTACAAGAACAGCCCCCGCCACACGATCGAGGAGGACCATCCCGTGTACTTCAGGGAGTTGCGGGATCCGGCTTTGCGCGAACTCTTCCCGAAAGACCTGCCCCGATGAAATCTCCAACCGCCGTGCTCGACGGAGCCGGCCGCGCGCCCGCGGCGCCCGAAGCCGCAGCCTCGGCGTTGTTCGAACCCTTCGTCCTGCGCGACCTCCGGTTGAACAACCGGATCGTCGTCTCGCCGATGGCGCAATACATCTCGCCGGGCGACGGCATGCCGGACGACTGGCACCTGATGCACCTTGGCAACCTGGCCGTCTCCGGGGCCGGCCTGGTGTTCACCGAAGCGACCGCCGTGGAGCCTCGCGGCCGGGTGACGCATGGCTGCATCGGGCTGTGGTCGGATGCGCAGGAGGCGGCGCTTACACGGATCGTGACGTTCGCCCGGCGGCACGGCGGCGCGAAGCTCGGTGTGCAACTCGCGCATGCTGGGCGCAAGGGTTCGTCCGTGCCGCCCTGGACGCGCGGTAAGCCGCTCGCGGTCGACGAAGGCGGCTGGAACCTGATCGGCCCGTCCGCCGAGCCCTATCCCGGGCACTCCATACCGGCTGCTATGGACGATGCGGCCATGGCGCGCACGGTCTCGGATTTCTGCGAAGCGACGGAGCGCGCCCAGCGGTGCGGCTTTGAAGTCATCGAGATCCATGCCGCACATGGCTACCTGCTGCACTCGTTTCTCTCCCCGCTTTCGAACCGCCGAACCGACCGCTATGGCGGCAGCCTCGAGAACCGCATGCGCTTTCCGTTGCAGGTGTTCGACGCGATGCGTGCGGCTTGGCCGCAGGACCGGCCACTCGGGATGCGCATCTCGGCCACCGACTGGGTCGAAGGCGGCTGGACGCTGGAGGACTCGGTGGCGTTCTCGGCCGCGTTGAAGCAACGCGGCTGCGACTTCGTCACCGCATCGGGCGGCGGCCTGTCGCCGGACCAGAAGATCGTCGCTGAGCCAAACTACCAAGTGCCGTTCGCGGCGGAGATCAAGCGGCAGACCGGGATGCCCACCATGGCCGTAGGCCTCATCACCGGGGCGAGGCAGGCGGAGGCGATCGTGGAAAGCGCCCAGGCCGACCTCGTCGCTCTCGGGCGTGGCATGCTGTATGACCCGCGATGGGCCTGGCGCGCGGCCGAGGAGCTTGGCGCCGAAGCGCGGGGGGCGCCGCGCGTGTTCCTGCCCAAGCCGTACGAGCGTTGCTATCCGGCCGAGGCGCGCACGCGCCGTCGCGCTTGATGATCCGATTGCAACCGGGTTCGGATTGCAATGGCTGGTGAGGCTGCTCCACGGATCCGTGCCGTGCCGAAGGCGCTCGGCCTCAAGGAAGAGGTGCGCGTGCTGAAGCGCGAGCGGATCATCACGGAGATGATGGCGATCTTCACGGAACGCGGCTACCGCGGCGCAACGCTGGACTTGCTGGCCGAGCGGCTCCAGGTCACCAAGCCGTTTGTCTACCAGTTCTTCCGCAACAAGGAGGACCTGCTCGCGACGGTCTACGAGCGCGGTGCGCGCCACCTGGTGGACCTGATCGACGCGGCGTTGGCCGCCGAGGGTGGCCCGGCCGCGCTCCTGCACCGCTTCGTCTACGACTTCGCGCATCAGAATGCGCAGAGCTACGCCGTGGGCGTGGTCTTCCTGCAGG
>CAXTBW010000090.1:0-1241 GCA_964242925.1 uncultured Acetobacteraceae bacterium
GCAAGGGCGTGCTGGACGTGAGCACGCTGCCGGGCAAGCTGGCCGACTGCCAGGAACGGGACCCGGCGAAGGCCGAGGTGTTCATCGTCGAGGGCGACAGCGCCGGCGGCAGCGCCAAGCAGGGCAGGGACCGCAAGAGCCAGGCGATCCTGCCGTTGAAGGGCAAGATCCTGAACGTGGAGCGCGCGCGGTTCGACCGCATGCTGGGGAGCGCCGAAATCGGCACGCTGATTACCGCGCTGGGCACCGGGATCGGCCGCGGCGAGCCGGAGCAGGGCGGGTTCGACATCACCAAGCTGCGCTACCACCGCATCGTCATCATGACCGATGCCGACGTGGACGGAAGCCATATCCGCACGCTGTTGCTGACGTTCTTCTTTCGCCAGATGCCGGAACTGATCGAACGTGGCTATCTGTACATCGCCCAGCCGCCATTGTTCAAGGCGACCCGCGGCAAAGACGAGCGTTACTTGAAGGACGACGCCGCTCTCGAGGACTACCTGATCGACAAGGCGCTGGCCGAGGCCACGCTGACCTACGTCAACGGCGCGGTGTTGCAGGGTGCGGAGCTCGCGACGGAGACCAAGTTGCTGCGCGAGGCTTGGCTGAACCTGCGCAAGCTGTCGTCCGGCATTCCGACGACCCTGCTGGAGCAGGCCGCGATTGCTGGAGCGCTGACTGCGGATTTCGCCAGCACGGGGGAGCAGCGCTCGGTGCTCGCCCGCCGCCTGGCCGACGTGTCGCTGCCGAACGAGCGCGGTTGGGTGGTCGACGCCGACGAGCGGGGCCTGAGCATGCGCAGAACGGTGCGCGGCGTGGCGGACTGGCACCGCATCGACGCCGGGTCGCTGCGGAGTGTTGAGGCGCGTTGGCTGTTCGAGCGCAGCGCCCAGCTGCACGAGAAGTTCGGCCAGCCCGCCACCCTGAAACTCGACCGCGACACCGTCAGTGTGAATGGGCCGGCCTCCGCGTTCGACCGCATCCTGCAACAGGGGCGGAAGGGTTTAGTCATCAACCGGTTCAAGGGTTTGGGCGAGATGAACCCCGAGCAGTTGTGGAAGACAACGCTGGACCCGTCGGTCCGCACCTTGCTGCAGGTGCACGTGGGCGATTTGGAAGACGCGGCGGAGGTGTTCTCGACGCTGATGGGCGACGTGGTGGAACCGCGTCGGGATTTCATCGTGGGAAATGCGTTGCGGGTGGCGAATTTGGACGTGTGATCGCCTTCGAACAGGCTGCTC
>CAXTBW010000090.1:1341-7402 GCA_964242925.1 uncultured Acetobacteraceae bacterium
CGGCGTTGACGCACCCGCGATGATGTTTAGAGCGCGCCTGGAGGTCGCCCGTCGATGAGCAACGAGACGCGGGGAACGACGGCAAGAGTGCGGCCCGATGACAGAGTGCGGCCGAGTGGCATGCGCCATGCAGTGCAAAGCGCCGCCATGACAGCGGAGCTAGCCATGACCGAAGCCATCGACGCGGCCGCTGTATTGCGCGGACTAGGTGCGGAGGTGGACGAGGTCGTGCTGCCGCCGTTCGATCACTTCCATGCCGCGGGCTGGACCGTGATCCACGGCGAATGGTTCAACGTGCACGCGCGCCACGCGCGCCAGCGCGCGCACGACTACGCGCAACCACCCGGGAGGGGCCAGTCCTGGGCGCGTTCGTGACAGGCCCGGACTACGTGCAGGCCCAACGCTTGCGTCGCGTGCCGGCCGGGCTGGTGGATGGGTCGCTGAGCCGCTGCGACGCGCTGATCGTCGCACCCGTGACCGGCGCCGCGCCGCGCCTGGCTGATGTGGAGCACGCGCCGTTGCGGCGGGACATGCCGCTGACCGTGATGTTCAACGCCACTGGCCACCTGGCGCCGCGCCAGCCCTGCGGCGTCGCAGGCAACGGGCTGCCCTTGTCGTTGCAACTGGTAGGCCGCCAGTTCGGCGAGGCCGGGCTGCTGCGGATCGCCCACGCCTACGAACAAGCCACCCAATGGCCTGAACGACGTCCGCCGCTGGACGAGGCATGACGGGCGCCTTGCCATCCCTCCCCGGCCTGCTCGGCGAGGCCTGGGCGCTGATGGAGGAGATCGGCCGCCGCACCGCGCACCCGCCGCCGGGCATCACCCGCGCCGCCTATGGCGAAGGTGAGCAACTGGCGATGGAGGCGGCCTCCGCGTGGGCCACCGCGCGCGGTCTGGCGGTGCAGCGCGACGGCTACGGCAATCATCACGTGACGATACCCGGCGGCCGTGTGGACGCGCCCGCGGTCCTGGCCGGCTCGCACTTGGATTCGGTGCCGAACGGCGGCAATTTCGACGGGCTGGCCGGCTGCGCCGCGGCGCTGGCCACCCTCGCCGCCATAGCAGCCGATGGCGTCACGACGGCCCGCCCTGTCCGCGCCGTCCTGATGCGCGGCGAGGAGAGCCCGTGGTTCGGAACCGCCTATCTCGGCAGCCGCCTCATGCTGGGCCGTTCGACTTGGGCGGAGATCGGGGACCTGACGCGGCGCGATACTGGGCGCACGTTGGCCGACCATCTCGTGGCGCTCGGCTACGATCCGACGGCGCCGGCAGTGCTGCGGCCTGCCGACGTCGCCTGCTATTTCGAGCTGCATATCGAGCAGGGACCGATCCTCAGCGATGCGGGCGCCGCCGTGGGCCTAGCGCGGGCCTGCCGCGGCAACATCCGCTTTCCGCAGGCGCGCTGCCGGGGCGCGTACGGCCATTCCGCCGCGCTGCCCCGCGCGTTCCGGTCGGACGCGGTGCTGGCGGTGGCGGAGCTGGCGTTGGAGCTGGACCGGTTCTGGGCGCGGTTGACGGCGCAGGGCGACGATAACTTCGTCGTCACGATCGGTGAGTTCGCGACCGACCCGGCGCAGCATGCAATGACCAAGGTCGCCGGCGAGGTCGGATTCACGCTCAACATGGGCGCCACGGAACCGGACACGCTCGCGCAGGCGCGCGACGTGTTGGCCCAGGCCGTCGCCCGCATCGAACTGGATCGCCGCGTGCGCTTCGACCTCGGGCCGGAGGTGGGAACGGTTCCGGTCCCGCTGGATGCCGGGCTGAACGCGGCGCTCGAAGAAAGTGCTGCGACGGCCGGGGTGCGCGCAGTCTCGATGCCAACGGTGGGGCATGACGCGGCCATGTTCGCGCTGTCGGGCATCCCGGCCGCCGTGCTGCTGGTGCGCAACGCCAATGGCAGCCACAACCCGGCCGAGACAATGACGCGCGAGGACTTCATCGCCGGGGGCGCCGTCCTCGCCGGGGCGATGTTGGCGGTTGCAGCCGGCAGCCAGGATTGAGGCGGACGACTGCGCCGGATTAGCCAGTCACGACGGGGCCACCGGTGCGGTGATCGCGCCATACAGGTCGGGCCGGCGGTCGCGCCAAGTTGGGAAGGCGATCCGCGCCTCGGTCAACACTTCGCGCGAGATCTCGGCGGTGATCATCGTCTCCGAGGTCGTGTCGGCTGATGCCAGCAAGGCGCCGCGGGGGCCGGCGATCAGGCTCCCGCCACCGAACCGCCAGTCGCCCTCGACGCCGACCTTGTTGGCCGCGGCCAGGTAGCAACCGTTCTCGAATGCTCGCGTGCGCAGCACCTCCGCGAACATGTCCGTGCGGGATGTGGCATACGGGGCGATCAGCAGTTCGGCGCCGGATGCGGCGAGGCAGCGCGAAGTCTCGGGGAACGCCATGTCGTAGCAGATGCCGATCCCCAGCCGCCACTCGCCCATCGCGTAGCTGTTCAGCGATACGCCGTAGCGGAAATACAACTTCTCCAGGCTGAGCACGGCCGAAGGATGGATTTTGCGGAAGCGATGCCGGACCTCGCCGGCGGCGGCCACGTGGAACGCGGTGTCGAAATACAGGCCCGGGCCGGTGGTCTCGTAGATGGTGGCGATCACGTCGATGGCGTGACGTTGGGCGGCCTCGGCGATGGCGGACAGGGTGGGACCGGACTCTGGCTCGGCCAAGGCGTGATAGGATTTGTCCCAATACTGGGCGAAGTAGATCGTGTTGAAGAACTCCGGCAATACGACCAAGGCCGCGCCTTCCTGCGCCGCCTGCGCGATGTAGCCGCAGGCGCGGCGAACGTTTTCCGCGCAATCGGTCGTGCTGCGCATCTGGACGGCGGCGATCTTCATCGTAACGATTTCCCTCGCGGGCCGGTTGATCGGCCTGCCGGCGAGCCTGCACGAACCGGGCCATCGGCGGGCTGTGGCACGCGCATTGCGTAGATCCCGCCATCCAGCACAGGAGCGCCGCAGATGGCCCACCCTCCATTCCGCCTGGAGATGACCCGCCGCGGGGCCATCGCGCTCGGCGCTGCGGCGGCGATGATTCCAGCCGCTTCCCGCGCCGCCGACCCGACCACCATACGCGTTGCCTTCCCGTCCGCGGTCGCCACGCTCGATCCGGCCAAATGCCGGGTTGGCGGGTTGGAGTACAACTACATCATCGCCGTGTTCAGCCACCTGACCCGGCAGGACGCGAGGCTGCAGGTCCTGCCGGACCTCGCTACGAGCTGGGAGCCGGCGGCCGACCTGAAAAGCTGGACGTTCCACCTGCGCACCGGCGTGGTCTGGCACGACGGCAAGCCGTTCACCGCGGACGATGTCGTGTTCACCATCAAGCGGCTGAAGGACAAGGACGTCGGCTCCGTCCTGCGCGCCAACTTCGAGATCGTGACCGCAGTCACCGCCGTCGACCCCCACACCGTGCGCTTCGATCTGTCGATCCCCTACGCCGACCTGCCGGCCGTCGTCGCCGGCTACCAGGCCGCGGTGGTCAGCGAGGCGCACATGGAAACGCTGACCACCCAGCCGGTCGGCACCGGGCCGTTCCGCTTCATGGAATACCGCCCCGGTGACCAGATGACGTTGGAGAAGAACCCGTCATATTTCATGAGCGGCCTGCCGAAGGTGGATCGCGCTTTGTTCCGGGTGATCCCGGAAGCTGCGACTGCCGTCGCCGGGCTGGAAAGCGGTTCGCTCGACATCGTCTACGACCTGCCGCCGGAACAGGCGGATCGTCTGAAGCGGTCCAGCGTGTCCACTGTGATGGAGGTGGCCAGCGGCACGTGGCAGGGCATTGTGATGCATAACGGCATGAAGCCGTTCGACGACCCGCGGGTGCGCAAGGCGTTCCTCAAGATGGTGGATAAGACGGTGTTGACGGACATCGCCACCTTCGGCCACGGCACGCCGACCGTGACGCCGTTGCCGCCGACGCACCCGTACTTCGACAAGTCCATCAAGCTCACCGCCGACATCCCTGGCGCCAAGGCGCTGCTGGCGGAAGCCGGGTATGGCAGCGGGCTGACCCAGGAGATGTACGTCCCCGCCGCCGACGCGACGCTGGAACGCCTGGCCACCGGCTTCCGGGATGCCGCCAAGCAGGCGGGGGTGACCATCACGCTGCGCCTGGTCCCGCCGGACAAGTTCTTCTCGGAGATGGAAGGCAAGGTGCCGCTGAACGTCGACAACTTCTTCGGCCGCACCACGCCCGACCTGCAACTGTATCCCTGGTACCATTCCACCGGGTCGTGGAACAACACGCTGTGGCACTACCGCAATGAGGAGGTGGACGGCTTGTTGACCGAGGCGCGCAGCACGACCGACACGGCGCAGCAGGCCAAATTGTACACCCGCTTCCAGGAGATCATCGCCGAGGACGGCCCGGGCTGCGTCGTGTTCGTAAAGAACTTCGCCTGCGGGGTGAGCAAGAAGGTGACCGGTTTCGCGCCCTCGCCGTTGCAACTGGTCGACCTGAGCACCGCGGCCGTGGCTGGCTGATCCGGCATGGCGGGCTACGCGATCGGTCGCATCGGCGCCGTGGCGCTGGTGCTGCTGGTCATGTCGCTGCTGGTGTTCGCGGCCACGCACGCTCTGCCGTCGAATACGGCGCAGCTCATCCTCGGCCAGTATTCCACGCCGGAAACTCAGGCGGCCCTGGAACACAAGCTCGGCCTCGACCTGCCGCTGCGGGTGCAATATTGGCGCTGGTTCGATGGCGTCCTGCATGGCGATCTGGGCCAGTCGCTGGTGATGGAACGGCCGGTGGCCCCGGTGCTGTGGGACGCGCTGGGCCGCTCCGCCGTGCTGGCGTTGTCCGCGATGCTGGTGGTGTCGGCGCTCGGCCCGGCCTTGGGCGTCGTCGCCGCGGTGTGGAGCGGACGATGGCCGGACCACGCCGCGACGGTGCTCACCTATGTCGGCATCTCCGTGCCGGAGTTCTACTGGGGCCTGGTGCTGATCCTGGTGTTCGGCAGCACGTTCCACCTGCTGCCCACCTCGGGTGCGGCAGACTTGTCGGACGGGTTGGGCAGCTTCCTGGCGCACTTGGTGCTGCCGGTGGTCACGCTGACGCTGACCCTGCTCGCGCACGTGTCGCGGATGACCCGGTCGTCGATGCTGGAGGCGCTGGACAGCAACTACGTGAAGGTCGCGCGCTCCCGCGGCCTGCCCGAGCGGGTGGTGGTGGTGCGCCACGCGCTGCGGAACGCATTGCTGCCCACGATCACGGTGCTGGCGCAGGATTTCGGCTTCCTCATCGGCGGCATCGTCGCGGTAGAGGTGATCTTCGCCTATCCGGGCCTCGGCAGGCTGCTGATCTTTTCGCTGGAGCGGCAGGACCTGCCGCTGATGCAGGCGGCGATCCTGGTGCTGACGGCGGTCTACTGCCTGGCCAACCTCGGCGCCGACCTGCTGTACGGCGTGGTGAATCCGCGCATTCGCTACGGCGGCGGCGTTGGCTGACGCGGTGCCGCGGGCGGTTCTGGCGCGGCGCAAGGCTCGGCCTACGCCGTTGTTGGTGGGCGGCGTCGTGGTCGCAGCCATCCTGTTGCTGGCTGTGCTGGCGCCGTGGGTGGCCCCGTTCCCATTCGACCAGATGCACATCCGCGACCGGTTGTCGCCGCCGAGCCTGACGTATCTCGCCGGCACCGACGAGTATGGGCGCGACGTGTTCAGCCGGCTGCTTATCGGGTCGCAACTCTCGATCCTGCTCGGGGTGGTCGCGACCTGCATCAGCATGATGGTGGGCGTGCCGCTGGGCCTGTTCGCCGGCTACCGCCCCGGCCTTGCGAGCGAGTTGCTGATGCGGGCGTTGGACGTCATGATGTCGTTCCCGCCGATCATGCTGGTGCTGCTGATTCTGGCGGTGACGCCGCCCGGTTTGGTCAAGACGGCGGTGGCGGTCGGCATCCTGTTCATCCCGCCGATCGCGCGCGTCACCCGCAGCGTGGCGCTGGACCTGATGGGCGAGGATTTCGTCGAGGCGGCGCGCAGCCGGGGGGAGCGGAGTTGGTACATCCTATGCTGCGAGCTGCTGCCCAACGTGTGGCCGGTGCTGATGGT
>CAXTBW010000090.1:7502-18243 GCA_964242925.1 uncultured Acetobacteraceae bacterium
TGCGCGGGCTGGGGGTGCGGTATGCCGGCGCATCCGGCCCGGTGACGGCGGTGCGCGACGTGTCGTTCACGCTGGCGCCGGGCCAAGCGCTGGGCCTGGTGGGCGAGTCCGGCTCGGGCAAGAGCAGCGTGGCCGGCGCCGTGCTGGACCTGCTGGGGCCGGGCGCCGCGGTCGAGGGCGCGGTTTTGTTCGAGGGCGCGGACCTGGCCACGCTGTCCCCTGCGCGCCGCCGGGCGCTGGGCGGCAGCCGCATCGGCAGCGTGTTCCAGGACCCGTTCACGGCGCTGAACCCCGCCCTGCGCGTCGGTCGCCAAGTCGCCGAATCCCTGGTGCAGCACGCCGGGATGGGCCGCGCCGCTGCCGCCAGCCGTGCCGTAGGGCTGCTGGCCGAGGTTGGCATCGCACGGCCGGAACTGGTGGCGCGCGCCTTTCCGCACCAGCTCAGCGGCGGGATGCGGCAGCGCGCGCTGATCGCCGCCGCGCTAGCGTGCAATCCCCGGCTGCTGGTTCTGGACGAGCCGACCACCGCGCTGGACGTGACGGTGGAGGCGCAGATCCTCGATCTGCTGGCGGGGCTGCGGCGCAAGCACGGGATGGCGGTGCTGTTCATCAGCCACAATCTCGGCGTGGTGCAGCGAGTGTGCGACGAGGTGGCGGTGATGTATGCCGGCCAACTGGTCGAGCACGGGCCGGCGTCCCGCGTGCTGTCCCGGCCGGCGCACCCGTATGCGAAGGGCCTGCTCGCCTCCGTCCCGCCGTTGCGCGCCGGGTCGCGCAGCAGCCGCCTGCCGTCGATTCCGGGCGGGGGCAGCGGCGCGCCGCCTCCGGAGGCCCAGTGCAGCTTCGCGCCGCGCTGCCCCTGGGTGGAGCCGCCCTGCACCGCCGGGCCGCAGGCGATGCGCACGCTGCCCGAGGGCGAGCGGGCGCGCTGCTGGAAAGCGCAGACGCTGCCCGCCTGGCCCGCGCCGCCTGCGCATGACGGCCCGGTTCCGGTGTTCCGCCGCGGCGACGCCCTGTTGAACTTGACCGGTCTGCGCCGCAGCTTCGTCGCCCGGCCGGGCCTGTCCGGTTGGCGCCTGACGCGGCGGGGATTGCGGCGCGACCGGGGCGAGGTTGCGGCGGTGGACGGCGTGTCGCTGTCCGTTTCCCCCGGCGAGGTGCTGGGCCTGGTTGGCGAGAGCGGGTGCGGCAAGTCCACCCTGGGCCGGTTGGCGCTTCGGCTGCTGCGGCCCACCAGCGGCAGCATCGAGTTCGACGGCGCCGACATATCCAGCCTGGGCGAGCGCGCGATGCACTCGGTCCGGCGGCAAGCGCAGATCGTGTTCCAGAACGTCGGCTCCTCGCTCAACCCGCGCCTGCCGATCGGGGAGGCGCTGGCCAGGCCGTTGGCGCTGTTCGGCCTCGCGCCGCGCGGCGGCCGGGTGCGCCGGGTGGAGGAGCTGCTGGCCATGGTGCGGCTGCCGCCCGCCTACCGCCACCGCTACCCCCACCAACTCAGCGGCGGCGAGCGGCAGCGCGTGGCGATCGCCCGGGCGCTGGCGACCCGGCCCCGCTTCATCGTCTGCGACGAGCCGGTCTCCGCCCTGGACGTGTCGGTGCAGGCGACGGTGGTGAACCTGCTGGCCGATCTGCGCGACGAGTTCGGATTGTCCTACCTGTTCATCTCGCACGACCTGGCGGTGGTGGCGCAGCTGTCCGACCGCATCGCCGTGATGTACCGCGGCCGGCTATGCGAGACGGGCACGGCCGCTGAAGTGCTCGCCCCGCCGTTCCACCCCTACACGCGCGCGCTGCTCGCTTCGGTGGCGCACGAGCGGCCCGCGGAGGTGGAACAGTCCGGCGCCGTCGAAGCCGCCGACGCATGCTCGTTCCGCAGCCGCTGCCCGCATCGCATGGCCGTGTGCGACACCGAGATGCCGCAGCTTCGTCCGGTGGGCGGCACGCTTGCCGTCGCCTGCCATCTTGATAGCTTGCCCGGCCTGCCCGCAGCGCTTGCCGCCGCATCCCGCCAGCTTTCCGACCACCTGACCTGAGGGGCCGTTCCTATGCCAGCACAGCCGTTCCACCTCGCCTGGTTCCTGCAGGGCTCCTCCATTCAGGCCTGGGGAGCCGATTGGACCGGCAACATCAGCGAGGAATGGATGTCGGCGTCCATGTTCCTCGACCTGGCGCGGAATATCGAGCGCGCCGGCTTCGACTACCTGCTGCTGGAGGACTCCATCTATGTCGGGCAGAATTGGCAGAACCGGCGCGACATATTCCTCAAGAACGGCATGTCTATCCCGCGTCAGGAGCCCACGGTCATCTCCAGCCTGATGGCCGCCGCGACCACGCGGATGGGCATCGTGCCGACGCTGTCGACGTTCGCCTACCACCCGTATTTGACGGCTCGCATCGTCGGCACGCTCGACCAGGTTTCGGACGGCCGGGCCGGGTGGAATATGGTGACCGGGTCGTCCGATTTTTCCGGCCAGAACTTCGGCCTGGACCAGCTTCCCGAGCACGACACGCGCTACGAGATGGCGGCGGAGTACATCGACGTGGTGACCCGGCTGTGGGACAGTTGGGAGCCTGGAGCGATCGTGGCCGACCGTAAGAGCGGCGTGCTGATCGACCCGGACAAGGTGCGCACGATCGACTATGCCGGGCAGTTCTACAAAAGCCGCGGGCCGTTGAACTCCGGCCCGACGCCGCAGGGCCGACCGGTGATCGCGCAGGCTGGCGGCTCGCCGAAGGGCCGTGCGATCGCGGCGCGCTATGCCGACACCATCGTCGCCCACCCAAAGGGCATCGACGGCATGAAGGACTATCGCAACGATATCCGCACCCAGATGGCGCTGTACGGCCGCGATCCGGACGCGTGCAAGGTGCTGTTCATGGCCTACCCTATTTTGGCGGACACCGAAGCCGGCGCCCGGGAGCGCGCGGACAAGCGCGCGGTGGACGCTGCCGCCAATATCGAACGCTGCATGGCGCAGATCGGCTGGACCACCAACATCGACTTTTCCACCCACGACCTGGACGCCCCCGTCGCCGAATTGACCACCAACGGTCATCAGTCGAGCCTGCAGAACTTCATCCGCAAGGCTGGCGGCAAGACCCTGCGCGAGGCGGTGATCGCCCATAGCAGCGCGGGCGGATCGCTCGATTTCGTCGGTACGCCGGATTCGGTTGCCGCTCAGATGGACGAGGCGATGCAGGAGGTCGGCGGCGACGGATATCTGATCGCGTTGCCCAATGTCAGCCGCAAGAGTGTCGCCGAGATCACCGACGGGCTCGTGCCAGCGCTGCAGCAACGCGGCCTCGTTCGCCGCAATTACGCTCACAAGCAATTCCGCGACAACTTGCTGGAATTCTAGCTGATACGCCAGCGGGCCGGCCGCAGCGCAAGAAGGGGCGTGATATGGGAGTGCTTCGGGCGGGGATAATCGGCGCGAGCGCCGAGGGCGGCTGGGCGCGCGAGGGGCATGTGCCCGCCCTGCAGGGGCTGGCCGGATTGGAGCTCGTCGCCGTGGCGACGAACAGCCGGAAAACGGCCGACGCCGCCGCGAAAGCGTTCGGTGTTTCCGCCGCGTATGGCAGCGGCATGGAGCTGATCCGGGCAGGTGGCATCGACCTCGTCACCATCGCGACCCGGGTGTCGGACCACCGGGCGCTCGTGCTCGCGGCCATTGACGCCGGCCTGCACGTCTACAGCGAGTGGCCGCTGGGCCGCAGCGTCGGGGAAGCGGAGGAGATGGCGTCGGCGGCCCGCGCGGCCGGCATCCACGCCGCGATAGGCCTCCAGCTCCGTGGCAGCCCGGTCGTGCGGCGGGCGCAGACCCTGATCGCGTCCGGCGCGATCGGACGGGTGTTGGGCATGAGCATCTATTCGGCCACCGCCGGGTTCGGTCCGATTGTGCCGACGCCGTTCGTCTACCTGGAAGACCCGGAAAGCTTCGCCAATCTCGTCACCATCCAGGGCGCCCATACGGTCGATCTGGCCCTGGCGGTGGCCGGCGCACTCGCCGAGGCGAACGGGCTGGCGACGGCGCGGTATCCGGAAATCGATGCCGACGGCGAGCGGCTGTCGCGCATCACCTTCGACCACCTGCTGGTGCAGGGACGGCTGGCCGCGGGCGGCACGCTGTCGGCCGAGATCGCGGGCGGCCGTCCACCTGAAGCACCGTTCTGGCTCAACGTCGTGGGGGAGAAAGGCGCATTGCGGCTGGACGGCGGCGCACCGCGCGGCGCGCAGTCAGGGCGCCTCACCCTGTCGCTGGACGGCGGGCTGGAGCAAGTCGACGAAGGCGAGCTCATTGCGATGCCGGATGCGGCGGCCAATGTGGCGGGCGTGTATGCGAACCTTCGCGACGATATCGCCAATGGCAGCTTCACCGTTCCGGGCTTCGACCACGCGGTAAGACTCACGCAGTTGATCACCGACTTGCTTGCCTCCTCGAAGTCGGGTCGGCGGGCAACCGCCTCAGGTTGGCCGGAGTGACGCCCAAAGGACGCCGGCGATTGCGGCGCTGCACAGGCTGAACCTAACCCAAGCGGCGCGTAGCATCGGCGAGAAAGGTAGTCGGGTCATCCTGCTGACCTGCCGGACGGCGAGGCAGAATGCCGCCGTGCTGGCGAAGCCGGCCTGGCTCCACTATCCAGCGGCGCCACGCCTGCACGTCGGCAAAATGCTGGACCAGCGCAAGCAGGCGCAGCACGAACGCCGGCAAGGGCATCGACCGACAACCGGAACGAGTGCAGGCGACTGAATGCATTTGCAGGCCTAAGCACCTGACTCGCCCGGCTCAAGTGCGACGGGCGCCTACGAGACGTCCGAGATATCGAAGCGGAGGACCTTGCCTTGCTTCAGGCGGAAAACGTGCCCGACCAGCTTGTCCTTCAGTCCATGCGCTTGGCCTTGCAGGGGGTTGCCGTCAAGGTCCCGGACCGCTTGTTGGACTTTCACGATGACCGACCCGTCCGCGGCCACGGCGAAACTCACAGGCGCGACGTGCGGACTAACGATCGCCCACTGGCGTTGCCAGTATTCCCGGACGGCCGCCTTGCCATGGATATGACCGCCGTCCATCCCATTGGCCCAAGCGACATCGTCCGCGAGCGCGGCAAGAACGCCGTCGATGTCCCTTGCATTGAACCGGTCATAGATGCTTTTCAACACTTCCACGTCGCCAGCCATCGATGTCGTCTCCTATTGATATAAACGGAGCGCCGGCTTCCAACACGGCTACGGTTCAGCCGCCGCGACGCAAGCGGCGACTGCGGCGCTGCTGCTCCCGCCTTGTCGGCGCTGTCGCGAGGCAAACTGCTGGCGCCAAGCCCCAGGCTTGATATATAGGTAACTATGCACATGGGTAAGCGATAATGCAAGAGAGTGGTTTGATGTCGGAGGTGCTATCGACGCCGGGGCACCTTATAAGCGTGGCGGCGCGAGGCTTCGGGCGCCTCAGCGAGGCGCGTCTCAAGCCGTTGGGCTTCGGTGTCGGCCACGTGCCCGTGCTGGTTGCGCTTCAAGACGGGCGGGTCGGGTCGCAGCGGGATCTGGCCCGGTTCGCCCGGATCGAGCAGCCCTCGATGGCGCAGATGCTGGCCCGCATGGAACGGGACGGACTGATTCACCGAGCGCCCGACCCAAAGGACGGGCGCAGCAGCCGCATATCGCTGACGAAGATTGCTCGAAAGCGCTTGCCGGACGCCTGCGCAGCGGTTCTTCAAGGCAACCGCGAGGCACTGAACGGATTCACGGCCGAAGAGGGCGCCCAACTCGTTACCCTGCTCACCCGTGTAATCACCAACCTCGACCGTGTCGCCGGCGTTGAGGCGTCACCTCGAAGCGTTTGAGACCTGCGAAATTGGTCAGGTAGCCGGAGTCCCGTAAGTGGGGCGACTTTAGCACCATCAACCCGCGCGACCACGGCTGGACGCGCTTGGACGCGCGGGTGATGCTGCGCCCACAGCAGCAACGATCTTGGAGGAAACTATGCGCCGAAGGGACATGGCGAAAGCGAGTCTTGCCGCCGTAGCCGCAGCGGGCGTTGTGGGCGCGGAGCGGGCCGCTGCGGCGGAGGAGGTCGTGTCGCTCGCGTCCTGGGGCAACTTCCACGTCGGCGGCAAGCTGGTGGAGATCAGCGGCAATCCAACGCGGGAGGTCGTGTTCAGCCCCGGCGGGGCGCCGGCGAAGATCGACCCCAACGGCGCCTACATGACGGGCGGCATGTACGCGCAATATATGATCCCCTCCCGCCAGCGGGGCGCCGCGCCGTTGATGATGTGGCATGGCGGCGGGCTGACCGGGGTTTGCTGGGAAACCACCCCCGATGGGCGGGAAGGCTTCCAGCACTATTTCCTGCGGCGCGGCTGGCCTGTTTATGTCTCGGACGCGATGGAGCGCGGCCGGTCCGGCTTTTCCCCGCCGCAGATCATGGCAGGCGAGCCGCTGTTCCTGACGGTGGACAATCCGTACGAGCGGTTCCGCATCGGCGATGGGCCCGGCAGCTTCGCCCGCGGCAGCACTCTGCCGGGCTGCGCCTTCCCGGCGGACCGGGCCAGCTACCTGCAATTCACCAAGCAGAACGTGCCGCGCTGGACCACCACGGACGACGCGACCACCGCCGCCTACATCGCCTATCTGGAGAAGGTCGGTCCCAGCGTGGTGATGGTGCACAGCCAGGGCGGCTTCTTTGGCTGGACGGTGGCGCAGGCGCGCCCGCATCTGTTCAAGGCGCTGGTGCTGCTGGAGCCTGCCGCCGTGCCGCCGCCGCAGCCGGATGCGCTGAAGGACATCCCGCAGCTTGTGGTCTACGGCGACAACATCGCCGCCGACAGCCGCTGGCCGACCATCCGGGCCAACGGCATCAAGTTCGCCGAGGGCGTCCGCGCCGCCGGGGGCAGCGTGGACGTAGTCGACCTGCCGGTGCGAGGCATCAAGGGCAACAGCCACATGATGATGATGGACCGCAACAACGAGCAGGTCGCGGCCTTGGTGCAGGACTGGCTAGTGTCCAAGGGCCTCTGGAGCTGAAGTCGCCACCTCTGCCGCCCACCGGCGGCTCGGCGCGAGCACGGGCGTTCAGCGTAGCAACCATCGCCTCGCGAACAGGATCGCGGCGGTCACCAGGACGGCGAACGCGAGCATCGAGCGTGGACGCAGGCCCTGGCGCACCGACCTGGCGGCGGCCTGGCGGATCTCGTCGCCCGACATCGCCAGCAGCAGAACGAAGGCAAGCCCGGCGAGCATCCCCTCCGGCGTGCGGCAATCCGAGTTGCTGAACACCCCACTGATGAGAGCCAGGCCGGTCGTCGTGGCGGCGGCGGCGTTGAGCAGATTGGACTCTGGCGCGCGCTCCGCCACTGCGGCGAGGCTGGCGGATTGATGCCACCACACTGCCGAGAACAGCCCGCTCACGACGGTGAACAGCGTGCCGAGCGCGCGCAGGGCGTCGGCCGCCTCGTCGGGCGAGGGCGCCAGGCGCCACGCAAGCAGGCCGAGCGCCGCCACCGTAAGCGCCGATAAGGGCCCGAACAGTTTGGTCACGGCGAAGTTGGGGCGAGGTCGGCGCTGGAGGTCAGGGCGCCTGTGGCGAAGGCTAGCCCGGCGGCGTTGACCAGCGCCTGCGCGTGCGCCCGGGCCAGCGCGGCGCGGGCGCTGTCCAGTGCGGTCGAGGCGTTCACCGCGTCGGTGAACGTGCCGACACCGTGGGCGAAGGCGTCGCTGGCCGCGTCGAACGCGGTCTGCGCCGCCGAACGCAGCACGACTGCCGCGTCATACTGGCTAAGCCCGGTCTGCACTTGATCATACGCGACCGCCACCTCCCGCAGCGCCGCCGTGTTGCTGGCCTCAAGGGTGGTCTGCGCCTGGTCGCGGCGGGACTCCGCCAGCCGCACTTGGTTCTGCCGCAAGCCGCCCTGGTAGAGCGGCCATTCGAAGCGCAGGAACAGCCCCGTCTGCGGCTGCGTCACGCTCTCATACTTTCCGGAGTCGACGGCGATACGGCCGATGTTGCCCTGCACGTTGCTGTCGATCAGCAGCTTCGGGCCCATCGAACCGCGCGCCTCGGCGATCCCCGCCTCGGCGGCGCGCAGGCGCGCGAGGCCGGCCAGCAAATCCGCCCGCTGCCGCAGCGCGTCGGCCATCAATCGGTCGACGGCGACCACCGTGGCGCGCGGCAGCGGCCGGTCGAAGCTGTCTTGCACCAGCAGCCGGGTGTTGGGCGGCAGTTCCAGCGCCTGCAGCAGCGCGAACATCGCGTCGTGCTGCGCCGCCGTCGCCTGCACCAGCTCGTAGGCGGCCTGCGCGGTGCTGCGCCGGGCGAGTTGAGTCGACACCACGGTTGCAAGCCCGCGGCCCTGCAGCGCCTCGGCGGATGCCTGCAGCCGGCGCGCGTCGTCCAACCCCTTGCGGATCGCCTCCAATTGGGCGTTCACGCCGTCCAGGGTGAAATAGGCGCGGGCTACTTGCAGGATCAGCCGCTGATGGGCGCCGGTGAAGGCCACGTTGGCGGCGAAGGACAGCTGTTCCGCGCCCCGCTCGGCTGCTTCCCGCTGGCCGCCGAAATCGATCAGCAGGTATTTGATCGCGAGTTCCGGCAGCACTTCCTGGGCGTTGGCGGTGATGTAGCCCTTGCGCACGAGGTCGGTCGGGAACGGCGAGGCGATGTGCTGGTAGCCGCCGAGCGCGCTGGCCGTCAGCTCCGGCAGGAAGGCGGCGCGAGCGATGCCGACGCCTATGGCGGCCTGGCGCGCCTGTTCCCAGGCGACGCGGGTTTCGCTGTTGCGGCGCTGGGCGATGTCGATCAGCTCGGGCAGGGAGTAGCGATGGGCCGAGTCGATGTCGGCCGCCTCGCCGGGCCAGGGCAGCGCCGGGTCGTTCGGGACGGCGTAGCGCCTGGCGCCGTCCTTGGCGGTATTAGGGGCCGCTTGCGGGGCGGTGTCGACCGAAATCCGCCAGGGCGTCGCGGGGCTGACAGGCGCCAGGTCGCGCGTGTCGTTGCAGGCGGCCAGCAGCGCGCACAGGGCCAAGGCCGGCACGCGGCGCTCAGCCATGGGCGCCGGCGGGGCGGAGGTCGGCCCCTTGCATCAATTGGCCGATGATGGTGCGCAGCCGCGAGTCCAGCAGGCCGTACCATACCGCTCGCGCGGCATCCTCCCCCAGGCGAGGCGGCGCGGGCGGCGCGGTGAGTGATGGCGCGTCGGCGCCTGCCTGCACCCAGGTGGCGCAATCGTCGAACCAAGCAGCCAGGGCGCGGTCATAGGCGAACGCCTCCTGCGGCGCTTCGCGCCCGACCGGTTCGGTGTTCAGGCGGTGAATGACGGTTGCAATCAGCATCACGCCTTCCAGGTCGGCGATCACTCCGGCGTCGATCGGGCGGCGTGCGCCGGCGCGGGGCTCGTACGCCGCATTCGCCAGCAGCGCGCGGGCTCCGCTGGTTGCGATGATGAACCCGGCCTGCAACGCAGGCTGCGAGCCGGGGTCGTCCGGCGGCAGCGACCACTCCGATCGCATCAGCGCGCCGATCTTGCCGATCGCGATCGCCACCTGCCGCCGCACCGGTTGCGCTACGCGGACCGGCCAGAACGTGGTGAACACGGCGAGCACGATGATGTTGCCGAGCACGATGCCGATGACCCGGTCGCGCGCGGTCTGCATGTCCAGCGTGGGGCCGTAGCCTTGCAGCACGGTGAGATAGTAGGCGATGCCTATCTGCCACCCGGCGTAGCTGATCCGCGCGCTGCCGCAGGCGACCCAACCTGCCAGCAAGGTCACTGCCGCCAAGGCCAACAGCAGGTCGCCGAGGTCGGTCATCACGGGCATCAGCAGCAGGATCGTGCCGATGCCGAGCGCGCCGCCGATCAGCGCGCCAATGACGCGAAGCGTCGCCTTGTGCAGGCTCTCGCCGAGAGTGCCGAGCGAGACGAAGAAGCAGGTGACCACGCAGGTGTGGATCGCGGGCCAGTCCAGCAGGCTTTCCGCCGCGTAGCTCAGCATGACCGCAAGGCTGACCTTGAAGGCGAATCGAAGAGTTTCCGGGCTGCGCAGCTTGGCCATGGAGAACAGCGCGGCTTGCACTTTGGTCGGCGCCGTGGCGATGGCGCCCGGGGCCAAGGCGTGGCTGATCGCCGCCATCGCGCGTGAGACTTCGTTGGCGATCGGCCGAGTGGCGGCGTTCGTCGCGCCGTACGGTTCGGGGAGGACGATCACCTGCGCCACGCCGTCGCGCACGCACTCCGCAGCTGCGCGCAGCGGGACAGCAAGCGGCTGCAACGCCGCCCGATCCGCCGGCCCCGGGATAAGCGGCCAGGTCAGCAGGCCGACAACGACCTGCTCGCTCTCCCGGACCAGCAGGTCATAATCGGGCTGACCCGGCTTATGGCCGGCCGCTTCGAGCAGCGGCTCCATCGCGGCCCGGCCGTCCCGCGCCGAAGCCGCCAGGGCCGCGGCGGCTTTGGCGTCGCCGGCGCAGAACCGGGCGCAGGTCGCGAGCCGCGCGGCCAACGCGTTGCGCAGCAGGTCCACGGGCTGACGCCCGGTCAGCAAGTTGCCGACGACGACAAGGGCGACCGGCATCGCGACCACCACGGTCAGCCACAGCAGAGAATGCAGCAGCGCTTCCTCCGGCGGCAGGAAGAGCAGATCGGGCAGGCCGCGCTCCGTCGTGTTGCCGATGGCCGAGGATTGCAGTGAGACCCCAAGCACCTGGTCGCCGATGGTCAGGCCGTAGGCGATGATGAAGCCGGCCGCGAA
>CAXTBW010000091.1:0-8131 GCA_964242925.1 uncultured Acetobacteraceae bacterium
GCTGTCGATCGGCGGGTTGGTGACCTGGCTGAACGCCTGGCGGAAGTAGTGGTGCAGCCCGCGATAGCGCTCCGAAAGCACGGCGACGGGGGTGTCGTCGCCCATCGAGCCGACCGCCTCGGCGCCGTCCTCCACCATCGGGTGGAGGATCATCTCCAGCTCCTCCAGCGTCATGCCGACGGCCAGCTGGCGGCGGCGCAGCGCCTCGCCCTCGTACAGGCTCGGCTCGGGCGCGTCGGTCTTGACGATGCGGTCGATAGAGATGATGCGGCGGGTCCATGCGCCGTAATCGTTACGGGCGGCCAGCATGTCCTTGACCTCCTCGTCGCTGTAGAACTTGCCGCTGGCAAGCTCCACGGCGATCGACTGGCCTGGCCCGACACGGCCCTTGGCGATGATCTCGCTCTCGTCGAACTTCACCATGCCGGCCTCGGAGCCGACCACCAGCAGCTTGTTCGCGGTCACGGTGTACCGCAGCGGGCGCAGGCCGTTGCGGTCCAACCCGGCCAGCATCCAGATCCCGTCGGTGGCGGCGATGGCGGCCGGGCCGTCCCACGGCTCCATCACGGCGTTGCAGTAGAGGAACATGTCCTTGTGCGACTGCTTCATCGTCGTGTCGACGCTGATCGAGGCGGGGATGAGCAACGCCTTGGCCATCGGCGCGTCGCGCCCGGCGCGCACCAGCAATTCGAACGCGCTGTCGAGCGCAGCGGTGTCGCTGCTCCCCGCCTGGATCACCGGCTTGATGTCGTCGAGGTAGGGGTCGAGCGCCGGGTCGGACAGCCGGGTCTCGTGGCTCTTCATCCAGTTGATGTTGCCGGACAGCGTGTTGATCTCGCCGTTATGCGCGAGCGTGCGGAACGGCTGAGCGAGCCGCCAGGTCGGGAAGGTGTTGGTGGAGTAGCGCTGGTGGTAGATGGCGAAGCGGCTGATGAACCGCGGGTCCAGCAGGTCCGGGTAGAAATCGGTCAGCGACGCCGCCAGGAACATGCCCTTGTAGATGATCGAGCGGCACGACAGCGAGCAGATGTACAGCTCGTTGATCTGCGCCAGGATGGCCTGCTTCTCGATCCGGCGGCGG
Organism: uncultured Acetobacteraceae bacterium; assembly: GCA_964242925.1. GTDB lineage: Bacteria > Pseudomonadota > Alphaproteobacteria > Acetobacterales > Acetobacteraceae > LMUY01. The sequence goes on from CAXTBW010000091.1 coordinate 1,082, forward strand.
ATCACGTACAGGTCGCGCTCGAAGCTGGCCTCGTCGGCGCCGGTGCCGTTGCGAACCATGATCTGCTCGATCTCGGGCCGCGTCGCGTTGGCCTTCTCGCCGATGCACGCCACGTCGATCGGCACCTGGCGCCAGCCGTGGATGGTGTGGCCGAAATGCAGGATCTCGGTCTCGACGATCTGCCGGCAGCGCTCCTGCGCGACCAGGTCGGTCTTCGGCAGGAACACCTGGCCGACGGCGATCCGCTCGTGCGGCAGGGCGTCGCCGCCGCGCTGGATCACCTCGGCGAAGAAATTCTGCGGGATCTCGATGTGGATGCCGGCGCCGTCGCCGGTCTTGCCGTCGGCGTCCACCGCGCCGCGATGCCACACCGCGCGGAGGGCGTCGATGCCGGCCTGCACGACGTCGCGCCGGGCGCGGCCGTCCAGCGATGCGACCAGGCCCACGCCGCAGTTGGCGTGCTCGTCCTGGGGTCGGTAGGTCTCGTGCAGCAGGGCGGCGTTGGCGTTCCAGTCGGCGATGTGATCCATGGTGGAACTCCTAGTTCTGGTAGCCGTGGGCGCGCAGAGCATCGATATTCTTGGCGATCGCCTCGCGCACGGCGGCCGCCTCCCAGTTGGCCGTGGCCGTATTGACCGACATCGTGATGGCATTCTGCGCCGCAAGGAAGCGCTGCCCGGCCGGCGTCTGGTAGAACGCCTCGACGGCCTTCATGTCATCGACCGAGAGCTGCGCGGCGTAGATCGCGGTCCATTGCTCCAGCAGTTTCGGCACGGCGGCTTTCACGTCCGGGAGGATCAGCGACTGGGTCAACTGCGCCCGTTGCGCGAAATCCAGACCGCCGCGCGCCAGCATCGCCATGATGTAGAGCCGCATGTTCTCGGCGGCGTTGTCGGCCAGGGCCGGCTTGCCGGTCACCACCATGAAGTGCGGGGCCTCGGCGGACGCGGCCGGGTCGCCGGGCCCGCCCTGGCCCTCGGCGTGCGCCGGCGCCGTGAACAGCAGCGCGGCGAGGGCCAGCGCCCGGGTCATTCAGCGGCGACGGCCAGCGCTGCGCCCTGCAGGTACTCGTGCATGCGCGCCGCCGCGTCCCGTCCGTCCTTGATCGCCCACACCACGAGGCTGGCGCCGCGCACGATGTCGCCGGCGCCGAACACGCCGGGCAGGTTGGTCATCTGGGTGCGGTGGTCCACCGCGAGCGTCCCCCAGCGGCTGACCTCGAGCCCGGGCACGTCCCATAGCGCCGGCAGCGGCTCCGGGTCGAAGCCCAGCGCCTTGATCACCAGGTCCGCCTGGATGTTCACGCGCTCGCCCGACAACTCGACCGACTGGCGGCCGGACGCGTCCGGCATGCCCAGCCGCATCTTGCCGACGCGCACGCCCGTGACGACGGTGTCGCCCAGGAACGCCTCGGGGGCGGACAGCCAAACGAACTCCACGCCCTCCTCCTGCGCGTTCTTCACCTCGCGCATGGACCCGGGCATGTTCGCCTTGTCGCGCCGGTAAAGGCACCTCACCGACGCGGCGCCCTGGCGGACGGAGGTGCGCACGCAGTCCATCGCCGTGTCGCCGCCGCCGATGACCACGACGTGCTTGCCCGCGGCGTTCAGCGCGCCGCTGTCGAAAGCCGGCACGTCGTCGCCCAGGCCTTTGCGGTTGGAGGCGGTTAGGAAGTCCAGCGCGGGCACGATCCCGTCCAGGCCGGCCCCCGGGCCGCCGATGTCGCGCGGCTTGTACACGCCGGTCGCGATCAGCACCGCGTCGTGGCGGGCGCGCAGCTCGTTCCAGGCGATCCCCTCGCCCACGCCGGCGCCGAGGTGGAACTGGATGCCGCCCTCCTCCAGCAGCCGCCAGCGGCGCAGCACGATCTCCTTCTCCAGCTTGAAGCCGGGGATGCCGTAGATCATCAGGCCGCCGACCCGGTCGTACCGGTCGTACACGTGCACCTGGTAGCCGCGGCCGCGCAGCATCTCCGCCGCAGCCAGCCCGCCCGGCCCCGCCCCGATGATGCCGACCGACTGCGCGCGCTCCTGCCGCGGACGCAGCGGCTTGACCCAGCCCTGGGCGAACGCGTTGTCGGTGATGTGGCGTTCGACGGCGCCGATGGTGACGCTCTCGAAGCCCTTCTCGATAACGCAGTTGCCCTCGCACAGGCGGTCCTGCGGGCAGATGCGGCCGCAGATCTCGGGGAAGTTGTTGGTGGCCGAGCTGACTTCGTAGGCCTCTTGCATCCGGCCCTCGGCGGTCAGCTTCAGCCAGTCCGGGATATTGTTCGAGAGCGGGCAGTGGATCGAGCAGAATGGCACGCCGCACTGGCTGCACCGGCTAGCCTGCGCGCTGGCCGCCGCCGGGTCAAATCGGCGGTAGATCTCGGAGAAGTCCTCACGCCGCTCGGGCACGGCTCGCTTCTCCGGCGTCTGCTGCGGCAGGCGGACGAATTGGAGCATGCGATCAGCCATGGCGTGCCCTCCTTAGGCGCTGAAGTTTCATATACGTGCAAATAAATTCTATGGCGAGACCATTTAAGCTGATAGGGCAGCGACTCTGTCGCTTAACTCGTATGCGCAGAGGTCTTGGCTCACGCAAAGCCTGCTTTGCTGCCGAACCATGGCCGATCCGGACCTATCAGGTTGGAAGCCTTTCCAACTTGCCGCCGCCTGGCCGGTAACGGTCCAAGTAGGCTGGCACGATCAACTCCACCGGCGTTGCGGCGATGCCCAGTTCCGGCAGGCCCGGTGATCCCGCTGCGACCACGTTGTCGCGCGACAAAAGCAAGAGCTGGTCGCGGGTGAACGGCTTGGTCGGCAGCTTCTCGGCAATCGACGCCTGGAACCGAGCAATCCCCATTGGAATGTTGACCAGCGGACGTTTGCGGCGGGTCTCCCGCAGGATGTAGGCGAGGATCTCGCGGAATGTCCAAACCCGCGGGCCGCCCAGTTCGTATGTCTTGCCGGCCGTGTCCAGCCGGGTCAGCCCAGCCAGCACGGCGCCGGCCACGTCGCCGGCGTAGACGGGCTGCATTTTGGTGTCGCCTGCGATGACGGGCATGAACGGCAGCACCTGCGCCATGGCGGCGAAGCGGTTGAAGAACTTGTCCTCGGGGCCGAACACCAGCGAGGGGCGCATCACCGTGGCGGCCGGCATGGCGGCGCGCACGGCGGCCTCGCCCTCCGCCTTGGTGCGCGCGTAGACGCTTGGGCTGGCCGTGTCGGCGCCGATGGCCGACAGCTGCACCATCCGGCTGACCCCGGCGGCGGCCGACAGCGCGGCGATGCGGCCGGCCCCCTCCGCCTGCAGCCGGGTGAAGTCGCCGGCGCGGCGCTCCGCAAGGATGCCGACCAGGTTCACAACGAGTTCGGCCCCCTCCACCGCGCGCGCTATGGTCGCCTCGTGCGCCAGCGAGGCGAACATCGGCACGATCTGCCCGACGCGGCCCATCGGACGCAGGAACATCGCGCCTTCCGGGTCGCGCACCGCGATGCGCGTGACATAGCCGAGCGCCGCCAGCCGCTGGACGACGTAGCGGCCGATGAAGCCCGAACCGCCGAACACGGTGGCCACATTCCTGGTGTCCGTCGATCTCGACATCCTGCGACCCCTCGTTCCGAGTCCTTCCCATATGCGGCGGATGCGTTGGCCTCAAGCGGCGTTCAGCGGATTGCCCGCCGTCGCGCTGGTGCGCGATGCGGCGGGGCCGCGACAAGCCATTGACGCCTCAGGGCGCGCCCGCTACATCGCCGCTCCACCGCACGCCGTGCATGCCCAGGTGGCGGAATTGGTAGACGCGCAGGTTTCAGGTACCTGTGGCCGCAAGGTCGTGAAAGTTCGAGTCTTTTCCTGGGCACCACGGCGGCAGTGGCGGCGGGTCGGAGGCGCCCGCCAGTGACGACGCAGTTCTCCCCCAACGCGACCATCCACCTGCATTTCGGCGACCTGCCGGAGGGCATCTCGCTCGGGCCCGTGGTGGCCGTCGATACCGAAGCCATGGGCCTCAACTGGCATCGCGACCGGCTGTGCCTGGTGCAGTTGTCTGCCGGCGACGGCGTGGTCCACTTGGTGCAGATCGTGCCGCCCTCTCTTGGCGGCGCCGGTCCGGACTGTCCCAACCTCAAGCTGCTGCTGGCCGACCCGGGCGTCGTGAAGCTGATGCACTTCGCCCGCTTCGACGTGGGACTGCTGCAGCATTATCTCGGCATCACCGTGGCGCCAGTGCGCTGCACCAAGATCGCGGCCAAGCTGGTCCGCACCTTCACCGAACGCCACGGCCTGCGCGACCTATGCCGCGAGTTGCTCGGCGTCGAGATCAGCAAGCAGCAGCAGACCTCCGATTGGGGAGCGTTGGAGCTGACCTCCGAACAGCTCGCCTATGCCGCGTCCGACGTGCTGCACCTGCATGCGCTGTGGGACAAGCTGGAGGCGCTGCTGGTGCGCGAGGGCCGGCTCGAGTTGGCGCAGGCCTGCTTCGCCTTCCTGCCCGCGCGCACACGGCTGGACGCGCTCGGCTACGAGGAACCCGACATCTTCGCACATTGAGTGGCGTGGCGCCGCGGCCGAAAACGCTGACCTTGTCGCCGCGCGAGCATCGTCATTGCGAGGAACGCTTGCGACGCGGCAATCCAGCCCGCCAGCACCATGCTCGCCGTCTCGGATCACCGCGCCGCCAAGCCCCGGCTCGCGATGACGGGTGGGTGTTCTCAACCGTTGGTGTTGACCGGCATCCCGATCGGTCCGCGAAGCTTGCGATCGGTTCGACGTTCAGCCCCCACGGCTTGCGTTCAGAGTTCCTGCTGGCGACGGGCTGTTAAGACTTGAACAGGCTAAGCAACGCCTGAGGCGCCTGGTTGGCGATCGACAGGGCCTGGGTGCCGAGTTGCTGCTTGATCTGCAGCGACTGCAGCAGCGCCGATTCCTGCGACAGGTCCGCATCCACCAGCGCGCCCAAGCCGGCGTCGAGGCTGCTTATCTTGTTGGTGTTGAAGGTGATCTGCGAGTCGAGGTAGTTCGAGTCCGCGCCGGCGCGGTTCAGCTGGTTGTCCACCCCGGTCTGCGCCGTCGCGAAGCTGCCCGGGACCTGCAATGCCGCCAGCGCCGCCGTCTGCGCCGCCGCCGGCAACACCGCGCCGAACGAGTCGACCCCAGCGCTGGTGCGGCTGAAAGTGGAACCGATCAACGCCGCCAGGGTGTTCGGCAAGCTGCTGACATCCTCCGCGTTGAGCGTGGACGTCGCGCCGACCTCGTTGTTGATCACCTGCTTCGACGTCGCGGCCACCGGTCCGGACGCCTTGCCGAGCAGCGTCTGGCCGTTATAGGTGGAGTTGTCGACACTGTCGGCGACGCTCTGCACCAGGCTCTGGAAAGACGTGACATACTGGGCCCGCTGCGAGTCGGAAATGCTCTGATCGGCGATCTTGACCAGCAACGCCTTGGCGCTGGTCACCGTGTCGGAGATGCTGGTCAGCGAGGTGAGCGCCGTCGTGACCAGGCCCTTGGCGGTGCCTAACTGCTGGTTCACGCTGGTGAGCGCGCCCACATCCGATCGCACGTTCTGCGACACCGCGAAGGCGCCGCCGTCATCCGTCGCGTCCGCCACCCGCAGACCGGTCGAAATCTGCTTCTGCGTCGCCGCAAGCGCCGAGTTCGTGTTGTTTAGGGATTGCAGCGCGACGTAGGCCGCGGTGTTGGTGTTGATCGAGCCCAAGGACATGGCGTTTTACCTTGCAGTCAGCGAAGCGCGTTCTGCGCCCTCCCAGCACGGTATGCGACAAAGGTAAACGATCGGTGAAAGGCCCCGCGTCGTTACGGGCAGACACGGTCCGGGCGCCCTGTTAGAACCGTCCCAGTTTCAACTCGGGGTAATCCATGACCGACGCCAACCACCGGCACTCCGACCTGCCGGTCGACAAGCTGTTCCTCGACCGCTGGTCGCCGCGCGCCTTCACCAGCGAGGAAATCCCCGAGGCCGAGCTGATGACCATCTTCGAGGCTGGCCGCTGGGCGCCGTCATCCTACAACTCGCAACCCTGGCGCTTCATCTACGGCCGCCGCGGCACGCCCGCGTTCGACAAGATCCTCGGCCTGCTCATCGAGTTCAACCAGGGCTGGGCGAAGAACGCCGCGGCGCTGGTCACGCTGGTGTCGCACTCGCTGATGACCGTGCCGGGCAAGGACGCCCCGGTGCCGTCGCACAGCCACTCGCTAGACGCGGGCGCCGCCTGGGGCAATGTGGCGCTGCAGGCGTCGCTGCTGGGCTGGCAGGCGCACGGCATGGTCGGCTTCGACATGGAGCGCGCGTTCGCCGAACTGGGCCTCACCGAGGGTTGCCGGGTGGAACAGACCTTCGCGATCGGGCGGGTCGGCGACAAATCGACGTTGCCGGACTTCCTGGCCGCGCGCGAGACGCCGAGCGACCGGCTGCCGCTGGCCGCGATCGTCATGGAAGGCTCCTACAAGGCTGGCTAGACCGGAGCCTGGTTGGTCGCGACGGCGTAGCTGCCGTCGCGATACAGCAGGTTGGGGACGTCGCGCGCCACGGCGGCCACGATGGCGCCGATGAAGATCGTGTGCGTCCCTGCCTCGATCATCTGCACGACGACGCAATCGAACGCGGCCGCGGCGTCCTGCAGGATGGGCACGCCGGAGCTGAGCTCGACCCATTCGGCATGGGCGAAGCGGTCGTCCAGCGACGAGGCGAACGCGTTTGCGACCGCCTGCTGGTCCTCCGCCAGGTAGCTGACGCCGAACCGCCCGGCGGCGGCGATGACCGACTCCGCGCTGCTGGAGCGGTTGACGCAGACCAGGATCTGCGGCGGCGTGGCGCTCACCGAGCAGACCGCAGTGGCCGTCAGCCCTCCGCGCGTGCCCTCGTGGACGGTGGTCACCACGGTCACCGCGCCTGGCACGCGGCGCATGCAGGCCCGGAAGGTGGCGACGTCAATCATGTTGGCCGGCAATGCAATGCCGCTTGCTTGCGTGTCCATACCCCCGCTGTAGCACGCCGCGGATGGAGGGCAAGTCAGCCGGTCAGTCCGCGGGCGCGCCCTGGGACGCGCC
>CAXTBW010000091.1:8231-18147 GCA_964242925.1 uncultured Acetobacteraceae bacterium
CGCGCCCTGGGACGCGCCATGGGACGCGCCCTGGGACGCGCCATGGCCGATCGCCGGCGCGTGCGCCCGGTTGGCGACCATGCGGTCGTGCAGCCGGCGGATCGTCTGCGACCCGGTGGTGGTGAACAGGAACGGCAGCAACGCATGCACCGCGCAGGCGAGTCCACCGGCGAGCATCGCGACCGAAAAGCTCATCGCGACGCCGAAATGCTCCGTGTAGCTTTCACCGACGGCGTGCGGGTGGTCGGTGAATGAAACGGCCATTGTCGGCTCCTCTGGAATGAGATGCGAGAGTGCCAGGCAGCGGGCGGAAATTTATTGCGTTCTGGATATCGTTCAGGCCCGGTCGAGCATACCCTTTGCGCCAGAACATAGATCGGCGAAACCCAGTTGCCATGGACGACATAGACCGGCGAATCCTGCATTGGCTGCAACGCGATGCCGCAATGCCCATGGCCGAGCTGGCGGAGCATGCCGGCATCTCCGTCTCGCCCTGCTGGCGGCGCGTGCAGCGGCTGCAGGCGGATGGCGTGATCGCGCGCCGAGTCGCGCTGCTGAACCCGGCGAGCATCAACGTGTCGGTCAACGTGTTCGTCAGCATCCGGACCAACCAGCACCGCAAGGACTGGGCCGACGAGTTCTGCCGCGTCGTGATGGCGATCCCCGAGGTGGTCGGCTTCTACCGGATGGCGGGGCAGATCGACTACCTGCTTCACATCGTCGTGCCCGGCATCGACGCCTACGACGCGGTGTATAATCGCCTGATCACGCAAATCGAGCTGTACGACGTCAGCGCAGCCTTCGCGATGGAGGTGCTGAAGGACACGACCGCGCTGCCGCTGGACTACGCATAGGCGATCCCGCGGAACATATGAGTGCGCTGGGCGGCGATGGTGCTATGGTGCCGCGCCGTCGAGGCAACCCGCGCCTCGCTCCCGTTCCCGAAGGTTCCGCGCCCGCATGACGCCGTTCTCCGCCGATGACCTCCGCGCGCTGTTCGAGCCGCGCATCCTGACCCGCGGCCGCAGCCTGGTGCTGCTCGGCTCCGTGGAAGTGGCGTTGGCCGGCGATGCCATCACCGCCGCCGTGGTCGATGCCGGCCGGCGGCGGATGGCGACGCTTACCCCCATTCCGCGCGGCGACCGGGTCGGCTTCGGCACGCGCTGCACCTGCCGCGAGCCGGCCTGCGCGCATTTGGCGGCGGCTGGTCTGGCGGCGCTCGACCGCTTTCCCGCGCTGCGCCGTCCGGCCGGGCTGGAAGCGGCAGGCGCGGCGCGGCCCACGCGCCGGCTGCTGTTCGACGTTGCCGCGGCCAGTCCGCCGACGGCCTGCGCGGTCACGCCCATCCTGCTGGACGAGCAGACCGGCCGCATCGAGGGCGCCGCGCCGGCCGCCATCGTCGCCGACCCGGCCAGCACGGTGGAGGCCCGCGCGGTTGCCGCGCTGCTGACCGGCGACCGGACGGAGGTCACGCCCGAGGCGTTGGACGAGGTTATGGGCGCATTGCTGCAATCCGGCCAGGCGCGCTGGTCCGCCACGCGGCGGCTGCTGCGCCCGGGGCCGCCGCGGTCGTTCGATGCAGGCGTGCCGCCGCCGCTGCCAACGCGATCGGCGGTGCTGCTGGGCGCCAATGGCAACTGGTACGTGGACGCGTCGACCGGCGCCGTCGGGCAGGCCCGGTTCCGCGCCGCCGAGCCGGGCGTGAAGCCGGGCGCCAAGCCGAAGGGCCGCCGCAGGGTGCCGATCCCGCTGCCCGCGCTGCAGAGCACGCAAGTCGCGGAGGAACGCGCCGCCACGCCCATGCTGCGCCTGTCCAAGCGCTACGGGCCAGACGAGGCGGGCAGCATGATCCTGCTCGACACCCTGACGCTGGACTTCGAGTACGCCGGGGAGAAAGGCGGCACGGGCCTGGCCGAGGGCGAGGACGGCAAGCAGTTCGTCCGCGTCGCCGGCGTGGGCGGACCCGAGTTCGTGCGGCGGGACGCGGCGGCGGAGGCGAAGGCCGCCGAGGTGCTGGCCGCTGACGGCTTCGTCCAGTTGCGCGTGGACGACGGCGCCTCCGGCAAGGGCCGCCGGGTGCACCTGCTGCGCGGCCCCGACGCGGCGGAGCAGTGGCACCGCTTCCTGATGGAGCGCGTCCCGGCGCTGCAGGAGGAAGGCTGGCGCTGCGTGGTGGAAGCCGGGTTCGGCCCCCGAGTCGCACGCACCGTCGGCGGCTTCGACGCCCGGGTGAGCGACGCCGAGCGCGGCAGCTTCTCGCTCGACCTCGGCATCGAGGTGGACGGGGTGCGGGTGCCGCTGCTGCCGATCCTGATTCGCCTGATGGAGCGCGGCCCCGAGGCGCTGCGCAACATCTCGGGCGACGAACTGGTGACCAGCCTGGAGGACGGCCGCGTGGTGCGGCTGCCGGCCGAGCGGGTGCGCCGGCTGATGGCGGTGGTGGGGGACCTGGTGGAGGCCGCCGCCAACCGCAGCGACACCGCGCTGGTGCTGCCGGACGGCGAGGCCGCCACCGTGCTGGACCTGGAGGAGCTGCTGACCACGCGCTGGCAGGATGCCGCCGCTGTCGCCGCCACCGCCGAGCGTTTCCGCGACCTGCCCGACATGGACGACGTGCCGCTGCCGTCCGGCTTCACCGCCACCCTGCGGCCGTATCAGCAGCACGGGCTGAACTGGCTGCAGAACCTGCGCGAGCATGGCCTGGGCGGCTTCCTGGCCGACGAAATGGGGCTGGGCAAGACCGCGCAGACCATCGCGCACATCGCCGCCGAGCACGAGGCCGGCCGGCTGGACCGCCCGGTGCTGGTGGTGCTGCCGACCAGCCTGGTGGCGAACTGGCTGGCGGAGCTGGCGCGGTTCGCCCCGCATCTGAGCGTTGCCGTGCTGCATGGGCAAGGCCGCGACGAGACCCGCGCCAAGCTGGACGGCGTGGCGGTTGTGCTGACCACCTACGCCGTGCTGGCGCGCGACGCCGAGCCGATGCGGGCGATCCCGTGGCACATGGTGGTGCTGGACGAGGCGCAGGCGATCAAGACGCCGGAGGCCAAGGCGACCCGCGCCGCATGCCAATTGGAGGCGCGGCACCGGGTCTGCCTGTCGGGCACGCCGATCGAGAACAATCTGGACGAGCTGTGGTCGCAGTTCGCGTTCCTGCAGCCCGGCCTGCTGGGAGACCGGCGCTCGTTCACCAAGCGGTTCCGCTCCCCGATCGAGAAGGAGGGCGACCCGCAGCGCCGCCAGCAGCTGAGCCGGCGCATCCGCCCGTTCATCCTGCGCCGGACCAAGGCGGAGGTGGCCGCCGAGCTGCCGCCGAAGGAAACCATCCTGCGCCACATCACCCTGGGGCAGGATCAGCGCGAGCTGTACGACACCATCCGCGCCACGCTGCACGACACGGTGCGCGACCAGCTGGCGGAGTTGGGGCCGAACCAGGGCCGCTTCGTGGTGCTGAACGCGCTGCTGAAGCTGCGTCAGGCATGCTGCGATCCACGGCTGGTGAAGCTCGCCTCCGGGCAGAGCCAGGCCGGGTCGGCCAAGCTGGACACACTGCTGGAGATGATCGGCGGCATGCTGCCGGAAGGGCGGCGCATCCTGCTGTTCAGCCAGTTCACCTCGATGCTGGATCTGATCAAGCCGCGGCTGGTGGAGGCCGGGCACCGCTTCGTGGAGCTTCGCGGCGACACCAGGGACCGGGCGGAGCCGGTGCGCGCGTTCCAGGCGGAGGAGGTGCCGTTGTTCCTGATCAGCCTGAAGGCGGGCGGCCGCGGGCTGAACCTGACGGCGGCGGACACGGTGATCCACTACGATCCGTGGTGGAACCCGGCGGTGGAGGACCAGGCGTCGGACCGGGCGCACCGCATCGGGCAGACCAAGTCGGTGTTCGTCTACAAGCTGATTGCCGCCGACACGGTCGAGGAACGCATTGTCCGGTTGCAGGAGCGCAAGGCGGAACTGGCTGGGCTGGCGTTCGACACCGAAGTCGAGGGCGGCGGGTTGGACGCGGAGGATCTGGAGTACCTGCTGTCGTCCGAAACGCAGCGGCGGGCAGCTTAGAGGACAGCGGTCAAATCCGTTCGGGCAAAGTTGTCGCCCTTGAACAGCAGCGATAGGCGACGTGTTTTCGCCAGCGCATAGGAGGCGCAATCACCGGAATTCAGCGCGGCAGGGTGTCGCCCCTTGCCGAACCGCAGGAAGGTGGACCGCGCCTCCTCCGCCACTGCGGCATCATGGCTCACGACTTCCACCTGCGCCCGCAGCAACAACGCGTCCAGGCCTTGCCAGGCCGCCCTCCCGCCAGTTCGGTCCGCCAGGACCATGCTCGTCTCGAGAAGACTGACCGACGACAACAGGCACGGGCCCAGATCCGCCATCGCGCGGAGCAACACGTCCGCGTCCGGCTCTCGGCGCAACACCGCGATCAGCGCCGAGCTGTCGATCACGATCAAGCCGGGACGATCAAGCCGGCAGGCCGTCCTCGTCGTAGAGGTCCGACTCCATCATGGGGTTGTCGTCCCGCAACCGCGCTGCGCTCTCCAGGCTGATCGCCCGGAGATCATTGAACAGCCGATCGTCCCGGGCGACACGCCGAACGCCGCCGGGAATGAACTCTGCCCCGGCCTGCTCCAAGACTTTGCGAATGCCGTCCAGGGTGTTCGGAGCAACCCGGACGATGCCTTTCGCTGACTCGATGCGCCGGATGGTGATGACGGACACATCGGCGCGCCGGGCCAGTTCGGCTTGCTCGATCCGGAGAAGGCCACGCGCCGCGCGGATTTGGTCAGCTGAAACATCCATGAGCGTCACTTAACACGGGAGATCGGTTCAGACGCAAAACTGGCGCGGTTCACGCGTGGTCACTTCACCCTGCCCAGAGGGAGAGGAAGTAGAAAGCATTGCGCCGCGAAACTTCGCATTGCACCATCTGTTCGTAGCGGCTGACCCCGCGGAGCGCTCGATGACCCATTACGACCTCATCGTCATCGGCAGTGGCCCCGGCGGCGCATCGCTCGCGCACCGCCTGGCCCCCACTGGCAAACGCATCCTGATGCTAGAACGCGGCGACTACCTGCCGCGCAGCCGCGACAACTGGGATTCGAAGATCGTCTTCGTCGATGGCGCCTACCAAGCGAAGGAGACTTGGTTCGGCGCCGACGGCAGCGAGTTCCATCCGGGCCTGCACTACTACGTCGGCGGCAACTCCAAGGTGTACGGCGCCGCGCTGTTCCGCCTGCGGGAACGCGACTTCGAGGCGATCCAGCACAAGGACGGCGTGTCCCCCGCCTGGCCGCTGAAATACGCCGACTTCGAGCCGTTCTACACGGAGGCCGAGAAGCTGTTCGTGGTGCATGGCGAGCGCGGCGAAGACCCGCTGGAGCCGCCAACCGCCGCACCCTACCCCTACCCGCCCGTGTCGCACGAGCCGAAGGTGCAGCAGTTGCACGACAACCTGGCCGCCGCAGGGTTGCACCCGTTCCACTTGCCGCTCGGCATCAAGCTGGAGGAGAAGAACGGCGTCGCCACCCCGACCAGCGTGTGCATCCGCTGCAACGCGTTCGATGGCTTCCCGTGCCTGCTGAACGGCAAGGCGGACGCCCAAGTGATGTGCGTCGATCCGGCGATTGCGGCGAACCCAAACTTCACCCTGCTCACCAATGCCTACGTGTCGCGCCTGCAGACCGACGCGGCCGGCAAGACGGTCACCGGCGTGCACGTCACCCGCGATGGGCAGGAGGAGGTCTACACGGCGGACGTCGTGGTCGTGGCGTGCGGCGCGCTGTCGTCCGCGCTGCTGCTGCTGCGCTCGGCCAGCGACGCGCATCCGGACGGGCTGGCCAACGGTTCGGGCCAGGTCGGGCGCAACTACATGCGGCACAACCAGTCGGTGCTGATGGCGCTGATGCGGCGGCGCAACGACACCGTGTTCCAGAAGACGCTCGCCGTCAGCGACTTCTACTTCGGCGCCGACGACTACGAATATCCGCTGGGCCTGATCCAGATGTGCGCCTCCTCCGACGCCGACCAGATCAAGGGCGAGGCGCTGCCGGCCTGGCTCGACTGGTTCCCCGACATGCCGTTCGGCGAGATGGCGCGGCACTCGATGGATTTCTGGCTGTCGTCGGAGGACATTCCGTTGCCGGAGAACCGCATCTACTACGATGGCGCCCGCGTGGTGCTGGACGTCCGCGAGACCAACATGGAGGCGCATCGCCGGCTTAGGAAGAAGTTGGAGCATCACCTGACCGCGGCCGGGTCGCACCCGGTCATGATCGAGCGCAGCCTGTACCTGGGCAAAGACATTCCGATCGCCGGCACCGCGCACCAGGCCGGCACGCTGCGGTTCGGGACCGACCCGGCCAACTCCGTGCTGGACCTGAACTGCAAGGCTCACGAGTTGGACAATCTTTACGTGACCGACGCGAGCTTCTTCCCATCCATCGGTTCGGTGAACCCTACGCTGACCATCATCGCCAACGCCCTGCGCGTCGCCGAACACCTGCGCGAACGGCTGGGCGCGTGACCTTCCTCGTCACGCTGGCGGTCCGATACCTGCTGGTGGTGCTGTTCTTTCCATTCTCGGCGCTGGACAAGCTGCTGAACTTCAAGGGCGCAGTCGGCCAGGCGAAGGAACTGACCGGTTCCGTTGGCCCCGCCACCGCACTGATCGTGGTTGGGCTGTGCGTCGAGATCCTGATGCCGATCGGCATCCTGACCGGGACGGCGGACCGGCTGGCCGCGTTCATCATGGCCGGCTACTGCGGCGTCACCGCCATCCTCTGGAAGCAATTCTGGAAGCCGGGCGACTTCTGGGCCGGCGGCGACAGCAAGGGCCGCGGGCTGTTCTGGGACTTCCTGAAGAACTTCTCGCTGGCGGGCGGCTTCCTGCTGATCACCTTCGGCACGGCGACGCTCGGCCAATTCCTCGGCGACCCGCTGGGGTCCAGCCATCCCTACACGCATCAGGTGCAGCCATGACCGAGAAGCCGCGGATCGGATACTGGCATCTCTGGGTCGACGAGGCCGGGGTCAGCCACCAGCAGCATTGCGAGCTGACCGAGTGGGAGCTGAAAGGCGTCGGCGGCGCGGACCCGCAGTGGAACGACAAGCAGCCCCGTTGCGAGGCGACCCCCGTGTTCACCGTGCAGCCCGTCGGCTGGGTGGGGACGTGGCACGAGAACCCGGCGCCGCAGTGGATCGTGGTGTTGTCCGGACGCTGGTGGATCGAGAGCATGGACGGCACGCGTATCGAGCAGGGCGCCGGCGAGTTCTCGTTCGGCGAGGACCAGGGCTGCGCGAAGGATGCGGAGGGGCGCAGCGGCCATCGCTCGGGCACCATCGGCGACGAACCCGCGGTGCTGATGACGGTGCAACTGCATGTGCCCCCAGTGCGCCGGCCGTGCCACATAAGCTGATGCAACCCTGGTTGGAACAATGCGACGAGCGGTTCACACCGTTGGTTTTGCCTAACGCGCCGTTGCTGACCTTAGGCGAGGGCTACGCCTGGCTGGAGGGCCCGGTCTGGTTCGGCGATGCCAACCACTTGCTGGTGAGCGATCTGCCGAACGACCGAATTCTGCGATGGACCGAGTCGAGCGGCGTGTCGGTGTTCCGTCAGCCGTCGCAGTTCGCCAATGGGCACACGCGCGATCGCGAAGGTCGCCTGATCGGCTGCTCGCATCCGGGCCGTTGCATCACCCGCACCGAGTTGGATGGCAGCGAGACGGTGCTGGTCGACCGGTTCGAGGGCAAGCGGTTGAACGGGCCGAACGACGTGGTGGTGGCGCGCGATGGCGGCATCTGGTTCACCGACCCGGATTATGGCGGCAACACCGACTACGAGGGCGGCAAGCACACGGCGGAGTTGCCGCCAACCGTGTATCGCCTGGACCCAAATGGCGCGCTGGCGGTGGTGGCGGACGATTTCACCGGGCCAAACGGGCTGTGCTTCAGCCCCGACGAGTCGCTGCTGTACATCGCCGAGACAGGCGACCAGTTCGACGCGGCGTCGGAGCGGCACATCCGTGTCTTCCGGCAGTCGGGCGGCCGCCTATCGGACGGGCGCGTGTTCCACACCGTCTCGCCGGGCCTGGCCGACGGGATGCGGTGCGACACCGACGGCCGGGTTTGGAGCAGTGCGGGCGATGGGGCGCACTGCATCGACCCGGACGGCGCGTTGTTGGGCAAGGTGCTGACGGGCGGCACGGTGGCGAACCTCGTGTTCGGCGGGCGCAACCGAAGCCGATTGTTCCTGTGCGCCAGCCAGCGGCTGATGGCGGTCTACACCAACGTGCGGGGCGCGCAGTGGCCCTGACCCGGTTGCTGCGGATCGAGCTTACGGTGACCGACCTGGCCCGGTCCGAACGATTCTACGTCGAGGCGCTCGGCTTCTCGACAATGCGCCACGACGAACCGGATGCCGC
The DNA here is from genome assembly GCA_964242925.1 of uncultured Acetobacteraceae bacterium. Classification (GTDB taxonomy): domain Bacteria; phylum Pseudomonadota; class Alphaproteobacteria; order Acetobacterales; family Acetobacteraceae; genus LMUY01. The sequence continues at coordinate 16,649 of CAXTBW010000091.1, forward strand.
CGCGTTAGCGGCGCTGGGCGGCGGCCGAGTGCGGCAGGCGGTGCTGCGCCGGGGTGGTCAGACGCTCGCGCTGCAGGCGTTCGATGTCGTAGGCGCGCCCTACCCCACCGACGCGAAAGCCTGCGACCAAGTGTTCCAACATTTCGCCCTGCCGGTCTCCGACATGGGCGCCGCGATGGCGCGGTTGGCGCCGTTTGGCCCTGCGTCGATCAGCAAGGGAGGGCCGCAGCATCTGCCGGGGCGTTCGGGCGGCGCCACCGCCTGGAAGTTCCGCGACCCGGACGGGCGCCCGCTCGAACTGATCCAGTTCCCGGACGGCCATGCCGGCGGCATCGATCACTCCGCGATCGCAGTGCTGAACGCCGAGCGGAGCATCGCGTTCTATCGCGGTTTGGGGCTGACCGTGGCGGCGCGGCAAATCAATTTCGGGCCCGAGCAGGATGCGCTCGACGGCCTGCCGGGCGCACGCGTCGACGTCGTGGCGCTCGAGCCGCAGGACCCGGCGCCGCATGTCGAGTTGCTGGCCTATCAGACTCCGCCTGGCCGTGCGTGTGCGATATTACGGCCGCAGGATATTGCCGCCACCCGGCTCGTGTTCGCGACAACAGGCCTTGCGAAGACGGTTCTGAGGCAAGACCCGGACGGCCATGCGCTCCTGTTGTTGGCGGATTAAGTAGCATGGCGTTGAGCCCGGTCATACCAGCGGCAGAAGTTGGCGACTTCCTCGCCACACCAGTGCCGTCATTGCGAGGAGCGCTTGCGACGAAGCGATCCAGCCGGGAGCACCGCACGCGCCGCCCTGGATCGCCGCGCCGCCAAGCGGCGGGTCGCGATGACGGCTGGTTGTTCGGGCCATTGTCCAATTCCGAGATCTAGAACTGGACGGACGTGGGTTACATCAGAACAGGAAGTAGCGTTGCGCCATGGGAAGCACGGTGGCGGGCTCGCACGTTAGCACCACGCCGTCCGCGCGGACCTCGTAGGTCTCCGGGTCCACCTCGATCACCGGCGTTGCGTCATTGTGGATCATCGACCGCTTGCCGATGCCGCCGCGGGTGTCGCGCACCGTGGACAGAATGCGGCGTAGGCCAAGCCTACTCGCGAGGTCGGTGTCCATCGCGGCGCCCGACAGGAACGTCACGCACGTTGCGGCCAGCGCGCCGCCCAGCTGGCCGAACATCGGGCGGTAGTGCACCGGCTGCGGCGTTGGGATCGACGCATTGGGGTCGCCCATCGGCGCGCAAGCGATGGCGCCGCCCTTGACCACCAAATCCGGCTTCACGCCGAAGAACGCCGGCGACCATAGCACCAGATCGGCCAGCTTGCCCGGCTCGACGCTGCCCACCTCGTGGCTCAGACCCTGCGCGATGGCTGGATTGATGGTGTATTTCGCGACATAGCGCTTCACCCGCGCATTGTCCGCCGCGCCGTCGCCAGGCAGCAAGCCGCGCTGCTGCTTCATCTTGTGCGCGGTCTGCCAGGTGCGGATGATCACCTCG
>CAXTBW010000092.1:0-18033 GCA_964242925.1 uncultured Acetobacteraceae bacterium
TTCTCCATCTCCAACCTCGGCATGTATGGCGTGAAGTCGTTCTCCGCGATCATCAACCCGCCGCAGGGCGGCATCCTGGCCGTCGGCGCCGGCGAGCCTCGCCCGGTGATCCGCGACGGCGCCGTGGTTCCCGCCACCGTGATGACCTGCACGCTGTCGGTGGACCATCGGGTGATCGACGGCGCGGTGGCCGCCGAGTGGCTGGCGGCGTTCAAGGCCATCGTCCAGGACCCGCTCAGTCTGATGCTCTGATCAAAGCCCTCTTCCGCTTGCGGGAGAGGGTGGGTGAGGAGAGGCCGCGCGCACCATATTGCGTGCAAGCCCCCTCACCCCGACCCTCTCCCGCAGGCGGGAGAGGGAGAAGAAGGAACCTCGAATGCCTGACCAGTTCGACCTCATTGTCATCGGCGGCGGACCCGGCGGCTACGTCGCCGCCATCCGCGCCGCGCAGCTCGGCATGAAGGCCGCCGTCGTCGAGCGCGAGCATCTGGGCGGGATCTGCCTCAACTGGGGCTGCATCCCGACCAAGGCGCTGCTGCGCTCCAGCGAGATCAACCACCTGCTGCACAACCTCGGCGAGTTCGGTTTCGCCGCCGACAACATCCGCTTCGACCTCGGCGCCGTGGTGAAACGCTCCCGCAAGGTGTCAAAGCAGCTGGCGTCCGGCGTGGGCCACCTGCTCAAGAAGAACAAGGTCGCCGTGATCGACGGCGCCGCCAAGCTCGCCGGCAAGAACACCGTCGCGGTCGGTGAGAAGAGCTTCACGGCGCCCCACATCATCCTCGCGACCGGCGCCCGCGCCCGCCAGCTGCCCGGCCTCGAGGCGGACGGCCACCTGATCTGGACCTACCGCGAAGCGATGGTGCCGCCCGCCATGCCGAAATCCCTGCTGGTGATCGGCTCCGGCGCGATCGGGATCGAGTTCGCCTCGTTCTACGCCAACATGGGCGCCGACGTGACCGTGGTGGAGGTGCTGGACCGCGTGCTGCCCGTCGAGGACGCCGAGATCAGCGCGTTCGCCCGCAAGGCGTTCGAGAAGCAGGGCATCAAGATCATCACCGGCGCAAAGGTGACCGGGGCCACGAAGCACGAGGACAGCATCACCGCCACCATCGAGCACGGCGGGAAGTCGCAGGAGATCACCGTCGACCGCATCATCTCCGCCGCCGGCATCGTCGGCAACGTGGAAAACCTCGGCCTTGAGGGCACCGGCGTGGTGGTCGAACGCACCCACGTGGTGATCGACGAGTATTGCCGCACCGGCGAGCCCGGCGTCTACGCCATCGGCGACATCGCCGGCGCGCCATGGCTGGCGCACAAGGCCAGCCATGAAGGCGTGATCTGCGTCGAGAAGATCGCCGGCCTGAACGACGTGCACCCGATCAATTGGACCAACATCCCCGGTTGCACCTACTGCCGCCCCCAAGTGGCCAGCGTGGGCTTGACCGAAGCGCGCGCGAAGGAGACCGGGCACGAAGTGCGCATCGGCCGCTTCCCGTTCGTCGGCAACGGCAAGGCGATCGCGATGGGCGAGCCGGAGGGCATGGTGAAGGTGGTGTTCGACGCCGGGTCAGGCGAGCTGCTGGGCGCGCACATGATCGGCGCAGAGGTCACCGAAATGATCCAGGGCTACGCGATCGCGCGGACGCTGGAGACGACGGAGACGGACCTGATGCACACCGTGTTCCCGCATCCGACGGTAAGTGAGACGATGCACGAGGCGGTGCTGGACGCGTATGGGCGGGCGATCCACTTCTGACGGGCGCACCCCCCGCTAATTGTCATGCCCGGGTCAAGCCCGGGCATGACAGCTTTTACAACGTTTCAGCGATGCCGGGCGCCTAAGCTCGTTCGACGAACCGGTCCAACACCCGCTTATCCCCCGCCTTGTCGAACCCAACGTCCAGCCGGTCGTCACTCACCGACTTCACCGTCCCATACCCAAACTTTTGGTGGAACACCCGCTGCCCCACGCTCAGCCCTTCCTCCCGCGCCGGGCGGGCGGGCTGCTCCCACACCTCCGTCACCTTCGGACGCCGGGCAACCAGCGGGAACTGCCCGGTGAACACGCTGGGCGCCATCAGCCGCGCCTCCCGCCCTAGCGCCGCCGAGCCCACCCGCGCCACGTGCTCCGCCGGCAATTCGTCCAGGAACCGCGACGGGATTGTCGCCGCCCAGTTGCCGTACAACAGCCGGTTCGCCGCGTGGCTGATGATCGCAAGCCGCCGCGCCCGCGTGATGCCCACGTAGGCCAGCCGCCGCTCCTCCTCCAATCCGGCGTTGCCGCTCTCGTCCATTGAACGCTGCGACGGGAACAGGCCCTCCTCCCAGCCGGGCAGGAACACCGTGTCGAACTCCAGACCCTTCGCGCCGTGCAGCGTCATCATCGACAGACGATCGGCGCCGGTATCCTGGTCGTTCTCCATCACCAGGCTCACGTGGTCCAGGAAGCCGCTCAGCGTCTCGAACTCCTTCAGCGCCTGCAGCAGCTCCTTCAGGTTCTCCAGCCGGCCGGGCGCCTCCGGGCTCTTGTCCTCCTGCCACATCGCCGTGTAGCCGCTCTCGTCCAGCATCGTGGCCACCGTCGTCACGTGGCCGTCGCGGTCCAGCATCTCCCGCCACGCGCCAAACCGGTCGAGCAGCGATCGCACCGACGCGCAGGCCTTGCCGCGCAGCGTGCCGTCCCGAGTCACCCGGTCCGCCGCCTCGTAGAGGGACGCCCGTTCAGCCCGCGCGACAGCGTGCATCGCCCGCAACGCCACATCCCCCACGCCGCGCCGGGGCAGGTTGATGATGCGCTCGAACCCCAAATCGTCCGCCGGCGATGACACCACGCGCATGTAGGCGACCGCGTCGCGCACCTCCTGCCGCTCGTAGAACCGCAGGCCGCCGATCACCCGGTAGGGAATGCCCAAGGTCAGCATCCGCTCCTCGAACGACCGGGTTTGCGCGCTGGTGCGCACCAGGATGGCGATCTCGTTCAGCGCGTGCCCGTCCCGCCGCAGCGCCTCGGCGCGCTCGCCGACCATGCGGGCCTCCTCGTTGGAGTCCCACAGGCTCACCACGCTGACCTTCTCGCCGTGCGAGTCGTTGCGCCCGGGGCGCAGCGTCTTGCCCAGCCGCCCCTCGTTATGCGCGATCAACCCGGATGCGGCGGCCAGGATCGGCGCGGTGGAGCGGTAGTTCGCCTCCAGACGCACCACCGTGGCGCCGGGGAAATCCTGCTCGAACCGCAGAATGTTCTCCACCTCGGCGCCCCGCCAGGAGTAGATCGACTGGTCGTCGTCCCCCACGCAGCAGATGTTATGGCTCGCCTGCGCCAGCAACCGCAGCCACAGGTACTGGATCACGTTGGTGTCCTGGTACTCGTCCACCAGGATGTAGCGGAACATGCGATGGTATTGCGTCAGCACCTCCGGATGCTCTCGCAGGATCTCCACCACGTGCAGCAGCAGGTCGCCGAAATCCGCCGCGTTCAGCTGCGCCAGCCGCGCCTGGTACGCGGCGTACAGCGCCCGCGCCTGGCCGTTGGCGAAGTCGGTGTCCTCCGCCGCCGTCACCCGCGCCGGCGTCAGGCCGCGGTCCTTCCACCGCTGGATCACGCCCATCAGCCCGTTCGGCGCCCAACGCTTCGGGTCGATGCGGCCCGCCTCCATCACCTGCTTCAGCAGCCGCAACTGGTCGTCGGTGTCCAGGATGGTGAAGTTGGACTGCAACCCGGCCAATTGGGCGTGCCGCCGGAGCATCCGCGCGCACAAGGCGTGGAACGTGCCCAGCCACAGCCCCTCCGCCGGCTGGCCTAGGATGGCGCTCACCCGCTCCCGCATCTCCCGCGCGGCCTTGTTGGTGAAGGTGACGGCCAGCACCTGGTTGGGGAACGCCCGCCGGGTCAACAGGATGTGGGCGAACCGGGTGGTCAGCACGCGCGTCTTCCCGGTCCCGGCGCCGGCCAGCACCAGCAGGGGGCCGTCCACGGTCTCGACGGCGGCACGTTGTTCGGGGTTCAGCCTGGTGAGATAGTCAGTCATGGATCTACAGATGGCGCCGAACGGGGCGACACGAAATGGGGGCGGCGACGTCGTGTCGGTCGTGGCGCCCTGCTTCAACGAGGAGACGGTGCTGGCCGCCTTCCACGCCCGGCTCACCGCCGTGATGGATGGCGTCGGGTTGCCCTGGACCGTGATCTACGTCGACGACGGCAGCACGGACGCCACCCGCCGGGTGGCCGAGTCGCTGGCGAAGGACCCCCGAGTCGCCGTGCTCGGCCTGTCGCGCAACTTCGGCAAGGAGGCCGCCACCACCGCGGGGCTGGACCACGCGCCCGGCGCCGCCGTCATCGTTATCGACGCCGACCTGCAGGATCCGCCGGAGGTCATCCCCGAGCTGATCGCCGTCTGGCAGGAGGGCGTGGACGTGGTGTACGCGCAGCGCCGGGTGCGACAGGGCGAGACCTGGCTCAAGCGCGTCACCGCCACCGGCTTCTACCGCCTGATGGCCGGCGTGGGCGATGTGGCGCTGCCGCGCGACACCGGGGATTTCCGCCTCATGAGCCGCCGCGCCGTGGACGCGCTGGGCCAGTTGCGCGAGCGCCACCGTTTCATGAAGGGCCTGTTCGCCTGGATCGGCTTCCCCTCGCGCGCCGTGCCGTATGACCGCGCGCCCCGCTTCGCCGGCAGCAGCAAGTGGAACTACTGGCGGCTGTGGAATTTCGCGCTCGAGGGCATCACCGGTTACACGGTGCTGCCGCTGAAGGTCGCTACCTATTTCGGCCTGCTGATCGCCGTATTCGCCGGGATCTACGGGCTGGCCATCGTCGCCCGCACCCTGATCTACGGCGCCGACGTGCCCGGCTACCCGAGCCTGCTCGCGGTCATTCTGTTCCTCGGCGGCGCGCAACTCACCACGCTCGGCGTCATCGGGGAGTATCTCGGCCGCGTGTTCAACGAGACGAAGAACCGCCCGCTGTATCTCGTCGAGCACTACCGGCCGGCGGTCGAACGCCTTCCCACGGCCTGATCCGGCGGCGCCAGCGAAACCACCTGCCCGGTCAGGCCAGAGAGCAGCGCGCCATATTGCGACAGGTAGTTCTCCATCGACAGGTGCTTCTCCGCCCAGGCCCGCGCCGCGGCGCGCATCCTGGCGACCTTCGGCCCGCCGTCCAGGACCTCGCCCACCCGGTCCGCCAACGCCCCCGGGTCGAAGAACGGGGTCAGGATCGCGGTCTTGCCGCGGGCCACGAACTCCTGCACCGGCTCGGTGTCGCTCGCCACCAGCGCGCATCCGCAGGCAAGCGCCTCGCGCAGCGACCACGAGGCGACGAACGGGTAGGTGAAGTAGACGTGCGCGTCCGATCGCTGCAGCAGCCGGAGGTAGTCCTCGTAGTCCAGCTTGCCGGGGAAGTGCACGCGGTCCGGGTCCAGCCGGTGGCCCAGTTCCGCGGTCAGGTGCCCCCGCCACGTCCCGCTCGCCAGCTTCGCGCCGTAGCTGACGCCGTCGCCGCCCACCATGATCACCCGCGCCTTCGGTTGCGCCCGCAGCAGCGCCGGCAGCGACCGCATCACCTGGTGGAAGCCGCGATACGGCTCGAGGTCGCGCGCCACGTACGTCACCAGGCGATCATCCGCCGCGATGGCGACGCCGCCGATCGACGTGGCGCGATCCGCTCTCACGGGCCGGCAGCGCTCCAAGTTCACCCCCTCGCGCAGCATGTGGATGTTGGGCTTCGCCCAGTCCGGGTAAGTGTCGTGCTGGAATTGCGTCGGCGTCTGGCCGGTTCCGGGGTTGGTGAGCGCCACCAGGTTGACGGCGTTCTTCGCCCGGATGTTGGCGTGCATGTGCTTGCCGAGGCGGAATTCCGGGTCGAAGTCGATGTCGCGGCCGCTCAGCCCGTAATAGAACTCGTGGTAGCCCAGCAGCGGCGCATCCGGCCACACGTCCGGCAGGTTGAGCAACTCGCCCCAACCGTGGTGCCCGATGATGATGTCCGGGGTGAACCCGAGCCGCTTCAGCTCCTTGCTGGCCGACGCGACCGTTTCCGCGCGGGTCATCGCCAACGCGAAGTCGCGCGCGTTCTCGTGCGTGGCGTCCGATTTGACCGGCGGCTTGTAGGTGATGCGCCGCACGCCTGGGATGACGTTCTCGTTCGGCTCGCTGATGAACACCACGTCGTCGCGCTGCTGCGCGACCAGGCGGCGAACGATGTGAAGGAACTGCCCGGGAAAGTTCTGGTGGACGAAGAGGTATTTCATCGCGGTGGAGGCAGGCGTCGGACTACTTCACCCTTGCCTTCGGAGCCGGCTTGGCCTTGGCCGCGGGTTTCTTCGGCTCCGGCTCGGCAACGGCTCTGGCCGATGCGGCCTGCGGCGCCCGGCCCCTGGTTGCGGCAGGCGCGTTCTCGGTCAGTTCGACCAGGAATGCCTCCAACGGCGCCAGGCTCTCCGCCTCGCACGGCTCCCCTGCCCCGACCGGACCGACCCGGGCGCCGTCGGTGAACGTCGCGGTCACCATCACGCTGTGCGTTTGCGCCGCCTTGCCGCGCAGCCGCACGCGCAGGCCCAGGATCGGCAACGCCATCCCCCGGCTGCCGCAGTACTGCCCGCCTTCCGCCCAAGGCGAAAGCCAGCCGCGGCCGAGCACCGCCTGATACTCGATCTCCTCCACGCCGACGCCGGGCCGCTGGGGCGCGATGGCGAACCCCTCCACCCAACGCTGGCTGCCCGGCTCACCGACCCAGTCGCCGATCCGCGACAGCACGTCCCCACGGCGCTGCACGTGGGCCGCGACCTCCGCATTGCCCGGGTCGCGCGCACCCGGCGGGGGCGCAGGCGGCGTGACCTCGGCGCCTGGCGCACCCCCGACCAGCCGCGTCACCTGCAGCCGCGGCGCGGGGTGCTCCGTGTTGGGGTGCTGATACACCGTCATCAACACCTGCGCCGGCCCTTGCGCCACGCGGATCAGCGCCGCCGTGTCCAGTGGACCGAGCCAGCCATCGTCGCTGAAGCCGGTAATGGTCACGCCGCGTCCGCTGGTCCCCGGCGGGAGCGAGAGGCGCGCGCCCGGCAGCCCGGTGGCCGCGTCCGGCGGCGTCGAGCCCGGCGTGTGGGACACGCAGTATACGCCCGGGTCCAGTTGCATCAGGTGAGCCGACACTTTCAACTCGGTCAGCATCTCCGACGGGGTTGGTTGGGCCTCGGACATTGTTGGTTTGCTCTGCTTCGAAGGAGATGGCGCTTAACATCAGATGCCAGGATTACGCCAGAGAGGCCATAGGTCGGACGGTGCGTGTTGGGGCGAAACAAGCCCGTGGCGGCCCATGGGATGCGCCGATGCACCACCTCGCAACAGCCAGTCGTTCAGAGCGGCGGGGGGTAGGCCAAGCGGCAGCACATGCCCCCAACCGGTGCGTCGCACCCGCTCGGCCGGCGCGCCAAGGTCGAACACCACCGCGCGCAGCCCCGCCCGCCAGGCTTGGCCGAGCGTGAAGCACCACGTTTCCGGCCAGACCGACGGCGCCAACGCCAGGTCGGCGCCCTGCGCGCGGATAAGCGCTTCCACCTCCGCCTCCTGGTAGCGGCCGGTCACGAACACGGGTCCCGCCGCCAGCATGCGCTCGTCATCCTCGGTGTGGCCGACCACGGTGAACCGCAAGCTCAGCCGGCGCCGCGCCGCGTCCTGCACGCAGCCGAGCAGCACCTCGTAGCCCTTCGCCACCCCGATGCCGCCCACCACGCACACGTGCCGCACCGGCCCGCGCGTCGGCGGCGGCGGCGAGATGTCGCGATCGTCCTCCCAAGCGGAAACCACCGGCCGCAGCGCAGGGAAATGCCGCCGCATCCTGGCCGCCACGTCGGCCGCCGGAGTCACCACGCGGCGCGCGCCCGCCAGCGATGCGGCGGACCGGACAACCAGCGCGGCCGGGCCGATCGGCTCCTCCAGCAGGCTGCCATGCTCGGCGACGCAGGCCTCGCAGCCGGCGATGGGCGGCTCGCCGCAGTAGCCATGGGCGGGAACCAGGGCGATGCGCGCGCAGAAGCTGGCGTAGTCGTGCACGAACACGTCCAGCGGCGCCCGCAGCCGGCCGGCCAGTTCGCCGATCACCCCGGGATGGCCCAGCGTATGGTGCTGCTCCACCAGGCTGACCCGGTCGCCGCGCAACAGGCGCAGCAGCGCATCCCACTCCGCCGGCAAGCGGTAGCGCAGGTTGGGCGTGTCGCCGTCGCCGACCACCACGCAGTCGCCATCCGGCCGCAGCAGCACGGGGCGCGCGCCGGCCTCCCGCAGCGCCGCCGCCCGCCGCCGCACGACCTGCTCGACGCCGCCGCCGCTGTCGTGGGTGACAAGCGCCACGGCCGAGGCCATGCGCCCGGCCCGCCAGCGCAGCGCGTCCATGCGGCGGCGCGCCGGGCCCAGCGGGTCGCGCGCCAGCCACGCGGCGACCAGCGCGCCGTAGCCGGGGTGCAATTGCTCCAGCAACGCGCTGTTGCGGGCCAGCAGATGCCGCCGGGCCGGGCCGAACGTGGCGGCGCCCTCGTGCGCCACGAAGCAGCCGGTTGCCGCCACACGACGCCACCCGAGCTGGTTGGCGCGCAGGCACCAGTCGTTCTCCTCGCCATAACCCTGCGCCCAAACGTCCTCGCGCAGCAGCCCGACCGCATCCAGGCAGTCCCGACGGATGAACATGCAGAAGCCGACCGCCACCGGAATGTCGACCGTCGCCACGCCGTTGGCCCGGCGCGCCAGGGCGTGCATGGCGACCGGGTCGGGCATCGGGTTGCCGCCGTCGCGGTCGGGGTAGCTCAGGATCGTGGCGTCGTTGGACAGCGGGGAGGCGCTGCCGATGTCGGGGGCGCTATGCGCCGCGTCGGCCAGCGCCTGCAGCCAGCCGGGTGGAACGAGCGTGTCGCTGTTCAGCAACGCGACGTCGCGCCCGGCAGCGGCGCGCAACCCGACGTTCGCCGCGCCCGGGAAGCCCAGGTTGCGCGGGAGGCGATGCAGCACGATCCGGCCAGCTTGCGCCATCTGGTCGAGCGCGGCGGCCAGCGCCGGGTCCGGCCCCGCGTCGTCCACCACATGCACCCGGCTGCCCGGCGGCAGGGTCGCCATCACCGAATCCAGGCAGGCCAGGGTGGCGCGCATCCCGCCATGGACGGGCACCACAACGTCGATCTCAGGTCGCGGTGGCGACCGGGTCGGCGCGGGCCCTACCGTTCCGGCGGCCACGGGGAGCAGGGCCAGGCCCGGGTCCACTGGACTGCCCAGCAGGGCGCGGCCGTCCTCGCCGGCGACGGCGATGGCGCCCGGCGGCACGCTGCGGGCCGCAACGCGGAACCGGCGCGGCCGAGCCATCGGGCGCCCCACGTCCAGATCGTCGTCGACCTCGCGCGCCACGACGCGCCGCGTCGCGCCGTCGGCGAACGTCAGCAGCAGCGCCGGCGCGCGGGCCGGGTTGCGCGGATGCCAGGCCCATCCAGACAAGCCGCCGCCGCTCGCCTCGACGAAGCCCTCCACGGCGCCGATCACGCGCAGGTCGACCGGGCTGCCGAGCAGCGGCGCCCCGTCACGGCTGGCTTCCAGCACTGCACCCGGCGGCAAGCGGCAACTGCCGCCCACCCAGCGCGCCGCGACCGGCCGGCCGTCCACGAGCAACTGCGCGGGAGCGTCGGCGTGCAGGCGGCCTGCCGCGTCCACCCCGCACCATCCAGGCCGGCCCGCTGCCTGCGCCACCGTGGCTGCCAGCGAGCGAACCGCGCCATCGGCCGCGTGACGGGAAAGCAAGGCGGTCAGCGCCGTTGCGGCGGTGGCCACGTCGCCGCCACGTTGCGCGGTTGCGGCCAGACCGAGCCAGGCCTCCGCCAGGTCGCGGCGGTCGGCGATGTCGGCGAACAGCCGATGCGCCTGGTCCAGGTCGCTCATATGGAGGCATGCCAGCGCGAGGCTCAGCCCAATCACGTCGTCGCGGGGCATGATGCGCTGCGCCCGCTCCAGCCAGCGCCGCGCCTCCGCCGGCGTCGCGGCCGCTTCGCCCGCCTGCCACGCCGCGCGCGCCAGGTCGGCGTACAGTTCGTCCGCAGTCCGCACCGTGGCCTCGCTCAGTCCGCGGCGGACGCAGCCTCGGACTGGTCCGGGACATGCACGGGACCCGGCAACGCCGCCAGATCGCCCGCCACGTCCGGCACGCCCCGATCACGCGCTTGCTCCAGCCAGAACCGCGCCTGCCCGAAGTCCTGCTCCCCAGCCAGGTTCCGCGCCAGGTAGCGGCCCAGCATCATCTGCGCATACGGATGCCCGCGTTCCGCGGCGCCACGGAACCAGCGCTGCGCCACCACCCGATCGGTGGGCACCTCGTGGCCGCCGCCATACATCGCGCCGCTGGCGAACATGGCGCCGACATGGCCCGCCTGCGCGGCCGCCTCGAACAGCACCAGCGCGGCCGGATGATCCTTCGGGCCGCCGCGGCCGTTGGTCAGCATCTCCGCCAACGCCACCCGCGCATCCATCAGACCGGCTCCGGCGGCGCGAGCGATCCACGCGCGTCCCTCGACCTCGTCCTGGTCAACCCCGCGGCCCTCGGCCAACATGCGGCCATACCAGAATTGCGCCGTCACGACGCCCTCCGCGGCCTTGCGCAACCATTGCGCGGCCCGGCGCTCGTCGCGCGGCACGCCGACGCCCTCGGCCAGACAGACCCCGAAATTGAACGCAGCCACCAAGTCGCCGCTGTTGGCCGCCTCCTCGAACCACTCGCAGGTCTTGATACGGTCGTCGTCGTTGCCGGCGCCGCGCAACAGCAGGTTGGCCAGGTCGGAACGCGACTCGGTGTTGCCCGCCTCGGCCGAGCGGCGGAACCAGCGCGCCGCCTCCTCCGGATCGCGCGCGACCCCGGCGCCCGTCAGGTGCAGCAACCCCAGCGCGCGAGCGGCCGCAGCGTGTCCTTGCTCGGCGGCGCGGCTGAACCACATCGACGCCTCGGCGTAGTTCGGCGGCAGGTCGCCCGGCTTGGCATACAGGTCGCCGACCAGCGCCGCCGCCTCCGCGTCCCCCGCCAGCGCCGCCCGCCGCAGCCACGACTCGCCGCCTACCCGATCCTGCGGCGTGCCCCGCCCCTCCAGCAGCGCCAGGCCAAGCCGCGCCTGACCCGGGCGTATCCCCGCCTCCGCCGCCCGCCGGTAGAGCTGAACCGCCTTGGTCGGGTTCCGCTCGGCGCCGATGGCGAACTCGTGCATGACGCCCAGCAGGTACATCGCCATCGGCAGCGCGCTCGCGGCCGCCTTCTCCATCAGCGCCGCCGCTTCCTGCTGCGCCGCGCGGCCGGGCTGGTCGCGCACCAGCATCAGCGCCAGCCCGAGTTGGCCCTGCGCGTTGCCCCCGGCCGCGGACTTGCGATACAGCGCTTCTGCGGCAGGCAGGTCTCGCAGTTCCTCCGGGCCGGAGGACAGGATGATCGCCAGCACCGCCTGACCCTCGGCAGAGTCGGAGTCCGCCGCCATCCGCGCCCACTTCGCGGCCGCCGCCCATTCCGGCTTGGGACCGGTCGCGTTGCGATCCGTCGCGAACAGCACGGTGCCGCGTTCCTGCGGCTTCGCCAGGCCGTTCATCAACAGCGTCGCCAGCCGGCTCTGCGCCCCGGCATGGCCCGAAACCGCAGCCCGCTCGAACCAGATCGCGGCCTCTTCCGGCGCCGGCGGCACCCCCAGGCCTTCCAGGTAGGCGCGTCCGACCCGGAACTGCGCCTCCTGGTTGCCCCGCTTTGCCATCCGGGCAAGCTGGACGAACGCGCCGTCCAAATCCCCCTTCGCCACCAGCCGCTCGGCCCGCGCCAGCCCGTCGCCGAGCGGCAGGCCGCCCGTCAGCCGGCCGAACAGCCCGCTCACGGATGCGCCGCCCGCCTCACGGCTCGCGCATCCCGTCCATCGCCACCGGCAACGTGCGGCTGAAGATGTAGCTCAGCACCGTGCGCTTGCCGACCATCACGTCGGCCGTGATCGGCATGCCCGGAGACACCCGGAAGCCCGGCGGCGTGTCATGCAGGTTGTTGTGATCGATCGCGACCCTGATCCGGTAGAAGCTTGCCCCGTTGGGCGACGCCTGCCCGGCCTGCTGGTTGCCGCGCACCACCTGGTCCTGCTGCTGCTGCTGCTGCGAGGTGAAGCTGTCCGGGCTCACTACCCGGACCGTGCCCTCCGCAGAGCCGTACTGCACGTACGGGAAGGTGTCGAACTTGATCGTCACCCGGTCGCCCACATGCACGAAGCCGGCGTCGCTGCCGGCCACCGACGCCTCGACCTCCAACGGCGCGTTCAGCGGGACGAGCTTGAGGAACTGGTCGCCCGATTGCAGCACCGAACCGACCGACACCGGCGCGCGGGACAACACCACCGCATCCACCGGCGAGCGCAGCTCCACCAGGTTGGACCGCATCGACGCCTTCGTCAGGTTGCCTTGGGCGTCGTCCAGCTTGCGCCCCTGCTCGGTGAGTTCCTGCGATATCTTGGCGTGCCAGTCCTGATCGTAAGCGGCCGCTTCCGCGCGCATCGCCGCCAAGTCCCCGGCGGCGGACTTGGCGCTCTGCTGCGCCTGCTGCAGTCCGGCCTGCATGCTCATCCGCTGGTCGGTGGCCTGATACCGGTTCAGTTGGCTGCCCACGCCCAGCCGCTCCAGTTCCGCTCGCTTGCCCTCGACGATCGTCGCCACCTGCAACCGGTCGGTGAACGACTGGATGTCCCCCGTGGCCTTGCCCAGCGCGGCGAGCAGACCGTCGATCTTCTGGCGATAGTTCTCGAGCCGGAACATCCGTTCCGCTTTGCGCTGGGCGAAGATCGACAGCTGCACCTGCGCGTAGCTGTCCATCGTGGACGGATGGTAGTCGAGCCCGGCCGCCTCCGCCCGCATCCGCTCCACGTCGGCGCGAAGGCTCGCCACCTGCGCCGTGAGCGCCGTCTTGTCCGACGTGGTGAACGTCGGGTCCAACCGGGCGAGCAGGTCGCCGTGATGCACCAGCTGGCCCTCCTGCACCGCGATCTCCCGCACGATGCTGGTCTCGAGCGGCTGCACCACGATGGTGCTCTCGGTCGCGACCACCTTTCCGGGCGCTGTGACGACCTTGTCTATCGGGATCAGCGCCGCTGCGGTGGCGCATGCCACAAACAGGCTCGCCACGGTCCAGATGATGCCGCGCGCCGCGACCTGCGGCCGGACTTCCATCAGCCCGGCGGACGGCGAATAGAACTCCAGCAGCGCCGGCATTTGCGCCGACTGCGAACGGGTCAGGCGGCCGCCGGCGCCCGTGGTGGTGATGCTCATCTCTCGCGCCTCCTGCTTAGTTGCCTTGGGCGGATAGCGGCGCCAGCAGCGCCGCCCGCGCACCCGCCGGGTCCATATGCCGGTTCTGCTGGGTCCAAAGCGCCCGGTAAATCGCGCAACGTTCGAGCAGCGTAGCATGCGGCGCCACGTCCACCACGCGTCCCTTGTCCATTACGAGAATTAGATCGCACTCCACCAGCGACGCCAGCCGGTGCGACACGATCATCATCGTCCGTCCACGGCCGATCCGCGTCAGGTTGGCGTTCACCAGCGCCTCGCTCTCCGGGTCGAGCGCGCTGGTCGCCTCGTCCAGGATGAGGATGCGGGGATCGGTGATCAGCGCTCGCGCGATCGCCAGCCGCTGTTTTTGCCCGCCGGACAGGTTCGACGACCCTTCCTCGATCCAGGTGTCGTAGCCCGAGGGCAGCCGCTCGATGAACTCCTCCGCACCCGCTAGCCGCGCGGACCGCACCACGTCCTCTATCGTGAGCCCGGCGCGCCCGGCGGTGATGTTGTCGCGCACCGAACCGCGGAACAGGAAGTTGTCCTGCAACACGACGCCGAACGAGCGCCGCAGATGCGCGAGATTGACCTCGCGCAGCTCCGTCCCGTCGATCTTGAGGAAGCCGGAATACTCCCGGTTCACGCCTTGCAGCAGCCGGGTCAGAGTGGATTTGCCGGAGCCGGACCGGCCCACCACGCCGAGCATCGTCCCGGCCGGCACCGAGAAGCTGACCCGGTCCAACGCCGGCATCTTGCCGCTCGGATAGGTGAACGTCAGCTCTTCGAACGACAGCGCGCCCTCGAACATCGGCCGCAAGCCGGCGCCGCTCTGCTGCTCCGGGCGGTTGTTCAGCACCGAGCCGACCTCCCCCACAGCGGCGCGAACCTCCTGGAAGTCCTCGATCAGCCGAGCCAGGCCAACCAGCGGCTGCGTCACCCGCGAACCCAGCATCATGAACGCGACCAGCGCGCCGACGCCGATCGACGCATCGTCCGTCAGCACCAGGTAGGCGCCCACCATCAGCACGCCGCGGCTGATGAACGCCTCGATCGGCGTGATCATCGTCTGCGGCCAGTTCGCCAGCCGGCCCGCCTTCAGCCGCCTCTCGCCCGCCGTCGCCACGCGGCTGTCCCACTCCGCCTTGCGTTGCGGCTCCAGCGCGAGCGACTTCAGGGTGCGGATGCCCTGCACGCTTTCCACCAACACGCTGCTCTTGGCCGACTCCGCCTCCTGGACCGCGCCGATGAGCCGCCCGATCGGACCCAGGAACACCATGATGATCACCGCGATCAGCCCCGCGGCGACCACCACCATCCAGGCCAGGGTCGCGTTCATCCAGAACAGGAACGGCAGCAGGAACACCAGCGTGAGCGTGTCGAGGAACGTGCCCATCAGCTTGCCGGTGACGAACTCGCGCACCTTGTAGACCTGCATGAGCCGGAACACGGTCTGCCCGGCCTGATTGCGCTCGAAGAAGTCGAGCGGAAGGGACAGCAGCTTGGCGAAGACGTGCAGTTGCAGCCGCGTGTCGACACGGGTCGAGACCACCTGGATCAACTCCCGCCGCGCATAGCCCAGCAATGTTTCGTAGATGGCGCACACGGCGAGGATTGTGGCCAGCAGCACCAGCGTGGACATGCTGTGATGGCCGACCACCCGGTCGATCACCGACATCACCAGCAAAGGCGGCACGATCGTCAGCACCGACAGCGTCAAGGACGCGATGCCGATGTCGTTCATCAGCTTGCGCTGATGCAGCAGCATCCCGATCACCCAGCCGAGCGTGAACGGCTTGTCGATCTCGACCGTCGCGCGGGGGCGCCGCACCAGGATCGCCTCGCCGCCCCAAAGCTGCGACAGACGCAGCCGGTCGACCGCGATCGCCTCCTGCCCGGTCGACCGCGGATCGCGTATCCACACCACGCTGCGCGCCTCGTCCGACCCGACCAGCACGCCGGCGGATCCGTCGGTCAACAGCAGCACCACCGGCGACACCTGCCCGCCGCTGGCCTGCGCCAGGCGCATCAACTGCTGCCAGGCGAGCCGGGTGGCCTTCGCCACCAAGCCCTGATCGCGCAGCCAGGCCACCAGAGAGGCCGGCGAGGGCACCGTGTCGCCGCCATCCATGTGGAAATCGTTGCGGTCCAACTCGAACCCGTGATGCCGCGCCACCGCCGCCACCGCGAGCAGCCGCATCTCGATCGGATCGAACTCCGCGCCACCTACCGTGCCGGGCGTAATGCCCGGATCGTTGCTTGATTCCACAGTTGCCACGTCTGGTTCCTCGTGCAGGGCGCGGTCGGTCCGCCGCTCGCCGATTGGTCCGAGCCTTATCATAGCATAATCGCGGCCCCTTCCCAACCCGCTCGTCCGGCCGCACGCTGCGAGACCCATCGGAGCTGAACGCGGAATGGACATCAGGCCCGCCACCCCACTCGACCTGCCGGACATCCAGGCGATCTACGCCCACCATGTGCTGCACGGCACCGGCACCTTCGAAGAGACGCCGCCCTCGCTCGAGGAGGTGACCGCCCGCTTCACCGCCGGGACCGCCCGCGGTTGGTCCTGGCTGGTTTCGACCGACGCGACGGGGGTGCTGGGATACGCCTACTACGCGCAGATCCGCGACCGCACCGCCTATCGTTTCTGCGCCGAGGACAGCATCTACGTGCGCGAGGACGTTCGCGGCCAGGGCGTCGGCAAGGCGCTCGTCTCCGCCCTGCTCGCCGCCGCCGAGCAGGCCGGCTTTCGCCAGATGGTCGCCGTGATCGGCGATAGCGAGAACATCGGTTCGGTCGGGATGCACGCCTCGCTCGGGTTCCACCACGTGGGGACGCTGCGCGCGACGGGGCTGAAGTTCGGGCGTTGGCTGGACACGGTGTACATGCAGCGCGCGCTGGGCGCCGGGGATGACGACGTGCCAGTTTGACGCGCCGGTTTGACCTGAACGGGTCAGGCCACCAGCAACGCCGCGCGGATCGCCTCCAGCGCATCGTCCGCCCGGTCCGCGTCCGGCCCGCCGGCTTGCGCCATGTCGGGGCGTCCGCCGCCGCCCTTGCCGCCCACCGCCACGCTTGCGGCGCGCACCAGGTCGACCGCGCTCACCCGCTTCAGCAGGTCCGGGGACACGCCCACCGCGATGCTGGCCTTCTTGTCCGCCGTCGACACGACCGCAACCACGCCGCTGCCAACCTGCTTGGCGATCGCCTCCACTAACCCGCGCAGCTCCTTGCCCGCGACCTCGCCCACGTTGCGCGCGGCGAACGGGATGCCGGCGATCTCCTCCAGCTCGGGCGCGCCGGCGCCGGTGGCCAGCTTGCGCTGCAGGTCGCTCACCTGGCGCTCGAGCCGCTTGCGATCCTCCACCAGGACCGTCACGCGCGCGGCCAGTTCGGCCGGGTTGGCCTTAAGCAGGCCGGCCAGCTCGTCCATCCGGCGGTCGGCCTCGGCGATTTGGGCGAGCGCGGTGGCGCCCGTCACCGCCTCGATCCGGCGCACCCCGGCGCTCACGGCGCCCTCGCCGGTGAGGCGGAAGAGGCCGATGTCGCCGGTGCGGCGCACGTGCGTGCCGCCGCATAGCTCGATGCTGTAGGCCGGGCGGCCGTCCCCTCCTTCACCCATCCCGACGACGCGGACCTCGTCGCCGTATTTCTCTCCGAACAGCGCCATCGCGCCCTCGGCCACCGCGTCGGCGGGCGTCATCAGCCGGGTCGTGACAGGGGCGTTCTCGCGGATGCGGGCGTTCACCTCCGCCTCCACCGCCAGCAGGTCCGCCTTGGCGATCGGCGTCGGCTGGCTGACGTCGAAGCGCAGCCGGTCCGGCGCGTTCAGGCTGCCTTTCTGCGCGACGTGCGTCCCCAGGCGGCGGCGCAACGCCTCGTGCAGCAGGTGGGTGGCGCTGTGGTGCGCGCGGATGGCGCCGCGCCTGGCGTGATCCAACTCGGCCACCACAGGGGCGCCGACGGTCAGCTCGCCCGACTCCACCACGCCGACATGGGCGAACACGTCGCCGGCGCGCTTCTGCGTGTCGGCGATGGTCACGCGCAGCCCACCCGGGCCGGTGATCGTCCCGGTGTCGCCGACTTGGCCGCCGCTCTCGGCGTAGAACGGGGTCTGGTTCAGCACGACGGACACCTTGTCGCCGGGCTCGGCCCGCTGCACGGCCATGCCGCCGATCACCAGGCCGGTCACCTGCGCCTCGGCCTTCTCGGTCGTGTAGCCCTGGAACTCGGTGGCGCCGGCCGCCTCGCGCAGTTCGAACCACACGCGCTCGGCGGCTGCATCGCCTGTCCCCGCCCAGGCGGCGCGGGCGCGGGTGCGCTGCTCGGCCATCGCCGTGTCGAACCCGGTGGTGTCGACCGCCCTGCCCTGCTCGCGCAGCGCGTCCTGCGTCAGGTCGAGCGGGAAGCCATACGTGTCGTACAGGCGGAACGCGACGTCGCCGGGGAGGGCCTGCGCGTCGCCGAGCTTGCCCACCTCGTCGGCCAACAGGTGCAGGCCGCGCTCCAGCATGGCCTTGAACCGCGTCTCCTCCAGCCGCAGCGTCTCGATGATGAGCGACTCGGCGGCGGGCAGCTCGGGGTAGGCGGCGCCCATCTGGCGGACCAGCACGGGCGCCAGGCGCCACATGGTGGGCTCCCGCGCGCCCATCATGTGGAGGTGGCGCATGGCGCGGCGCATGATCCGGCGCAGCACGTAGCCGCGGCCCTCGTTGGACGGCAGCACGCCCT
>CAXTBW010000093.1:0-17936 GCA_964242925.1 uncultured Acetobacteraceae bacterium
ACTTCAACGGCACCCACGGCGACGTCGGCGTGTTCACCCACGAGATGGGCCACGCCTTCCAGAACTGGGAAAGCCGCGACCAGCCCGGCATCGACTACCTGTGGCCGACCATGGAGGCGGCCGAGATCAACTCCATGGGGCTCGAGTTCCTCACCCTGCCCGGCATCGGCGCCCTGGTCGGCGAGGACCAGGCGGAGCGGTTCCGCCGCATGCACCTGATCACGTCGCTGGCCTTCCTGCCCTACGGCGTCTGCGTCGACCACTTCCAGCACGAGGTCTACGCCAACCCGACGGCCAGCCCCGCGGATCGGCACGCGATGTGGCAGGCGCTCGAGCGGCGCTACATGCCGTGGACGGATTACGGCGACCTGGCCTACCCGGCGAAGGGCGCGCGGTGGCAGGCCAAGCCGCACATCTACCGCTCGCCGTTCTACTACATCGACTACACGCTGGCGCTGTGCTGCGCGATGCAGTTCTGGGTCCGCTCGCGGCGCGACTACAAGGGCGCGCTGGACGCCTACGTGGCCCTGTGCGGCCGCGGCGGCGCGGCGCCGTTCGGCGAGCTGGTGCGCTCGGCCGGGCTCGCCTCGCCGTTCGCGCCGGGAGCGCTGGCGGAGGTGGTGCGCGAGGCGGAGGCGGTGCTGCTGGCATGATCCTCCCGCTATGACGCCGGGAAGAGCCCGGGTGGTGGCGTTGATCGTCGCCGGGGCGTTTTTCATGGAGTTCCTGGACGGCACGGTGATCGCGACCGCGCTGCCCGCGATGGCGGCTGATTTCGCACGCCCCGTGGTCTCCCTCTCGGTCGGCATCAGCGCCTACCTGCTGACCTTGGCGGTGTTCATCCCGCTCAGCGGCTGGGTGGCCGACCGCTACGGCACGCGCGACGTGTTCGTGTCCGCCATCGCCCTGTTCACCGCGGCCTCGATGCTGTGCGGGTTGTGCGATGGGCTGTGGCCGTTCGTGGGCGCGCGCGTGCTGCAGGGGCTTGGCGGCGCCATGATGGTGCCGGTCGGCCGCCTGGCGGTGCTGCGCGTGACCGAGAAGCGGGCGCTCATGGGCGCCATCGCACTGCTGACCTGGCCCGCCCTGGCCGCGCCGGTGCTGGGGCCGCCGCTGGGCGGGCTGCTGACGTCCTACGCGTCGTGGCGCTGGATCTTCTACCTCAACGTCCCGACCGGGCTGATCGCGGCGTTGTTCGCCTGGCGGCTGATGCCGAACCTGCGGGAGGAGCGGCGCCGCCCGTTCGACGCGGCCGGTTTCGTGCTGGGCGGCGTGTCGCTCGCGCTGCTGATGGAGGGGTTCGAGCTGGCGAGTGGCGCCGGGCCCGTCTGGGCCGCGCCGGCCCTGTTGCTGGCGGGCGGCGCGCTGGGCGTCGCTGCGATCCGCCACGCCCTGCGCGCGAAGCATCCGCTGCTGGATTTGTCGGTGGTGCGCGTGCCGACCTTCGCCGCCGTGCTGGTCGGCGGGTCGGTGTTCCGCGTCACCATCAGCACCATCCCGTTCCTGCTGCCGCTGCTGTTCCAGGTCGGCTTCGGGCTGGACGCGTTCCACTCGGGGCTGCTGATGCTGGCGACGTTCCTGGGCAACATCGGCATGAAGCCGGGCACGACCTGGGTGATGCGGCGGTGGGGGTTCCGCTCCACCGCGATCGCGACCGGGCTGCTGGCCAGCGTGTCGCTCGCCGCCTGCGCGCTGCTGTTCCCCGACACGCCCGTCCCCGTGCTGGTGGTGGTGCTGTTCGTCGGCGGGTTGGCGCGGTCGATGCAGTTCACCGTGCTGAACACGCTGGCCTTCGCCGACGTGGCGCCGCCGCGAATGAGCGGCGCGTCCACCCTGGCGAGCGTGGCGCAGCAGATGGCGCTGGGCATGGGCGTGGCCTTCGGCGCCGCGGTGCTGCACCTGGTGGCGTTGCGCCATGGCGGTCCCCCGGTGCTGGCGGATTTCCACGTCGCCTTCCTGCTGGTGGCGGTTGTGATGCTGGCCGGGCTGCCCTCGTTCCTGCGCCTGCCGCATGAGGCGGGCGCGGAGGTGAGCGGACACCGCCCCGCCTGAACCCCGCGGGTCGATTGGGCGTTGGCGTGCCTTCGGGGAGGCCGTTTGATGACTTTCGACAAGATCGCGCAGGCGGTGGCCCGCAGCTCCGGCCGTCCAATGACGTTCATCGTGGCCGTGGCGCTGATCGTCGTTTGGGGCATCAGCGGCCCCGTGTTCCACTTCAGCGACACCTGGCAGTTGGTCGTCAACACGGGGACGACGATCGTCACCTTCCTGATGGTGTTCCTGATCCAGAACACGCAGAATCGCGACACCGACGCCATGCAGATCAAGCTCGACGAGTTGATCCGCGTCACGGAAGGCGCGCGGTTGGCGCTGCTGAACTTGGAGGAGCTGAAGGCGGACGAGCTTGAGAAGGTCAAGCAGGGCTTCGTCGAGCTCGGTCGCAAGAACAGATCGAAGATCGACACGTGACGATGCCGGCCGCTTCCGCAAACGCGGCGACGATTCGGCGCGGCACGTCCGGGCTGGTGCAGACGTAGGTCGGGCTCGGATGCGGCGCCTGGATCAGCGCCAGATTCGGGCGGGCGGCGCGCAGCACCGGCTCGGCCTGCGACGCCATGCGGCCGCATAGCACGGCGCAGCGCAGCTCCGGCAACAGGGACAGCAGGCCCGGCAGTTCCGCCAAGCCACGCCGGAGTTCGGCCTGGCGAGGCGCGCGATTCGGGCCGCCGGCATGGATCACCCAGGGCACGGCGTTCCAGATCACGATGCGGCGGCGATCGATTCCGGCGGAGGCCAGGAATCGGCGCAGATTGGCCGACGTCCCGGTGGGGTTGTCGGCGGACACCAGGCCGGTGCGGCCGGTCTTCGGCCCCGGCGTTTCGAGCAGCAGCAGCATGCGCGCGGCCACGCCGCCATCCGCCGGGTCGAAGTCGGGCGTAGGGCCGTGCGCGCTGCGGATCGCGGCGGCGAACGCGACCAACGGCGCCATCCCGGGCGCCCCCAGCGCAGCCTGCCGGGCGGCCAGCGCGTCGGGGTCGGCAAGCGCGCCGGGCGTGCTACGGTGGGCGCTCACAGGGAGGTTGGCGTCATGCTAGAACTGTCCGCAGGCGACGCGAAGCTGCTGGTTTGCCCGTCGCTGGGCGGCAGCATCGGCGGCTGGACCCGACGCGGCACGCCCATCCTGCGGCATACCCCGCCCGAGTCCCTCGCTGGCGACAACTCGCGCCTGCTGTCCTGCTTTCCGCTCATCCCGTTCTCCAACCGCATCGCCTGGGGCCGGTTCACCTTTGGCGGCGAAAGCTTCCAACTCGACCGCAACTTCGGCGACCATCCTCACACCATCCACGGCAACGCCTGGCAACGCGCCTGGGAGGTGGAATCGCAATCAGCGGACCAGGCCGACCTGGTGCTGCACCACGACCCGGCGACCGACAAAACCGTCACTCCAGGCGGCGTTCCCGGCGGCCTGCACTGGCCATACCGCTACACTTGCCGCCTGCGCCACCACCTGCAGCCGGACGGGCTGAGCGTGACGATCGCCTTCGTCAACACGGACCACCGCGACCAGCCGGTCGGTCTCGGGCTGCACCCCTACCAGCCGCGCACGCCGCAGACGGCGATCGCGTTCCGCGCCGGCTCGGTCTGGCATACCGGGGCGGATGCGCTGCCGGACGAGGCGCTGCCGGTGGAGGCTCCGTGGAGCTTCGACCCGGGCCACGTGATCGCCGGTCCGCCGCTGGACAACTGCTACGCCGCCTGGACCGGCCGCGCCACGATCACCCGGCCGGAGCACGGCATCCGCTTGACGATCGCCGGGGACGATTTGTTCCGCCACCTGGTGGTCTACACGCCGGACGAGAAGCCGTATTTCGCGGTGGAGCCGGCGAGCAACATGACGGATGCGGTGAACCGGATGGACACCGTCCCGGACCACGGTCTGCGCGTGCTGCACCCGGGCGAGACCCTGGAGCGCCAGATCCGTTTCAGCGTGGAGGACTGCTGAGGCGGCGGAGCGGCCTCAAGGTGTGCCCGCAAAGACAGGCACCGTCATCGCGAGCCGCCGCCTGGCGGCGTGGCGACCCAGGACGGCGCGTCCGGTGCTGGCGGCTGGATTGCTTCGGCCAAGCGGCCTCGCAATGACGATATTGGAACGATCTCGGTCTAGTAGGTCGATCGCCCACCGGTGATGTCGAACACCCCGGCGGTCGAGAACGAGCACTCCTCGCTCATCAGCCAGGCGGCGAGCGCGGCGATCTCCTCAACCTTGACGAAGCGGCCCATCGGGATCTTGCCGAGCATGTAGCTGATTTGCGCCGCCGTCATCTGTTCGAACAGCTCGGTCTGCGCGGCGGCGGGGGTGATGCAGTTCACCAACACGCCCTTGTCCGCCAGCTCCTTGCCCAACGACTTGGTGAGCGCGATCAGCCCGGCCTTCGAGGCGCTGTAGTGCGACGCGTTGGGGTTGCCCTCCTTGCCCGCGACGCTGGCGATGTTGACGATCCGGCCGTAGCCGCGCGTGACCATGCCCGGTATCGTCGCGGCGCTGACCAGGTAGGGCGCGATCAGGTTCACCTCCACCACGCGCCGCCACTCGGCGACCGGCAGCTCCCAGGTGGGCGCGTTGCCGCCGGTGATGCCGGCGTTGTTCACCAGGATGTCGATGCGGCCATGCGCCGCCTCGGTCTGCGCCACGGCGGCGCGCACGGCGGCCTCGTCGGTAAGGTCCACCACCACGGATGACGCGCCGGGCAGGCTGGCGGCGGCCTGCGCCACGCGCTCCGCATCGCGGTCCCACAGCGCGAGCGCGGCGCCCGAGGCGGCGGCCCGCTGCGCCACCGCCAGCCCGATGCCGCGCGCCCCGCCCGTCACCACGGCCACGCGTCCCTTGAGGTCGATCTGGTTCATTGCTTCCCTACCATTTGCCGCAACCGCCCTGCCCGCAACGACGTTGACGACGGGCAATCCAATGGGAGGACGCTATGGCCGAATACACCGATCGCATAGCCGTGTCGGCGCCTGCCGACGCCGTTTTCAAGTTCGTCTCCGACATTGAGAACCTGCCGAAGTACCTGCCGACCGTGCACGGCGCCCACGCCCAGGGCCCGCAGCGGGTCGAGGTGGACGGCGCGGCGAACGGCCACAGCTACCACTCGGACGGCTGGTTCAAAGTGGACACCGCCGGGCGCAGCATGACGTGGGGCTCGGACGGCGAGAACGACTACTCCGGCAAGATGAGCGTCACCGGCGACGGCGCGAAGTCCGAGGTGATCTGCGCCTTGCGGTTCTCTCCAAAGGGCGACATCAAGGACTCGATGGACAAGAACCAGGGCGGGCCGGGCGCCGCAATGACCGACGGGCTGAAGGCGTCGCTGCAGAGCATCAAGCAGATCTG
Organism: uncultured Acetobacteraceae bacterium; assembly: GCA_964242925.1. Lineage (GTDB taxonomy): Bacteria > Pseudomonadota > Alphaproteobacteria > Acetobacterales > Acetobacteraceae > LMUY01. The sequence continues at coordinate 5,393 of CAXTBW010000093.1, forward strand.
CGAGGGCAGCGGCGGCAAGCAGCCAAGCACGGCCGAGTAGCAGCGGGTTGACCGACAGGCCCGCCGCGCTGGTGACTGGCGCGGCGCGGCGGCTAGGCCGCGTCATCACGCTGGCTTTGGCGACGGCGGGGCACCCTGTGGCGGTCCACAGCCGTCATGCCGACCCGGATGCGGAGGCGTTGGCCGACCAGATCCGGCAGGCGGGCGGCCGCGCCGCGGCATTGGTCGCCGACCTCGCGGACGAGGCGGACACCGCCTCGCTGATGCGCCGCGCCGCCGCCGCCGTGGGCCCGGTCGGCGTGCTGGTGAACAACGCCAGCGTGTTCGAACGCGACGAGTGGGACACCGTGGACCGCGACAGCTGGGACGCGCACCTGCAGCCGAACCTGCGCGCCCCGTTCGTGCTGATGCAGCACCTCGCGCGCGATTTGCCGCCTGGCATGGAGGGCGTGATCGTCAACATGCTGGACCAGCGGGTCTGGTCGCTGACGCCGCACTTCGTGTCCTACACCGTGTCGAAAGCCGGGCTGTGGGCGCTGACCCAATCCATGGCGCTCGCCCTCGCGCCCCGCGTGCGGGTGAACGCCATCGGCCCCGGCCCCACCCTGCCAAGCCCGCGGCAGAGCGCCGAGCAGTTCGCCCGGCAATGCGCCGGCACCCCGCTCGGCCGCGGCGCGTCGCCGGAGGAGATCGGCGAGGCGGTGCTCGCCATCCTTGCCTTGCGCTCCATGACGGGCCAGATGATCGCCCTGGACGGCGGGCAGCATCTCCAATGGAGTCCCGCCCGCCACGGGAGCCCTGAGGAATGATCGATCCGCCCCGCATCGCCACTCGCGGGCGCCGGCATGTGTTCGTCCGCGACATGCTGCTGCCCGCCTCGATCGGCGTCTACCCGCACGAACATGCCGCCCCGCAACGCATCAGGGTGAACGTCGATCTCGGCGTGACCGAGGAGTTCGGCGCCGCCGGCCAGTCGCGCGCGGGCGTTGGCCGCGACGAGTTGGGCCGGGTATTGGACTACGAGGCGGTGGTGCGGTCGGTCCGCGCCGTCGTCGCGGCGGGCCACGTCATGCTGGTCGAAACGTTGGCGGAACGCTTGGCGGAGACGTGCCTGCTTGACGACCGCGTGGAGGTTGTTCGCGTCCGTGTGGAGAAGCTTGACGTGTTCGACGATCTCGGCTCGGTGGGCGTTGAAATCGAACGGCAACGCTAACCAGTTGTCCACCACCCCGTCGCCGGGTGGGTTGACTCGCAATGGTGTCAGTCAGATAGAGCGATACTCTAATTTCATGACAGTTTACCTCAGAAATATGCATTAGAATCAATGACATCGTTTTCCTGCCTGTTTCTTGGGCAAAGCGATGAAACGGGCGGTTTCAAAGGACGCCGTGGGGTTCGCGTCGAACCCGCCCACAGAGTTGTCCACAGCAACGGTGAATGCTTCCTACGCGGCCATGATCGTTTTGAAGGCGTCGCATGAGTGACTCCATAACCCCGCCCGGCGTCGCCGTGATCGCCCAGGCGCTGGTCACCATGCCGACCAGCCCGGGGGTCTACCGCATGCTCGACGCGCGGGGCGACGCGCTCTACGTCGGCAAGGCGCGCAGCCTCAAGAAGCGGGTGACGAACTACACCCAGCTCTCCCGCCTGGAGGAGCGGCTGCGGCTGATGGTGTCGCAGACCGCGTCGATGGAGGTGGTCACCACGCATACCGAGGCCGAGGCGCTGCTGCTCGAGGCCAACCTCATCAAGCGGCTGAAACCGCGCTTCAACATCGTGCTGCGCGACGACAAATCATACCCTTGGCTGATGCTGACCGAGGACCACGCGTTCCCGCAGATCGCCAAGTTCCGCGGCTCGCAGGCGAAGGGGCGCAGCTATTGGGGGCCGTTCGCCTCCGCCTGGGCGGTGAACCAGACGGTGGTGGCGATGGAGCGGGTGTTCCTGCTGCGGTCCTGCGCCGACACGGTGTTCCGCAACCGCTCGCGCCCGTGCCTGCTGCATCAGATCAAGCGGTGCAGCGCGCCATGCACCGGCCGCATCGACGCGGAGAGCTACGCCAAGCTGGTGGCGCAGGCCAAGGCGTTCCTGCAGGGCCGCGCCGCCGGGGTGCAGGCGGAGATCGCCGCCGAGATGGAGGCGGCGGCGGCCAACATGGAGTACGAGCGCGCCGCGTTCGCCCGGGACCGCATCCGCGCCTTGACCCACGTGCAGGGCACCGGCGTGATCAACCCGGCCAGCCTGGACAACGCCGACGTGATCGCCGCGTGGCAGACCGCCGGGCAGACCTGCGTTCAGGTGTTCTTCGTCCGCGCCGGGCGCAACAACGGCAACCGCGCCTTCTTCCCCGCCCACGCCAAGACGGACGAGCCCGGCGACGTGCTGGAGGCGTTCATCGCCCAGTTCTACGACGACAAGCCGCCTCCCCCGGTGGTGCTGACCAGCCACCCGCTGCCGCAGACCGAGCTGGTGGCCGAGGCGCTGGCGCTGAAGGCGCATCGCCGGGTCGAGGTCGCCACCCCCCAGCGCGGCGAGAAGCGCGCCGTGGTGGAGCACGCCGTGACCAACGCGCGCGAGGCGCTGGAGCGAAAGCTGGCCGAGGGCGCCGGCCACGCCAAGCTGCTGGACGGCGTGGCCCAATTGTTTGAGCTGGGCGCCACGCCGGAGCGCATCGAGTGCTACGACAACAGCCACATCGGCGGGTCGAACGCGTACGGCGTGATGGTGGTGTTCGGCCCGGAAGGCCCCTGCAAGAACGCCTACCGCAAGTTCAGCATCCGCGGCCCGATGATGCCCGGCGACGACTTCGCCATGATGCGCGAGGTGCTGGAGCGCCGATTCGGCCGCGCGCTGCGGGAGCAGGCCGAGGGCCAGGCGGCGGGCGATGCCGGGCGCAACTGGCCCGACCTGGTGCTGATCGACGGCGGCGCCGGCCAGCTGTCGGCCGCGCGCGGCATTCTGGCCGATCTGGGCGTGCAGGACGTCAAGCTGGTGGGCATCGCCAAGGGCCCCGACCGCGACGCCGGCCGCGAGTGGTTCCACACCGAGGGCCGCGACCCGTTCCAGCTGCCGCCGCGCGACCCGGTGCTGTACTACCTGCAACGGGTGCGCGACGAGGCGCACCGCTTCGCCATCGCGACGCATCGCGCCGGCCGGTCCAAGACGCTGACGACGAGCGAGCTGGACGAGATCGACGGCGTGGGAGCAGCGCGCAAGCGGTCCCTGCTGAACCATTTCGGCTCGGCGCGGGGCGTGAAGCAGGCGGGGCTGAACGATCTGGAGGCGGCGCCGGGCATCAATCGCGAGACCGCGCGGCGGGTGTACGCGCATTTCCACCCGGGGGCGAGCTTGGCGGGGTAAGCTGGCGTTGCTCTGAAGGGGTCGGGACCATGTTTTCGGTTGGACAACGGGTTTGGCGCCGCGACGGCCAGCGCAGCGGCACGGTGCTGGAGTGCCAGGGCGACCGGGTGTTCATCGAACAGGACAATGGCGCGGAGCTGGAATTGCGGGCGGGCGACGCGACCGCGACCCTGCCAGCCGGCGCAGACATCAAGCGGAAGGACAGTAGAGAGGCCCGGGCGGTTGGCCTCCCCGCCCCGCGCGCCCTGACCGCCAGCGACATCACGCCGGAGCATGTGCGGGTGCTGGGCATCGTGCCCATGCGGACGGTGAAGGCGGTGGCGGCCCTGTTCGAGCGGGCGCCGCAGGCCGGCCGGTTCAGCGCGCTGGGCGCCGCCGAGAAGCTGAACGTCATCACGAAGCTCACTGCGGTGCCGTATCGCACGATGCGGGAATACAGCGACCGTCCCAGCGAACTCGGCCTGCTGATGGGCAAGGGGCTGGCGGACAGCAGCAAGGCCGACTGACTGGCGCGCGCCTTGCCTAAGCCAAGTCGGCCGTGCGTCATGCCGCCATAGAGGGAGTGCGCTGATGGCTGGCTGGCAGTTCTGGGTCGATCGCGGCGGCACCTTCACCGACATTGTCGCGCGTGACCCAGCGGGCGCCCTAACCGCCTACAAGCTGCTCAGCGAGGACCCGGGCCGTTACCGCGACGCCGCCGTCGCCGGCATCCGCCGCGTGCTGGGCCTGGCGGCGGGCGACGCGATCCCACCGGGCGCCATCGACGCAGTGAAGATGGGCACCACCGTCGCCACCAACGCGCTGCTTGAGCGGCGCGGCGAGCGCACGCTGTTGGTGGTCGGCCGCGGGTTCGCCGACGCGCTTCGCATCGGCAACCAGGCCCGGCCGCGCCTGTTCGACCTAACGGTCAAGCTGCCGGCCATGCTGCACGAGCGGGTGGTGGAGATCGGGGGCCGGGTCGGCGTGGATGGCGAGGAGGTGGAGGCGTTGGACGAGGAGGCCGCCGCCGCCGCGTTCGCCGCAGCGGTGGCCGACGGCATCGGCGCTTGCGCCATCGTGCTGATGCACGCCTGGAAATACCCGGCTCACGAGCAGCGCCTGGCCGACTTGGCGCGCGCGGCCGGGTTCGCGCAGGTGTCGGCCAGCCACGCGGTCAGCCCGCTGCTGCGCCTGGTGCCGCGCGGGGACACCACGGTGGTGGACGCGTATCTGTCGCCGATCCTGCGGCGCTACGTGGACCAGGTGGCGGCGGAGCTGCCCGGCGTGAAGCTGTATTTCATGCAGTCCAACGGCGGGCTGGCGGACGCGGCGGCGTTCGGCGGCAAGGACGCGATCCTGTCCGGCCCGGCCGGCGGCATCGTCGGCGCGGCGCGCACCGCGGCGGCGGCAGGCATCGACAGCATCATCGGCTTCGACATGGGCGGCACCTCCACCGACGTGGCGCTGTACGACGGCGCATTCGAGCGCGCGTTCGAGACGGAGGTCGCCGGCGTGCGCATCCGGGCGCCGATGATGGCGATCAACACGGTGGCGGCGGGCGGCGGCTCCGTTTTGCACTTCGACGGCGCGCGCTACCGGGTCGGCCCCGACAGCGCGGGCGCCGCGCCCGGTCCGGCGTGCTACCGCAACGGCGGGCCGCTGACCGTTACGGACGCCAACGTGATGGTCGGCAAGATCCAGCCGCGGCACTTCCCGGCGATCTTCGGCGCGGGTGGCGACCAGCCGCTCGACGCCGCCGTGGTGGCCGAGCGGTTCGCCGAACTGATCCCGGGGCAGGATGCGCGCGCCGTGGCGGAGGGCTATCTGCGGATCGCCGTGGCCAACATGGCGAACGCGATCAAGCAGGTGTCGTTGCAAAAAGGTCACGATGCCGCGCGATTCGCCCTGCACTGCTTCGGCGGCGCCGGCGGGCAGCACGCCTGCCTGGTGGCCGACGAGCTGGGCATGGCGACGGTGTTCATCCACCCCTACGCCGGCGTGCTGTCCGCCTACGGGATGGGCCTGGCCGACCAGGCGGTGCTGCGCGAGCAAGCGGTGGAGGCGGAGCTGGGAACGGTCGAGCTGGACAGCTTGGCCCACCGCCTGGCCGCCGAAGCCACCGCCGCATTGGCCGCCCAGGGCGCCGACCCGGCCGCCGTGCACGTCGCCCGCCGGCTGCAGCTGCGCTACGCCGGGACGCAGGCGATGCTGGAGGTTCCCATGAGCGCCGATGCGCGGGACGATTTCACCACCGCCCACCGCGCCCGCTTCGGCTTCGCGACGCCGGAGCGCGCGTTGATCGTGGAGGCGGTCGCCGTCGAGGCCACCGCGCCTGGCGAGCGGGTGATCGAACCCACGCTTGCCGCGCGCGAGCACGACGAGCCGGCGCCGGTGGACACGGTGCAGGTCTGGACTGGCGGGGCAGAACACGCCGCCCCCGTATACGCACGCACCGCGTTGCTTGCCGGCGACCGGGTGGCCGGCCCGGCGTTGATCCGCGAGGCGAACGCCACCACGATCGTGGAGCCCGGCTGGACCGCCGAGGTGACACCGCAGAACCACCTCCTCCTCCGCCGCGAAAAGCCCTCCGCCACACCCGCCGTCATGGCCGGACTTGATCCGGCCACCCACGCCGCGCCCACAACCCTGGCTGCGCGCGATGAAACGCGGTCAACCCCCAACGCCAACGGTGCGGGCGCCCCGTGGGTGCCCGGGTCAAGCCCGGGCATGACACGTTTGGCGCCCGACCCCGTGTTGCTCGAACTGTTCAACAACCTGTTCACCAACGTCGCCGAACAAACCGGCGTGGTGCTCGCCAACACCTCCCTGTCGGTGAACATCAAGGAGCGGTGGGACTTCTCCTGCGCCATCTTCGACGCCGAGGGGCGCCTCGTCGCCAACGCGCCGCACGTCCCGGTGCACCTGGGCGCCATGGGCGAGAGCGTGCGGACCGTCCTACGCCAGCGCGCCGCCACGCTGCGGCCCGGCGACGTGGTGGCGCTCAACAACCCCTACAACGGCGGCACCCACCTGCCGGACGTCACCGTCATCACCCCCGTGTTCGACCCGGCCGGCGAGGCGATCCGCTTCTTCGTCGGCTCCCGCGGGCACCATGCGGATATCGGCGGCATCACCCCCGGCTCCACCCCGCCGCAATCGCACACGCTGGAGGAGGAGGGCGTCGTGATCGACGACTTCCTGCTGGTCGCGGCCGGCCACCTGCGCGAGGAAGAGTTCCGCGCGCTGCTGGCCGGCGCGCGTTACCCGGCGCGCTCGCCGGACGTGAACCTGGCCGACATCAAGGCCCAGATCGCCGCCAACGAGCGCGGCGTGCAGGAGCTGGGCCGGGTGGTGGAGCGCTACGGCTGGCCCACCGTCGCCGCCTACATGGGCCACGTGATGGACAACGCGGAGGAGAGCGTGCGCCAGGTGCTGGCCAAGCTGCCGAGCGGCTCGTTCGCCTACACGATGGACGACGGCTCCCCCCTGCGCGTCGCGGTCACGGTGGACCCGGGCGCGCGCACGGCAACCGTCGACTTCACGGGAACGGGCGCCCAGCGCGGCGACAACTTCAACGCGCCGCCGGCCGTCACCCGCGCCGCGGTGCTTTACTGCTTCCGCTGCCTGGTCGGCGCCGACATTCCGCTCAACGACGGCTGCCTGATCCCGCTGCGCATCGTGATCCCGCGGGGCACGTTCCTGTCGCCGGAGCCCGGCGCAGCCGTGGTGGCGGGCAACACGGAGGTGAGCCAGGCGGTGTGCAACGCCTTGTTCGGCGCATTGGGCGCGCTGGCGTGCAGCCAGGCGACGATGAACAACTTCCTGTTCGGCGACGCGACTTACCAGTACTACGAGACGATCTGCGGCGGCTGCGGCGCCGGGCCAGGCTTCGCCGGGTCGTCCGCGGTGCAGACCCACATGACCAACACGCGGATGACGGACCCGGAGGTGCTGGAGCTGCGCTACCCGGTGCGCCTGGAATCGTTCGCGATCCGCCGCGGCTCCGGGGGCGCCGGCGAATGGACCGGCGGCGACGGCTCGGTGCGTCGCATCCGGTTCCTGGCGCCGATGCAGGCGGTGATCGTCGCCTCGCGCCGCAGCGAGGGGCCGTTTGGCATGGCGGGCGGCCTGCCGGGCGCGGCAGGCGACCAGTGGGTGGAACGCGCCGACGGCAGCCGCACGGCGCTGACCGGCACGGACAGCGCCGACATGGCGCCTGGCGACGTGTTCGTCATCGCCACGCCGGGCGGCGGCGGCTGGGGAACCCCGGCCGTTCAGAAAGGGTAGATGCGCGCCCTTCGCCTCCTTGCCGCCGCGGGCGCGCTGCTGGCGCTGACACTGCTCGCGGCGTGGCTGGCGCCGCCGCTGCTCGACTGGGACCATTACCGCGCCACCATCGCCGCGGCCGCCTCCGCCGGGCTGGGCCGTCCGGTGCGCATCGACGGCGCCATCCACCTTTCGCTGTTGCCGCAGGCTACGTTGCGGGCCGAGGCGGTCAGCCTCGCGGACACCGGGGACGGCGCCAGCGCCACAATGCAGGAGATGCGGCTGCGGGTGGCGCTCGGCCCGCTGCTGGCGGGGCGGATCGAGCCGACCGACCTGGTGCTGCACGGGCCGCAGATGCGCCTGCCCTGGCCGCTGGCCGCCACCCGGCCGGCGGACGCGCCGGCGGGGCTGCGCGCGCGGGTGGAGGACGGCACGCTGACCATGGGCTCGCTCGCCGTCACCGGGATCGAGGGCGAGCTATCAGTCGACCCGGCGACCGGCGCGCTGGCCGCCGCGGGGGTGGGCGCCGCGATGGGCCGGCCCTGGCGCATCACCGGGCGGCTGGGCCGGGCCGGGCCGGACGGCGCCGCGGCGATCGAGATCAGCCTCGATGGCCAGGGCGCCGCGATCGGCACGGGGGCGGCGCTGTCGGGGCAGCTCGCCGCGGACGGCGCGCTCAAGGGGCGGATCACGGGGCGCGGGCCGGACCTCTCGCTGCTGCTGACGGCGCCGCCGCTGCCGTGGCGCGCGGACGGCCAGTTGGCGGCGGGGAGCGGCCTGGTGGTGGCCGACGACCTGGAATTGGAGATCGGCGGCGCGCCAGCCCGCGGCGCGGTGGCGCTGCGCCTGCTGCCGCAGTTGCGGCTGGATGCGGCGTTGGCCGCCAGCCGGCTGGACCTGGATGCCTGGTTGCCGGCGCTGCTCCGCGGCAGCGCCGCGCTGCCGACCGGAATCGACCTGCAGGCCGAGGCCGCAACCCTGTCCGGCGGCGCCCTGCGCCGGCTGCGCGCGGGGTTCGAGGTCGCGAGCGACGGCGTCGTGCTGCGCGAGGCCGACGCCGTGCTGCCCGGCGACGCCGCGCTGCATCTGTCGGGTGCACTGGCCGCCGACCGTTTCGCCGGTGCCGCCCGGCTGACGGCGCCGGACCTGGCGCAGACGCTCGCCTGGCTGCGGCCGCACGCGCCGGCGCTGGTGGACTTCTTGCCGCCGGGGGCGTTGCGGGCCGCCGACATCGAGGCCTCCGTCGGCGCGGACGGCGTCAGCGTGGCGCTGCACGGCCTGCACGGCACGCTCAATGGCGCGCCGGTCAGCGGCGTCCTGGGTTTCCATGGCGGCGGCCGGCCCGCGCTGGCGGCCGACCTGACGCTCACCGCGCCCGATATGGATCCGTTCCTTCTCCCCGGCCCGGCGGCGCTGTCGGGGCTGCCAGCCCGCATCGCCGGGTTCGACGCGAGCCTGGTGATCAAGGCCGAGCGCCCGGTCGTGCGCGGCGCCACGCTGGACCGGCTGAGCATCGCGGCACGCATCGAGGCCGGCGCGCTGACGGTCGCGCACGCCGCCGTAAGCGGGCTCGGCGTGTCGTCGAGCCTGTCCGGCAGCCTGGCGGCGGACGGCAGCGTGTCCGACGGGCGGTTCGACCTCACGCTCGCGCAGACGGACGCGCTCGGGCTGCGGCTGCCCGCCGCGTGGGCGTTCGCGCGGCCGCTGTTCCGCGGCCCGGGCGCGGTGGCGGCGGCGGTGTCGGGCCGGGCGTCCGCGCTGTCGGTGACCGCCACGGCGGACCTGTCCGATGCCCGCCTGCAGCTGAACGGCCGCGCGGACCTGCCCGGCCGGCGTTGGAAAGGCGGCGTGTCGCTGCATCACCCGGGCGCGGTGCGGCTGCTCTACTCGTTGGGCGCGGAGGTGGCGGACTGGCTCGGCGACGGCTCGCTGTCCGCGCAGGCGGATGTCGACTGGGCCGCCAACCGGTTGGCGCTGGCCGGGCTGGAGATGTCCGCCGGGGCGTTGCGGGCGAGCGGCGACCTCGTGCTCGCCGGGCTTGAAGCGGGGACTCCGGCGCTGTCGGGCGCGCTCACCGCCGAGACGCTGCCGCTGCCGCCGTTGCGCGCGCACTCGACCGACCCGTTGCCGCTGGCCCTGCTGCATGCGTTGGACGGAACGCTGAGCTTGCGCGCGAGCCACGTGCTGGCGGGGTTGTCGCCGCTGCTGGAGGACGCGTCGGCGCGGCTGCGGCTGTCGGGCGGCGCGTTGCTGGTGGACGAGTTGGCGGCGCATGTGTCGGGGGGCGCGCTTTCGGGCCGCGCGGCGCTGGATGCGGGCGCCCCGCCGCGCTTGTCGGTTTCGGGCGCGTTGTCGGGCGCGGTGCTCGATGGCGGGTTGGCGGGCGCGCCGGTGGACGTGGTGGCGGGCGTGGCGGATTTCGCGGCGGACGTGTCCGGGTCCGGCTATAGCCCGGCCGGCATCCTGGCGACGCTGGTTGGATCGATGCGCGTGACGGTGCGGGACGGCGCGCTATCGGGGTTGGACGCCGGACGCGTGCTGGCCGCGCTGGGCGGTCCGGACATGGCGGCGGCGACGGACGCCCTGCGGTCGGGCGTCACCCCGTTCGCGCGCATGGAGCTGGCGGGCACGGTGGCGGCTGGAACGCTGACGCTCGACCACGGCGCGATCACGGCGCCGGCCGGGACGATCGCGGTGAGCGGCAGCGGGGACCTGCTGGGCGAGTCGCTCGACATCCGCCTGGCGCTGCGTCCCGCAGTCGAGGGCGCGCCTTCCCTTGGACTGCGGCTGATCGGCCCGGTCGCGACGCCGAGCCGCACGCCGGAGTTGGCCGACCTGGCGCGGTGGCTGGCCGCGCGCTGAGCCTCAGCGACCCGGGCGCTTCTCCTCGTCGAACACGGCGTAGGCCAAGCCTAACAGGCTGGTCGCGGAGCGGGCATAGCCGGCGCGGTCGGCGTCCTGCGCGAGCGAGATCAGCCGGTCCGCCAGCATCAGCGACGTGACGGGCATGGGCTTGGCGGTCGAATGGGTTTGCATCGTTTTTCGTTCCTTCGCGGCCAATTTGCGGCCGCACCTGAGCTTCACCCGCCGGGCCTTTCAGAACGGTTAACGTCACAGACCGAAAACAACGATCCGTCATCGCGAGCCGCAGCTTAGCGGCGTGGCGATCCAGGGCGGCGGGTACGGCGCTGCCGGCTGGATCGCTTCGTCGCAAGCGCTCCTCGCAATGACAAAATTGCCGCGGGGAGCACTGGAAGTTTCGGCCGCTGGTTCAGGATCTGGAAAGAAGTGCGAACACCCGCAGCGCGGACGCCAACGGCTGCTCGGGGCCGCGCGCGCCATCCACCTCCGCCACCAGGCCGGCCAGGGTCTGCGACCGCTGCGCGGCAAGCGCCTCCAGCGCCGCCCAGAATGCCGGTTCCAGCGCGACCGACGTGCGGTGCCGGGCCAGGGTGATGCTGCGCTTCTCCAGCGTCACGGGGCGAGGCGGTCCACGGCCCAGCCGCCCGCGTCGGCGACCACCGGGTCGGGGTCGGCGGCCAGGCGGGCGGCGGAGGGGCGCAGCGCCGGGTCGGCGGAGTTGCCGATGGCGATAGCCACGTTGCGGGCGAAGCGGTCGCGGCCGATGCGCTTGATAGGGGAGCCGGCGAACAGCGCCCGGAACGCCGCATCGTCCAGCGCCGCCAGCGCGGTCAGCGACGGCGCCTCCAGGTCGGCCCGCGGCAGCAGCTTGGCGTGGCGCGAGGCGGCGGCGAACCGGTTCCACGGGCAGACCGCCAAGCAGTCGTCGCAGCCGTAAATCCGATTGCCCATCAAGGGGCGCAGCGTCTCCGGGATCGGCCCGCGGTGCTCGATGGTGAGGTAGGAGATGCAGCGCGTCGCATCCAGGCGATAGGGCGCCGGGAAGGCGTTCGTCGGGCAGGCGGCCAGGCAGCGCGCGCAGGTGCCGCAGCGATCGGCGTGCGGCGGGTCGGGCGGCAGGTCAAGCGTGGTGTAGACCTCGCCCAGGAACAACCAGGAGCCTTCGGCGCGGGACACCAGGTTGGTGTGCTTGCCCTGCCAGCCCAGCCCGGCGGCGGCGGCCAGCGGCTTCTCCATCACCGGCGCGGTGTCGACGAACACCTTCACCTCCGGCCCGAAGCGCCCGGCGATGAACTGAGCGAGGTGCTTCAGCATGCCCTTCACCACGTCGTGGTAGTCGCGGTGGCGGGCATAGACCGAGATGGCGCCGCGGTCCGGGCGCCGCGTGACGGCCAGCGGGTCGTCGGGCGGCGCATAGCTCAGGCCCAACGCCACCACGCTGCGCGCCTCCGCCCAGAGCGCCTGGGGGTGGCTGCGTTCGTCGGTGCGCTCCGCCAGCCAGCCCATGTCGCCGTGCTGCCCGGCCGCAAGGAAGGCGCCCAGCCGCGCGCGCGCCTCAGGCGCCAGCGCGGCGGGGGCGAACCCGACGGCGTCGAAGCCGAGCGCCAGGGCGCGGGCGCGGATCGCCGCCTTGGCGTCGGGTGTGCTAGCGGTCACGCATGCCCCGCTTGCCGCCGACCGTGCTTCCGGCCCTGCTGCTGACCGCTTGCGCCGCCGCCAACACGCCGGAGGCGTGCCGCATCGTCCCCTTGGCCGCCATCCCGATCCGCATGGTCGGCACGATCCCATTGCTGAACGTGGCGATCAACGGCCGTCCCGCGCGGCTGATGCTCGACACGGGGGCGGAGGGCACGACCGTGGCGGCCGAAGCGTTCGACCGGCTCGGTTTGCAGCGGGATTACGCGCGTCCGGCCTACGTCACCGGCCTCGGCGCCCAAACCATGAACTGGCTGAGCAAGCCCGCGGAAACGGCGCTCGGTCGGCTCACGCTGCCGTCGGCGCCATTGCTCGTGACGGCCTTCAACTGGCGCATGCGCGGCGAGGACCGGCCGGACGGACTGCTGGGCAGCGCCGCGCT
>CAXTBW010000094.1:0-17635 GCA_964242925.1 uncultured Acetobacteraceae bacterium
GCACGCCGGTGAAGCGCTCGTAATGGCCGAGGTCCAGGTCGGTCTCGGCGCCGTCGTCGGTGACGAACACCTCGCCGTGCTGATACGGGCTCATGGTCCCGGGGTCGACGTTGAGGTAGGGGTCCAGCTTGCGCAGCCGCACCGAGTAGCCGCGCGCCTGCAGCAACGAGCCGAGCGCCGCGGAAGCGACGCCCTTGCCCAAAGAGGAGACCACGCCGCCGGTGATGAATACGAACCGCGTCATGGACCGCTGTCCTACACCCGCGACTTGGGGGGCGTGAAGGGCTGGGACCGCCGCCGCTGTCGATTGCTACCGGGGCGGCGTTGCCGGTGCAGGCGCGGGCGAAGCCAGGGCGGGCAACTGGGCGGCCGGGGGCGGCGCATCTGGCAGCGCGGGCGCGGCGGGTGTCGGTGTCACCGCGGGGGCGGCGGGCGTCGTTTCAGCCGGCCCAGCGGGCGCCGGTGTGGCATTGGCCGCCGGGTTCGGCGTCAGCGCCGGGGTGGTCGGCACGCCGGGGGCGGCCGGCTGCGTCGGCGGCGGCGCCGTCCGGGCCGGCGGCGGCACGTCCAGGATCGAGCGCGTGTTGCCGACCGTGGTGCCGCGGTTGAGCAGCGCCAAGGCCATCGACAGCACGAAGAACGCGGTTCCCAGAATCGCCGTGGTGCGCGTCAGCAGGTTCGCCGTGCCGCGGCCGGACATGAAGCCCCCCATGCCCTGCGACGTGCCGACGCCCAAGCCGCCGCCTTCGCTGCGCTGGATGAGCACCACGCCGATCAGGGCAAGCGTCACGAACAGGTGGACGATGAGCAGCACGGTGATCATGGACGGTCCCTCGGGAGCGGGGCGTTCTAGGCCCTTTGCCGCGATGCTGGAACCCCAATGCTGGAAAGGCTGCGCTGCGGAGTGCCACCGTCGCGCCATGAGCAAGGTGGACAGCATCCTCGTTCCGATCTTCGAGACGGCCGGCCCGGACTACGAGGTGGAGTTCTGCGCCTGGTCGGAAGAGCAGAGCCGCCGGCTCCGCGCGATGCGCATTCCGGGCCTCGACATCGGGAACCTCGCCGAGGAGATCGAGAGCTTGAGCCGCAGCGACAAGCGTCAGATTAGAAGCCGCTTTGGCCGTGTTGCTAGCCGTCTTGAGGAGAGTCCAAGCTTGCGGCCTCTCATCGGAGGATATGCAACTGCCGAATACCGGCATGCGCTGACTGACGTGCAAAACGAGACCGGGCTTTCGCAACGCTCGTTTCCGCCCGCGTGCGAATGGACGCCGGATCAAGTCCTGTCGGAGACTTATCTCCCCGACCCAGCCGCCTAACCCGGCCCCGCCGCCGCCGCGATCGCCAGGAAGTCCGCCGCCACCAGGCTGGCGCCGCCCACCAGCGCCCCGCCCACGTCCGGCAACGCGAGCAGCTCCGCCGCGTTGCCGGGTTTCACCGAGCCGCCGTATAGGATGCGCACCGCCGCCCCAGCCGCCGTGAACTGCCGCAACAGCTCCGCGCGAATGAAAGCGTGCATGGCCTCCACATCCTCCGCGGTGGCGCTCTTGCCGGACCCGATGGCCCAGATCGGCTCGTAGGCCACCACCCCGGCGAACCCGTCCGGCAGGCTGCCCGCCAGTTGCCAGCCGACCACCTCGGTCTGCCGCCCGGCGCTGCGCTGCTCGTCCGTTTCGCCCACGCACACGATCGGAATCAGCCCGGCCGCCACCGCCGCCAGCACCTTTTCCCGCACCAGCTCGTCGCGCTCGGCATGCTCGGCCCGCCGCTCGGAATGGCCCAGGATCACCCAGGTGGCGCCCGCGTCGCGCAGCATCGAGGCGGCGATGTCGCCGGTGTGGGCGCCGCACGGCTCGGCATGGCAGTCCTGCCCGCCGACCGCGACCGCCGTGCCGGCCAGGGTCCGCGCCACCGCCGCCAGCTGCGTCGCGGGCGGACAGACCAGCAGGTCGCAATGCCCGCTAGGCGCGGCCCGCAATGCCTCGGACAGCGCCGCCGCCTGGGCGGTGTCCGCGTTCATCTTCCAGTTGCCGGCGATCAGCTGTCGCATGGATGGCCTCCGCCCAAGCTGGACTAGGCTCTACCGGCGGCGCCGCGGGCTGGCAATGCGCCAAGCGTCTCCCTATTGTCCGGCGCGTTCAATCCGGGTCCGCCGCATGCTCGCCGCCTTCCGCCGCTTCGCCGCCACCTGGCCGGCCAAGGTGTTCTTCGTCCTGCTGATCGCCTCCTTCGGGCTGTGGGGCGTGGCGGACGTCGCGCGCAACCTGCTGGGCGGCGCCGACCCCAACAGCGTCGCGACCGTCGGCGGCCAGCGCATCGACCCGGCGGACCTGCAGGACGCCTCCCGCCGCCTGCTGGCGCAGGTGATGCGCGCCAACCCGACCGCCGCGCCGACTTCGGAGCAGCGCCGCGCCGTCGCCGGGCAGGCGCTGGAGGGCCTCATCATCCAGGCCGCCTTCACCGTCGAGGCGCAGCGCCTGCGCGTCAGCGTGCCCGACGAGGCGCTGCGCCGCGCCACCTTCGAGACCCGCGCGTTCGCCGGGCCGGACGGCCAATTCAACCGCGCGGTCTTCAGCAGCGTGCTGCGCATGAACAACTACACGGAGGCGCGCTATCTCACGCTGCTGCGAACCGACCTGGCGCAGCGCGAGCTGGTGGAGCCGGTGCGCGCCGGCGGTTATTCCCCGGACGTCGTGAACCGGCTCGCCTTCGCCCATGACGGCGAGACCCGGGTCGCCGACCTGGTCACCCTGCCCTTCGCCGGCGCCGCCGAGCCGCCCGCGCCCACCGCGGAGCAGATCGAGCGCCACTACGACGACAACGCCACCGTCTACCGCGCCCCGGAGTATCGCCGGGTGAAGGTGGTGATCCTGTCCGCGGAGGGCGTCGCCAAGGACATCGAGGTCAGCGACGCCGACGCGCAGGCCTACTACGACAGCCACAAGGCGGATTACCTGCGCGTCGACACCCGCTCCGTCCAGGTCGTGGTGGCGCCGACCGAGGCGGCCGGCAAGGCCATCGCGTCCGCGTGGCTGCTCGGCGCGGATTGGGACGCGGTGCAGAAACAGGCCGCCGCCGCGAACGCGTCCGCGGTCCAGCTGGACGACGCGACCCAGGCCGCGTTCCCCGCCCCGGACCTGGCGGCGCCAGTGTTCGCGGCGCCCCCGCAGGCGGTGACCGGGCCGGACCAAGTGGGCGGCGGCTGGGCCGTGTTCCGCGTCATCAAGGCCGAACCCGCCGGGCAGCGGCCGTTCGCGGACGTCGTAGCGGAGGTGAAAACGCGGGTGGCGCTCGAGCAGGCGGGCGATCAGGTCTACGACCGCGCCAACAAGGTGCAGGACGCGCTCGCCGGCGGCGCCAAGCTGGACGAGCTGCCGACCGGCCTGGGCCTGGCCGCCGTGACCGGGACTTTGGACGCGCAGGGCAACACGCCGGACGGCGCCCCCGCCCCCATCCCGGGCGACCCGGCGCTGCGCCAGGCCGTGATCGCGCGGGCCTTCGCATTGACGCCCAACGATCAACCGACGCTGGAAGACGGGCCGGAGCACAGCTTCTACGCCGTGTCCGTGGATGCCGTGACGCCCCCGGCGCAGTTGCCGCTGGACCAGGTGCGCGACCGCGTGCGCGACGACTGGCTGGCCGCGGCGAGACGGCGCGAGCAGGACGCGGCCGCCACCGCCCTGATGACCGCCGTGGACGGTGGCGCCACCCTCGCAAATGCCGCCGCCGCTGCCGGGCTGCCGGTCACCCGCACTCCCCCAGTCAGGCGCACCGCGCAGCAGGCCGGCGTGCCGGACGGTCTGGCCGGCCCGCTGTTCGCCGCGGAGCCGAACCATGCAGCCCTGGCGGAGACCCCGACCGGTTTCATGGTCGCCGTCCCGGTCATCGTCGCGCGTCCCGACCCGGCGGCCGACCCGGCCGCGATGGACCGGCTGCGCCAGGCCCGTGCGGGCCAGGTCAGCAACGACCTGGAGATGACCTACGCGACCGCCTTGCGCGACCGGGCGCATGTCGTGGTGAACCGCCCCATGTTCGACAGCATCGCGCAATGACCCCCGAATTCGCTGCGGCGTATGCGACCGGGGAGGGAGCGTTGGCCGTCGCCACCGACGTGGCCGATCTGCAGACCCCGGTGGCCGCATTCCTCAAGCTCGCCCACGGCCAGCCCAACAGCTTCCTGCTCGAGAGCGTGGAGGGCGGCGCCACCCGCGGACGCTACTCCATCATCGGCATGGCGCCCGACCTGATGTGGCGCGTGGTCGGCGGCCGGGCGGAGGTGAACCGCAACGCTCTGTCGGCGCCGCACGCCTTCGTGGCGGACGATCGCCCGCCGCTGGACAGTCTTCGCGCCATGATCGCGGAGTCGCAAATGACGCTGCCGCCGGGCACGCCGCCGATGTGCGGCGGGCTGTTCGGCATGCTGGGCTACGACATGGTCCGCGTCATGGAGCGGCTGCCGGCCAAGAACGCCGACGTGCTTGGCCTGCCCGAGGCGCTGCTGCTGCGGCCCACGCTGTTCGCCGTGTTTGACACGGTCCGCGACGAGCTGACCCTGGCCGTCCCCGTCCGCCCCGCGCCCGGCGTGTCCGCGGAGCAGGCATGGGCCGAGGCGCAGGCCCGCATCGCCGACGCGCAGGCGGCGCTCGCCCGGCCGCTGCCCCGCGCCACGCCTCCGGTGGCGCTGCCCCCGCCTGACCCGGTCCCGAACATGGACCGCGCCGCGTTCGAGGCCATGGTGGTGCGGATGAAGGAGTACATCGTCGCCGGCGACATCTTCCAGGCCGTCCCGTCGCAGCGTTTCTCCGCGCCCTTCGGCCTGCCGCCGTTCGCGCTGTATCGCGCGCTGCGCCGCATCAACCCGGCGCCGTTCCTGTTCTTCCTGGACTTCGGTGGGTTCGCCGTGGTCGGCAGCAGCCCCGAGATCCTGGTCCGCCTGCGCGACAACACCGTCACCATCCGCCCCCTGGCCGGGACCCGCCCCCGCGGCGCCACGCCGGCCGAGGACGCGGCATTGGAAGCCGACCTGCTGGGCGACCCGAAGGAGCGCGCCGAGCACCTGATGCTGCTGGATCTGGGCCGCAACGACGTGGGCCGGGTGAGCGCCATGGGCACGGTGCGGGTGACGCAGAGCTTCCAGATCGAGCGGTTCAGCCACGTGATGCACATCGCCTCCAACGTGGAGGGCACGCTGGCGCCCGGCCTGGACGCGGTGGACGCGTTGGTGGCCGGCTTCCCCGCCGGCACGCTGACCGGCGCCCCGAAGATCCGCGCGATGGAGATCATCGAGGAGTTGGAGCCGGTCCGCCGCGGGCTGTACGGCGGCTGCATCGGCTATTTCGCGGCGGACGGCACGATGGACACGTGCATCGGCCTGCGCACCGCGGTGGTGAAGGACGGCGTCATGCACGTGCAGGCTGGCGGCGGGGTTGTGGCGGACAGCACGCCTGCCGGGGAGTACGAGGAATCACGCCAGAAGGCCCGCGCGCTGTTCCGCGCGGCGGAGGAGGCGGTGCGGTTTGCCGCCGGGCCGCGCTAAACCGCGGCATCCATCAGCAGTCGCCCGAGATACCCCCGTCATTGCGAGCCGCCGCTTGGCGGCGCGGCAATCCAGGGCGGCGCGCACAGTGTTCGCGGCTGGATTGCTTCGCCGCAAGCCCTCCTCGCAATGACGATGTCGGAGCCGCAACAGGGGCTCAGTAGTAGGGCTGCCAGCCGTAATATGCGGGCGGCCCGCCATACTGATATTGCCGGACGGAGGCGAACTGCCCTGGGTAGGGCATCGGCCGGCCCCAGCCCGGGTAGACCGGCTGCGGTTCGGCCGCATAGACCGGCGCCGGACGGCGTGCCTCCACCCGAGCCGCGTGTTGAACGGGCGGGATTGGCGGCAACGGCAGCGGCAGCGACGTCGCGACCACGGCATGGACGGCCGGGCGCGCGGGATGCTCGGCCACCCGCTCCGGCGTGCGTTCCAACGCCCGTTCTGGCGCCCGTTCGGCCAGGTGGTCGGAAGGCGGCGTCAGCAGGGCGAGCAGGCTGCTGTTACGGAATGGCATCGGCGTCGTGGCCGGCAGGGGCGTCGCCGTCACGGCCGGCATTGCCGCGAAGGGAAGCGTCGCGGCTGCAACCGGGGTTGTCATGCCCACCGCCGGCCCGGCGACGATCACGGGCGCCGGATCAGGCTCGGTCAGCTGCAGCGCGACCGCGCCTGACGCGGCGAGCAGCGCGACCCCACCCCAGCAGCAGGCCAGGAGCCTGAAGGATAAAACGGGCTTCGACACTGGATCCTCCGGTTCGGCTGCGACTCCGGACACCATAGACCATGGCGTCAGACCCGCGCACCTGGATTTTGTGTCAATGGGTTACAACCTATTCCTCCAGCGCCAAGGGCTGCGTGACGCGCGACGCCTGCGCGGCGGGGGAGGGCGGCGCCCAGGGCCGCTCCCCGCGCCATGCCCGGTCTGAAATGACCGTCGCGACGCCGTCGCGAAGCCACACCGCCTGCGCGCCGTCCCGCCACACGGTGAAGCGGTCGATGCGCGGCAGCGCCGGGCAAACAGCGCGGGCGGGCTCGGCTGACACCACCAGCGCGGCGCCGGCGCAGTCCATCGGCTTGAGGCTGCGCGCCAGCAGCACGACGGCGCCGCCCTGCTCGATCCGGCACCCCTCCAGGTCGCACCGGACGGCGCCCGGCGCGCCGTTTTCGGGGAACGGCGCAAGCAGCGTTTCCGCCCAGTATTGCTTCCAGGAATCCAGCACGAAGGGCGAGAAGCCCGGCCGGGTCTGCAGATAGGCCGGGCTCCTCAGCGCGATCAGCCGCGCGTCCGGCGACACCAGCAGGTCCGCCGGCGGGCTGACCAAGCCCGACAGCAGCCCGGCCGCGATCCCGGCCACCCCCAGCAGCCGCAGCCGCGAACGCCACAGCCCCAGCCAGGCCAGCCCCAGCGCCACCACCGCCAGCCCCCAGCCCGGCATGTGCGGCACGTCGAGCGTGGCCGCGGGCAGCGCGGCCACCGTGCGCGCGATCAGCAGCACCGCGTCCAGCCCCCATCCCATCGGCGCCAGCGCCAGCCGCTCCAGCCCGAGCGGCATGATGGCCAGGGCGGCCAGGCCGGCGGGCATGATCACCGCGGCGGTCAGCGGCACGGCGACCAGGTTGGCCAGGATGAAATACGCCTGCACGCGGCCAAAATGGTAGGCCGCGAACGGCGACGACGCGACGCCGGCGAGCAGGCTGGTCAGCAGCAGAGCCCCGACATGGTGCAGCATGGGGCGTTTGCGCAACCGAGTCAGCGACGGGCGCAGCCACTCGTAGCCGGCGATCAGCGCCAGCACGGCGGCGAAGCTCATCTGGAACGACACCCCGACCACTTCCTGCGGATACAGCAGCATCAGCCCGATCGCGGCCAGCGCCAGCCCGCGCATCGAGATCGCGCGGCGCCCGACGGCGACCCCCAGCGTCACCAGCGCGGCCATCGCGAACGAGCGCAGCACGGGGACGTGCATCCCGGTCAGCAGCACGTAGCCGGCGCCGGCGGTCAGCGCGGTCAGCGCGGCCAGTTGCTTGCAGGGCCAGTGCAACGCCGCCCGCTCCCACAGCGCCAGGCCGAATCGGCTGGCGCCCATCACCAGGCCCATGACGATGCCGATGTGCAGCCCCGCCACCGCCAGCAGGTGGGCCAGGCCGGAATCGCGGAACGCGGCGCGGTCGGCCAGCGGGATGGCGCTGCCGATTCCCGTCAGCATGGTGGCCGCGATCGCGCCTTCGGGGCCTGGCAGCGCGGCCATGATCCGCGACGCAACCGCCTCGCGCAGCCCCGTCAGCCAGCGTGAGGCGCCGGCCGGCGGCGAATGGGCCAGCACCGCGACCGTGCCGAGCGCCGTCCCCGCACCGCCCAGCCCGCTGTAGAAGGCGTCGCGCTGCAGGTCCCACCCGCCCGGATAAGCTGGCGGCGAGGGAGGCCGCCACACGGCGCGGGCACGGATTTGATCGCCGGCTTCCAGCGGCGCCGTCGCGGTGGCGCGCAGGCGCAGGTGCAGGGTGCGGGGCAAAGCGGCGGCGCCGTCGAGCTGCGGGTCGACCAGGGTCAGCCGCCGCCCCTCCGGCAGCAGTTCCACGCCGCGGATCGTGGCCGTCACGCTCACCGCCGTGCGCGGCAGGCTGAGCAGCGGCGGCGCCCGATGCGTCGCCCACTGCGCAGAGCCGAACCCGGCGGCCGCGGCCAGCAAAGCCAACGCCGCGGCCCGCCCGACCGGACGCGACCGCACCATCGCGAACAGCGCCGCGGCGCCGGCTGTCAGCGCGGGGCCGGCGTACCAGGGCGGCTCGTGTCCCATCGCGAAGTAGCCGAGCACCCCGCCGGCCATGCACACGGCCAGCCAGGGCATGAACCGCCCGCGCTCCGCCTCCGCCCAGGCGTGCAGCGCCGATGCCGCGCCGGCATTCGGCAGCCAGAGCGTCCGGACCCGGAGCAGTGCGGCATTCACCCAACCTATAGTAGCGCCCGCGCCCTTCGCATGTCCCTCCCCATGTCGCACGCCAGCGTGCTAAGGCCCGTCATCATGACCGTCCGGACCCGCTTCGCCCCTTCCCCCACCGGGTTGCTGCACATCGGCGGCGCGCGCACGGCGCTGTTCAACTATCTGTTCAGCCGGCACCATGGCGGCCAGTTCCTGCTGCGGGTGGAGGACACCGACCGCAGCCGCTCCACCGCCGCGTTCACCCAGGCCATCCTGGACAGCCTCGACTGGCTCGGGCTCGAGCGGGACGAGCCGGAGGTCTACCAGTCCGCCAACGGCGCGCGGCACGCCGAGGTCGCGCACGCGATGCTGGCTGCCGGGCGCGCCTATCGCTGCTGGTCCACCCCGGAGGAGATCGCCGCCGCGCGCGAGGCCGCCCGCGCCGAGGGCCGCCCGCTGCGCTACGACAGCCCGTGGCGGGACCGCACGGACGCGCTCGACGGGCCCTACGTGATCCGCCTGCGCGCGCCGCGGGAGGGCGAGACGGTGGTGCAGGACCGGGTGCAGGGGCCGATCACGGTCGCCAACGCCGAGCTGGACGACATGATCATCCTGCGCAGCGATGGCACGCCCACCTACCTGCACGCGGTGGTGGTGGACGACCACGACATGGCGATCACCGACGTGATCCGCGGCGACGACCACATGACCAACACGTTCCGCCAGGTGCAGGTCTACCTCGCCAACGGGTGGGACATCCCGAACTTCGCCCACATCCCGCTCATCCACGGGCCGGACGGCGCCAAGCTGTCCAAGCGCCACGGCGCCGCGTCCGTCACCGAGTTCCGCGATGCCGGCTACCTGCCCGAGGCGCTGTGCAACTACCTGCTGCGGCTGGGCTGGTCGCACGGCGACGACGAGGTGCTGGACCGTGCGACGGCGGTGCGGCTGTTCGACCTGCCGGGCGTGGGCCGCGCGCCGAGCCGCATGGACTACAAGAAGCTCGACAACCTGAACGGCGTCTGGCTGCGCGGCGCCGATGACGCCCGGCTGACGGAGGACGTGGTCGCGCGCCTGGCCTTGCGCGGGCTGACCACCGACCCGGCGCGCATCCAGGCGCTGATGCCCGGCCTGAAGGAACGCGCGCGCACCCTGGCCGAACTGGCCGACAGCGCCGCCTTCCTCGCCCGCACCCTGCCGCTGCAATACGACGCTAAAGCCGCCGCGCTGTTGACGCCCGAGGCGCGGGCGATGCTCGCCGAGGTGGCCGGCGAGCTGGACGCGACCGACTTCACGGCGCCCGCGCTCGACGCCGCCCTGCGCGCCTACGCCGAGCGGTCCGGCCGCAAACTGGGCCAGGTCGCCCAGCCGATCCGCGCGGCGCTCACCGGGACCACCACCAGCCCGGGCATCGACGCCACGCTGGCCGCGCTCGGCCGTGAGGAATCGCTCGCCCGGCTGCGCCCCCCTGCTTCGCAACCATGAGCCTGCCCAGCCGCCACCTGCTGGCGATCGAAGGCATGCATCCGCCCGACATCGCCGCCCTGCTGGACCTGGCCGAGAGCTACGTGCTGCTCAACCGCTCCGGCACGACGCAGCGCGACCTGCTGCGCGGGCGCACCCTGATCAACCTGTTCTTCGAGGACAGCACCCGGACCCGCACCAGCTTCGAGTTGGCCGGCAAGCGGCTGGGGGCCGACGTGATCAACATGTCGGTCGCGTCGAGCAGCGTGAACAAGGGCGAGACGCTGCTGGACACCGCCGGCACGCTCAACGCCATGCAGTGCGACCTGCTGGTGGTGCGCCACGACCAGTCCGGCGCCCCCAGCCTGCTGGCGCAGAAGGTGGACGCCGCCGTCATCAACGCCGGCGACGGGCTGCACGAGCACCCGACGCAGGCGTTGCTGGACGCGCTGACCATCCGCCGCCGCCGGGGGCGGCTGGAGGGCCTGGTGGTGGCGATCTGCGGCGACATCGTGCACTCGCGGGTGGCGCGGTCCAACATCCACCTGCTGACCACGATGGGCAGCCAGGTGCGCGTGATCGGCCCGCCGACGCTGATCCCGGCGGAGGCGGAGCGCCTGGGCGTGCGCGTGTTCCACCGCATGGAGGAGGGGCTCGCCGGGGCGGACATCGTCATGATGCTGCGGTTGCAGAAGGAGCGGATGGCGGGCGGGCTGGTGCCGTCCGCGCGCGAGTATTTCCGGTTCTTCGGCCTGGACGCGGCTCGGCTGGCGTTGGCCAATCCGGACGCGCTGGTGATGCACCCCGGCCCGATGAACCGCGGCGTGGAGATCGACAGCGCCGTCGCTGACGACCCGTTCCGCTCGCTGATCCGCGAGCAGGTGGAGATGGGCGTGGCCGTGCGCATGGCCGTGCTCGACGTGCTGTCCCGCCGGACCCGTCGCAATGTGTGAGCGCTCCCCCGTATTGAATTTGTCATTATCGTCATGCCCGGGCGGAGCAGCCTCAAGGTTCCGACGGCGAAGCCGGTGGAATGGCTGCGGAGGGTCGACCCGGGCGCCCACGGGCCGCCCACGCCGCCGGCTTGACGGGTGGGGAGAGACAAAGGACCAACATGACGGCCAGTCGTGCCGGCTCCCCGTGGGCGCCCGGGTCAAGCCCGGGCATGACGTGCTGGGATGACCGACACCCTCCTCACCCACGTCCGCCTGCTCGACCCGGCAACCGGGCTCGATGCTCTCGGCGCGCTGCTCATCCGCGACGGCATCATCGCGGACCATGGCGCCGCCCTCGGGTGTCCCGACAGCGCCGAGACCATCGACTGCGACGGCGCCGTCCTCTGCCCCGGGCTGGTGGACATGCGCGCCGCCCTGGGCGAGCCCGGCTTCGAGTACCGCGAGACCATCGCCTCAGCCGCGGAGGCCGCCTCAGCCGGGGGCATCACCACGCTGGCCACCCTGCCCGACAGCCGCCCCGCCATCGACGACCCGGCGCTGGTCCGCCTGCTGCGCGCCCGCGGCGACGAGACCGGGCGGCTCACCATCCTGCCCTACGGCGCAGTCACCCGCGGCTGCCGCGGCGAGGAACTGGCGGAGATCGGCCTGCTGGGCGAGGCCGGCGCCGTCGCCTTCACCGACGGGCAGCGCGCGATCGGCGACGCCCGCCTGATGCGCCGCGCGCTGTCCTACGCGCGCGGTTTCGGCTTCCGCATCATCCAGCACCCGGAGGACCCCTCGCTCGCCGCGGGGGGCGCCGCCACCGAGGGCGAACTGGCGACTCGGCTTGGCCTCCCTGGCATCCCGGCTGCGGCGGAGGAGATCCTGGTCGCCCGCGACATCAGCCTGGCGCGGCTGACTGGGGGCGCGGTGCATTTCGGCCACGTCTCGACCGCGGGCGCGCTAGCGCTGATCCGCCAGGCGAAGGACGAGGGGCTGGCGGTCACCTGCGACACGGCGCCGCCTTACTTCGACCTCAACGAGACGGCGATCGGCGACTTCCGCACCTACGCCAAGCTGTCGCCGCCGCTGCGCCCCGAGGCGGACCGCCTGGCGGTGGCGGCAAGCCTGCGCGACGGCACGGTGGACGCGGTCGCCTCCGACCACCAGCCGCGCGACGCCGACGACAAGCGGTTCCCGTTCGCGCAGGCGTCCGCCGGGGGCGCCGGGCTGGCGACGCTGCTGGGCGTGACCTTGGCGCAGGTGCACGGCTCAGGTCTGGCGCTGATCGATGCGATTGGGCTGGTGACCGCGCGGCCCGCTGCGCTGCTGGGCAGCCCGGCCGGCCGGCTGACAAAAGGCGCGCCCGCCGATCTGTGCCTGTTCGATCCGGAGAGCGCCTGGCAGGTGGAGGCCGGGAAGCTGCCGGGCAAGGCGCGCAACACCCCGTTCGACGGCCGCGCCCTGGAAGGCCGGGTGATCGGCACGTGGAAGGCCGGCCGCCGGGTGTTCGGGTGACGGCGCCCGCCCTCTCGCTGAAAAGCCCTCTCCCGCTGGCGGGAGAGGGTTGGGTGAGGGTGGCGCCGCCAGGTGGGACTCGGGCGGCGCCACTCCCCTCACCCCGACCCTCTCCCGCAGGCGGGAGAGGGAGAAGGAAGTGATACCCGCCACTACCCTCCTTCTTGCCTTCCTGCTCGGGTCCATTCCGTTCGGCCTGCTGCTCACCCGGTTCGCCGGGCTGGGCGACGTCCGGGCGATCGGGTCCGGCAGCATCGGCGCCACCAACGTCCTGCGCACCGGCCGGAAGGACCTCGCAGCCGCGACGCTGCTGCTGGACGGCCTGAAGGGCGCCGCGGCCGTGCTGCTGGCGCGGCACTGGGCTGGGCCGCCCGCCTATGCCGGGCTGGCGGCGGTGCTCGGACATTGCCTCACGCCGTGGCTGCGCTTCCGCGGCGGCAAGGGCGTCGCCACCGCGCTGGGGGCGCTGTTCGGGTTCGCCTGGCCGATCGCGGTTGGCTGCTGCATCGTCTGGCTCGCGACCGTGGCGATCACCCGCATTTCGTCCGTTGGCGCCATCGCCGCCTGTGTCGCGGCGCCGTTCCTGTCCATGGCGTTCGGCGGCTGGAACATCGCGGTGACCCTGATGGCCGCCTGGATCGTCTGGCGCCATCGCGGCAACATCGCCCGCCTCCGCGCCGGCGCCGAGCCGCGGATCGGGCGGTGACGGAGCCCGAGCGCCTCGCCCGCATCCGCCTGGCGCGCACGCCCGGCATCGGTCCGCTCACCTTCCGCCGCCTGCTCGCCCGCTTCCCCTCGGCGGAGGAGGCGGTCGCCGCCCTCCCCGGCCTGGCGCGGGACAGCGGTCGCGCCGCGCCGGTCGCCGTCGCCGCGGCGGGCATCATCGAGAAGGAGCTGACCCGGCTGCACCGGTTCGGCGGCCGCATGCTCGTGCTGGGCGAACCGGACTACCCAGCCAACCTTACCTTATTAGAGGACGCGCCGCCGCTCCTGTCCGTGCTCGGCGACCCGGCGCGGCTCATCACCCGCGCCGTCGGCCTGGTCGGCGCGCGCAACGCCTCCGCGAACGGGCAGCGCATGGCGGAGGCGCTGGCGGCGGAGGTGGCCTCGCACGGGGTGCTGATCGTCTCCGGCCTGGCGCGCGGCATCGACACGGCGGCGCATAACGGTGCGCTGCACACCGGCTGCACCGCGGCCGCCATCGCCGGCGGGTTGGACATGCCCTACCCGCCGGAGAACGCGGCGCTGCAGGCGCGCATCGCCGAGAAGGGCGTCGTGGTGGCCGAGGCGCCGCTGGGCACGGCGCCGCAGAGCCGGCACTTCCCGCGCCGCAACCGCATCATCGCCGGGCTCTCGCTGGCCGTGATCGTGGTGGAGGCGGCTCGCCACTCCGGCAGCCTCATCACGGCGCAGCAGGCGCTGGACGCGAACCGGATGGTGCTGGCCGTGCCCGGCTCCCCGCTCGACCCGCGTTGCCATGGCTCCAACGACCTGATCCGCAACGGCGCCACCCTGGTCGGCCAGGCGTCGGACGTGCTGGAGGCGTTGTCGGAATGGCAGAAGCCGGCCCTGCCGCTGGGCTTCGCCGAGGAGCGGACGGGGTGGCCGGTGGAGGCCGCGGATGGTGAACAGGCTCGAAACGCAGTGCTGGCTTTACTGGGACCGGACGCCACAAACATTGACGATCTGGTGCGGCGCTGCCAACTGTCCGCCGCCGCCGTCATTTCTGCGCTGTTCGTGTTGGAGCTGGACGGGATCGTCGAAACCCTGCCTGGGCATCGCGTGGCCCTTATCGCCTGACCCAAAGGACCCAATGACCGACGTCGTCGTCGTCGAATCGCCTGCGAAGGCCAAAACGATCAACAAGTACCTGGGCGGCGGGTTCACCGTGCTCGCCAGCTTCGGCCATGTGCGCGACCTGCCGCCGAAGGACGGGTCGGTCCGGCCGGAGGAGGGCTTCGCCATGGACTGGGCCGCCGACGAGCGCGGCAACCGCCAGGTGACGGCCATCGCCAAGGCGCTCAAGGGCGCCGACCGCCTGTGGCTGGCCACCGACCCGGACCGCGAGGGCGAGGCGATCAGCTGGCACGTGCGCGCCATGCTGGAGGAGAAGAAGGCCCTCAAGGGCGTCGACGTGCAGCGCATCACCTTCAACGAGATCACCAAATCCGCCGTGCAATACGCCATGGCGCACCCGCGCGCCCTGGACCAGCCGCTGATCGAGGCCTACCTCGCCCGCCGCGCGCTGGACTACCTGGTGGGCTTCACGCTGTCCCCCGTGCTGTGGCGCAAGCTGCCCGGCAGCCGCTCCGCCGGGCGGGTGCAGTCGGTGGCGCTGCGCCTGGTGTGCGAGCGGGAAGCCGAGATCGAGGCGTTCCGCGCCCGCGAGTACTGGACGGTGGAGGCGCATTTCACCACGCCCTCCGGCGCGCCGTTCACCGCCCGGCTGACGCATCTGGACGGCAAGCGGCTCGACCAATTCGACCTGAACGACGCCGAGAAGGCCGCGGCGGCCAAGGCGGCGGTGGAGGCGGGGCAGTTCGCGGTGGCGTCGGTGGAGCGCCGCCGGGTCAAGCGGAACCCGCAGCCGCCGTTCACCACCTCCAGCTTCCAGATGGACGCCAGCCGCAAGCTCGGCCTGGGCGCGCAGGCGGCGATGCGGGTGGCGCAGCAGCTGTACGAGGGCGTGGACATCGGCGGCGAGACTGTCGGCCTGATCTCCTACATGCGGACCGACGGCGTGCAGATGGCCAAGGAGGCGATCTCCGCCATCCGCGAGCATGTCAGCCACGCCTACGGATTCGACTACCTGCCGGGCGCGCCGCGGGAATACACGTCGAAAGCGAAGAACGCGCAGGAGGCGCACGAGGCGATCCGCCCGACCGACGTGGCCCGCGTGCCCGGCGACATGGGCAAATACCTGAACGAGGAGCAGCGGCGCGTCTACGACCTGATCTGGAAGCGGGCCGTCGCCAGCCAGATGCAGTCCGCCGAGCTGGACCAGGTGGCGGTCGATATCGCTTCCGGCGGCACGCATCTGCGGGCCAACGGCTCGATCGTGGCGTTCGACGGCTTCCTCAAATTGTATCGCGAGGCCACCGACGAGGCGCCCGAGGGCGACGCCCGCGACGAGTCGCGCATGTTGCCGCCGATGGCCGAGCGCGACCCGCTGCGCCGCGACAAGGCCACCGCCGAGCAGCATTTCACGCAACCGCCGCCACGCTTCTCGGAGGCGAGCCTGGTCAAGCAGATGGAGGAATTGGGGATCGGCCGGCCGTCCACCTACGCCTCGATCCTGGAGACGCTGCGCAACCGCAACTACGTCCGCATGGAGAGTCGGCGGCTGTTCCCGGAGGATCGCGGCCGCCTGGTGACGGCGTTCCTGACCAGCTTCTTCCAGCGCTACGTCGACACGGGGTTCACCGCCGGGCTCGAGGAGCAGCTGGACGACATCTCCGACGGCCGGGCCGACTGGCGGGCGGTGATGGAGCGGTTCTGGCGCGACTTCTCGGTCGCGGTGGAAGCCACGCGCGAACTGAAGATCTCCGACGTGATCGACGCGCTGGACCAGGACCTGGGCGAGCATTTCTTCCCCGCGCGCGAGGATGGCGGCGACCCGCGGGTGTGCTCCGTGTGCCACACCGGGCGGCTGGGTTTGAAGCTCGGCCGCCACGGCTCGTTCATC
Organism: uncultured Acetobacteraceae bacterium; assembly: GCA_964242925.1. Taxonomy (GTDB): domain Bacteria; phylum Pseudomonadota; class Alphaproteobacteria; order Acetobacterales; family Acetobacteraceae; genus LMUY01. The sequence goes on from CAXTBW010000094.1 coordinate 16,057, forward strand.
GGGTGCTCCAACTACCCGGCGTGCCAGTATACCCGCCGCCTCGCCATCGGCGGCGACGAGGGCGACACGCTCAAGGAGGGCATGCGGGAGCTGGGGCACCACCCGGTGACCGGGGAGGACATCACCGTCCGCCGCGGCCCCTACGGCGTGTATGTGCAGCAGGGCGCGCCCGATCCGGCGGACAAGAAGGCCAAGGCGCGGCGGTCCTCGCTGCCCAAGGGCATGGAAGGCGACACCATCACGCTGGAGCAGGCGCTCGGCCTGCTGACCCTGCCGCGGCAGATCGGCGCGCACCCGGTCACCGGCGAACTGATGGAAGCCGGGCTGGGCCGGTTCGGGCCCTACGTGAAGATGGGCAGCATCTACGCTTCGCTGGACAAGGACGACGACCTGCTGTCGATCGGGCTGAACCGCGCGGTCGACGCGCTGCAGAAGAAGCTGGAGAGCGTGCGCTCGCTGGGCGCGCACCCGAAGACGGGCGAGCCGATCACGGTGAAGAAGGGGCGGTTCGGCCCCTACATCCAGGGCGGCAACCTGGTCGCGAACGTGCCGCGCGGGGTGACGATGGAGGAGGTGACAGTCGAGCAGGCGGTGGCGCTGCTGGCCGAGAAGGGTAAGCCGTTGAAGGCCAAGCCAGGCGCCAAGAAGCCGGTCCGCAAGGCGGCGGCGCCCAAGGAGGCCTCGACCGCTGTTGCCGCGGCCAAGCCTGCCGCCAAGAAGCCTGCCCCGAAGAAGAAACCTGCCGCCAAGAAGAAGCCCGCCGCCAAGGCGCGCAAGGCGGGCTGAGTTGGCGCGCAGGCGCAAGGAAGAGGCCCAGCCTGTCGCGCTGCCGTCCCGCGAGGCCATCAGCGACTTCATCCGCCGCTCGCCGGGGCGCATCGGCAAGCGGGAGGTGGAGCGCGAGTTTCATCTCGGCCCCGAACACCGGGTGGCGCTGCGCGGCTTGCTGAAGAGCCTGTCGGGCGCCGGCGTGATCGCGCCCGCCGGCCACCGCCGTTTCGCCCCGCCGGGCCGCCTGCCGGACGCCGTGATCGTCCAGGTGACCGGGACGGACCCGGACGGCGACCCGGTCGCGCGCCCGGTGCAGTGGGACGGCGACGGGCCGCCGCCGATGGTGCTGATGGCGGCCGAACGCCGCGACAGCCCGGCCCTGGCGCCCGGCGAGCGCGTGCTGGCCAAGCTGCGCCACATCAGCGGCAACAAATACGAGGGCCGCACGCTCAAGCGCCTCACCGAGGCGCCCGGCAAGGTGCTGGGAGTGTTCCACAAGACGCCGGACGGGGGCGGCCGCATCCAGCCGACCGACCGCCGGCAGAAGGCCGACTGGCAGGTGTCGCCGGCCGACGCGGAGGGCGCCGAAGAAGGCGAGATCGTACTGGCCGCACCGCAGCCCAGCCGCAGCTACGGCCTGAAATCCGCCCGCGTGGTGGAGCGCCTCGGCCGCATGGGCGATGCCCGCTCCGTCAGCCTGGTGTGCATCCACACCCACGACATCCCGACCGAGTTCCCCGCCGAGGCGCTGGCGCAGGCCGAGGCCGCCGCCGCGACACCACTGGGCGCGCGGGAGGATTTGCGCGCC
>CAXTBW010000095.1:0-17398 GCA_964242925.1 uncultured Acetobacteraceae bacterium
GAGAACAGGATGCCGATGAACGCCGCCGGGAAGCCGGCCACGATCAGCAGCATCGCGTTGCGGAACACGTGGCCGTACAGCACGCGTTGCTCCCCGGCGCCCTTGGCCCGCGCGGTCAGCACGTATTGCTTGCCGATCTCGTCCAGGAAGCAGTTCTTGGTCAGCACCGTCAGGCTGGCGAACCCGCCTGCGACCAGCGCTATCGTCGGCAACACCATGTGCCACGCGTAGTCCGCCACCTGCCGCGGCCAGGGCCAGGCGCCGCTGCCCTCGCTGGTCAAGCCGCGCAACGGGAACCAGTCGAGGAACGACCCGCCGGCGAACACCACGATCAGCAGGATGGCGAACAGGAACCCGGGGATCGCGTAGCCGATCAACACCGCGGCGCTGCTCACGACGTCGAACCGGCTGCCGTTGCGCACCGCCTTGGCGATGCCGAGCGGGATGGACACGAGATAGATCAGCAGCGTCGACCACAGCCCGATCGAGATGCTGACCGGCATCTTGCTCAGCACCAGGTGCACCACCGTGTCGTCGCGGAAGAAGGAGCGTCCGAAGTCGAACCGCAGGTAGGACCCGACCATCTCCAGGTACCGCGTCAACGGCGGCTTGTCGAAACCGAACATGTGGGTGATCTGCGCCACGGTCTGCGGGTCCAGCCCGCGCCGCCCGCGATAGCCGCTGCTGGAGTCGGACGGCTGCGCCACGTCGGAGCCCCCACCGGTGATGCGGTTCAGCGTCGCGGTCTGCCCGCGCAGTTCGGCGAGCATCTGCTCCACCGGACCGCCCGGCGCCAGCTGCACGACGGCGAAGTTGATGGTGATGATTCCGAACAGCGTCGGGATCACCAGCAGCAGCCGCCGCAGCAGATAGCCGCCCATCAGCGCCCGCGCGCGGCGTCCGTCGCGGCCGCGAGCGCCGGGTCCACCCACCAGGTGGAGAAGTCGAGCCCGGTCCGCACCGCGCCGGACGGATGGCCGAACCGGTTCCAGTAAGCCACCCACAGCGCCTGCAGGTGCCATTGCGGAACCACGTACCAGTTCCACAACAGCACCCGGTCCAGCGCGTGCGCCGCGGTCACCAGGTCATCGTGCGTCTTGGCGTTCACCACGTCGGCCACCAGCGCGTCGACCGCCTTGTCGCACACGCCGGCGTAGTTCTGCGTGCCCTTGTCGTTGGCGCTGCCGCAGCCCCAGAAGTCGACCTGCTCGTTGCCCAGCGACTCGCTCTCTGGGATCGATCCGACGGACATGTCGAAATCCAGATCGTCCATGCGCTTCTGGAACTGCGCGGCGTCCACCGTGCGGATGTGCACGTCGATCCCCAGCCGGCCGAGCCACTGCGTGTAGGGCAGTCCTATGCGCTCGAACGCCGGCTCGTTGAGCAGGATCTCGAAGCTCATCTGCTGCCCGGCCGCATTCACCATCTTGCGGTCGCGCACCGTCCAACCAGCGTCCTTCAGCAGGTCCAGCGCGTGGCGTAGACCCTCGCGGTTGTTGCCGGTCCCGTCCGTCTCCGGCAGCTTGAACGGCTGGGTGAACAGCTCCGCAGGCAACGACGCGCGGAACGGCTCCAGCAATGCCAACTCGGCGCCTTGCGGGACGCCGGACGACGCGAACTCGCTGTTGCTGAAGTAGCTGTCGGTGCGCGTGTAGAGCCCGTAGAACAGGTTCTTGCTCATCCACTGGAAGTCGAACACCTCGTTCATCGCCTGCCTGACCCGGCGGTCCTTGAACACGTCGCGCCGGGTGTTCATCACGAAGCCCTGCATGCCCGTCGGCAACTGGTGCGGCAGCGTCTCCAGCTTCACCAGGCCTTTCGCCACCGCGGGGAAGTCATACTGGGTCGACCAGGTCTTGGCGGAGTTCTCCTGGCGGAAATCCACCTGGCCCGCCTTGAACGCCTCGAACGCGACGGTCGGGTCGCGGTAGTAGTCGGTGCGGATGGTGTCGAAATTGTTGATCCCGCGCCCGGTCGGCAGGTTCGCCGCCCACCAGTCCGGCCGCCGCCGCAACACGATCGTCTGGCCCAGCGTCACCCGCTCCACCGCATAGGGGCCGCTGCCGACGGGCGCGTCGATCAGCGGCGCCTCGAAGTCGCGGCCCTTCCACCAATGCTCCGGCAGGGCGGGCACCTGGCCGAGGATCTCCGGCAGCTCGCGGTTGTCGGTGTCCTTCAGGTGAAACACGACCGTGCGCGCGTCCGTCGCCTCCGCGTTCGCCACGTCGGCCCAGTAGGACCGGTAGAACGGCCGGCCGTGCTCGCGCAGCTGGTTGAAGCTCCACACGATGTCGGACGCCAGCACCGGCGTGCCGTCGCTGAACTTCGCTTCCGGTCGCAGCACGAACGTCACCGAGCGGTGGTCCGCCGCCACGTCCACCGACTGCGCCAGATGGCAGTAGACCGTCTCCGCCTCGTCGACGTTGGGCGTCATCAGCGTCTCGAACACCCGCGCCGCGGCGCCGGCAGGGCTGCCGCGCACGATGAACGGGTTGAGGCTGTCGAAGCTGCCCACTGCCGCCACGGCGACGCTGCCGCCCTTGGGCGCGTCCGGGTTGGCGTCGGGGAAATGCGCGAAGTCGGCGGGCAGTTTCGGCGTGCCCAGCAGCGACAGGGCGTAGGTCGGGTCCGCCAGCGCCGGCGTCGCGAACAGGCAAGTGGCGAGCAGGGCGATCAGTCGCATGATGGGCCTCTCAGCATCTCCAGCGCGGGCGATAGCAGCGCCGGGTCGCCGACGGCCAGCACCGTCCCGTCGCCGCCGGGCCGCAGCGTCGCGCCGGTCCAATCCGTCATTCGCCCGCCGGCGCCCTCCACGATGGGGACCAGCGCGGCCCAGTCCCACAGCTGCAGCGTCGCCTCCGCCACCATGTCGACCTGGCCCAGCGCCAGCAGGCCATAGGCGTAGCAGTCGCCGCCCCACGTGACGCGCTTCGCCCCTGCCGACAGCGCCTCGAAGCGGGGCGCCTGGTCCGCCTGGAAGATGGCCGGGGAGGTGCAGCTCAACTCCGCCTCGGCCAGCGCGGCGCACGGTCGGCAGCCTGCGCGGCCATACGGCCCGGTGAACAATGTTGGCCGGCCTGCAACGCCGAGCCAGCGCTCCCCGGTGATCGGCTGGTCGATCAGCCCCAGCACGGAGGTATCGCCGTCCAGCAGCGCGACCAGAGTGCCGAAGATCGGCCGCCCGGTGATGAACGCGCGGGTGCCGTCGATCGGGTCCAGCACCCAGCGGAACCGGGCGCCGCCGCGCTCCTCACCGCCTTCTTCGCCCAGGATGGCATGATCGGGGAAATGGTGGGCCAGCACCGCGCGCATCGCCAGTTCGGCCTCGCGGTCGGCGACGGTGACAGGGCTGGCGTCGCCCTTCAGCTCGGCCGCGGCGCCGGCGCGGAACCACGGGCGGATTGCCGCCCCCGCCGCATCCGCTGCCGCATGGGCCGCGGCGATGGCGGATTCGGGCGCTATTTCGAAAGCTGCGGCAGCGGGTTCGGCTGGGTCTGCGCGTCCGCGCTGGGCGGCAGCACCCGCACGTTGCCCGGCTGCTGGTTGCTGTCGGTCTGCTGCTGCGACTGGTTCTGGTTGGCGGAGGGCTGGTTGTTCTGCTGCCCGGTCGTCGTTGTCTGCGCCATCACGGGGGAGGCTGCCAAAACCGCCGCCAGCATGCCGATCATCAATCGCACCATTTCGGCACTCCAGTTGCGCTCGACGCAGTTTGCGCGCGCTTGGCGGCATACCTAAGGTGCCGCCGACTTATTGCCAACCTTGCAGGCCCCCGTTGAACCCCCCCAAGTGAACCCCATCGTCGTGATCCCGGCCCGCATGGCCTCCACCCGTCTTCCCGGCAAGCCGATGGCGCTCATCGGCGGCCTGCCCATGATCGTGCAGGTCATGCGCCGCGCCATCGAGGCGGGGATCGGCCCCGTGGCGGTCGCCTGCGCCGAGCCGGAGATCGCCGACGCCGTGCGCGCCGCCGGGGGCGTGGCTGTGATGACCGACCCCTCGCTGCCCTCCGGCTCCGACCGCGTGCACGCGGCCTTGGGGGAGCTGGACCCACAGGCGCGCCACGACATCGTCGTCAACGTGCAGGGCGACACACCCACGCTCGACCCGGCCGTGCTGCGCGCCGTGATCGGCCCGCTGTCCGACCCGGCCACCGACATCGCCACGCTGGTCGCCCCGATCGAGTCGGAGGAGGAGGCGGCCAACCCCTCCTTCGTGAAGGCCGCCTGCGTGTTCGAGCGCGGCCGCGCGGTGTCGCAGGCGCTGTACTTCTCCCGCGCCCGCGTGCCGGCCGGGGACGGTCCGCTGTGGCACCACATCGGCATCTACGCGTTCCGCCGCGCCGCCCTGGCCCGCTTCGTCGCCTTGCCCGCCAGCCCGCTGGAGCAGCGCGAGAAGCTGGAGCAGCTGCGGGCGCTGGAAGCGGGCATGCGCATTGCCTGCACCCGGGTGGAGCACGGCCCGTTCGGGGTCGACACTCCAGCCGATTTGGAGCGCGCCCGCGCCGTGATGCCCCAGCCGCAGGCGGACTTCGCACAATGACCGTCTCATTCCAAGGCCGCCCCGGCGCCTATTCCGACCTGGCCTGCCGCGCCGCATTGCCGGGCCGGCCGACGCTGCCCTGCGACACGTTCGAGGGCGCCATCGACGCCGTGCGGTCCGGCGCCGCGGAACTGGCGATGCTGCCGTGCGAGAACAGCCTCGCCGGCCGCGTGCCCGACATCCACTCGCTGCTGCCCGGCAGCGGCCTGCACATCGTCGGCGAGCATTTCCAGCGTGTCGAGCACTGCCTGCTGGCCCCGCGCGGCGCGACCGTCGCGGGCATCCGCCGGGTGCACTCGCACGCGGTGGCGCTCGGCCAGGTGCGCAGCCTGGTGCGGGAGCTCGGGGTGCGCGCGGTGGTGGAGGCGGACACTGCCGGATCGGCCCAGATGGTGGCCGAACTTGACGGGACCGAGGACGCCGCGATCGCGTCGTCGCTCGCCGCCGAGCTGTACGGCCTCGACATCCTGCGCTCCGGCGTGGAGGACTCGAAGGACAACACCACGCGGTTCTACATCGCCGCCAACCACCCCGCCCACTCGCCGCCGGAGCAGGGCAACACGCTCACCACGTTCATCTTCCACGTCCGCGACGTGCCGGCCTCGCTCTACAAGTGCCTGGGCGGGTTCGCCACCAACGGCGTGAACATGACCAAGCTGGAAAGCTACATGCTGGCCGGCGAGTTCACCGCCACGCAGTTCCTGTGCGACGTCGAGGGCCACCCGGACCACCCGAACCTGAGCCGCGCGCTGGAGGAGCTGGGCTTCTTCTCCCGCCGGGTGCAGATCCTGGGGGTTTACCCCGGGGCGCCGCGCCGGGTGCAACGGCACGGCTAGCGGCATGTCGGACACGGTCGCGCCGCCGCCCGGGTCGTTCCTCATCCTGCCCGGCTTCATGCCGGACGCGGTCGGCTACGCGTTTCGCACCACGCTCGCGCTGCTGCTGGCCTACCTGGTCGCCTTCGCGATCCAGCTCGACACCGCGTCCAGCGCCGGGCTGTGCGTCGCCATCGTGGCGCAGCCCTCGCCGGGGATGGCGTTGGCCAAGGCACGGTATCGCGCGCTTGGCACGGTGTTGGGCGGCGCGGCGGGGCTGGCGCTGGTCGCGGCGTTTCCGCAGGACCGCACCATGCTGCTGCTGTGCTTCACGCTGTGGCTGGGCGGTTGCACGTTCGTCGCGGCGCTGCTGCGGGACTTCCGCTCCTACGGCGCCGTGCTGTGCGGCTACACCGTCGGCATCATCGCCGTGTCGGGCATCGACACGCCGGACGGCGCGCTGCTGGCCACGCTCAACCGGGTGGCCGCGATCCTGCTCGGCATCGCCTCCGTGGCGATCGTGAACTCCCTGCTTGCCCGGCCCGCCGCGTTCGAGCACCTGGTGTCGGAACTGACCGACCGCATGGCGACGGCGCAACGCCTGGCGCTGGCGGCGCTGGACGGGGAGGACCTCCCGCGGGAGCCGCTGCCGGCCCAGGTGGGCGCGGCCATCCTGGCGTTGCGCACCGAGGCCAGCTACGCCGCGGCGGAGCTGACGGATGGCGGCCCCCGCAGCGCCGGCGCCACGGCGGCCATCGCCGGGCTGTTGGGCATGTTGTCGGCCACCCGCGCGCTGGCCACCATGTTGCGGGTGACGCCCGACGCCGCCACCCGCCGCATGCTCGACGACGCGGCGGCCGCCTTGCGCGCCCAACCGGAGTCCCAGCCGCCCGTGCTGGGCGCGCTGCCCACCGACCCGCAGGATGCCGCCCTGCTGGACCGCGCCCGCGAGCTGGTCGCGCAGCACGCGCTGGCGCAGGGCGGGCTCGCGACGCTGGTGAACGGGGAGGGCGCCGCCGTGCGCGTGAGGTTGCCCGAACACCGCGACTGGGTCGGCGCGGCGATCAGCGCCCTGCGCACGATCATCGCCGTCGGACTCGGCTGCGCGTTCTGCATCTACGCCGGCTGGCCCGGCGCGACGCTGCTGCTGGTGCAGCAAGCGGCGTTCACCGCCCTGCTGGGCATGTCGCCCAACCCGTCCGCGGCGGGAGTCGCCATGGGCTTGAGCCTGCCGCTGGCGGCGGTGGCGGCGGGCGTCATCGGCTTCGTGCTGCTGCCGACGGCGTCCGGCTTCGTGCCGTTCGCCCTCGCGCTGGCGCCGTTCGCCTTCGCCGGGGCCCTCGCGGCGCGCCACCCGCTCACCGCCGCGTTCGGCCCCGGGTCGCTGCTGTATCTCACGCTGCTGTTGTCGCCGGCCAACACGGAGTCGTTCGATCTGCAGGCATTCCTGGCCGGCGTGCAGGTCCAGGCAGTCGCCGTGCTGTTCATGGTGCTCGCCTTCCGCCTCATCCTGCCCGTCTCGCGCGAGCGCCGCCTGGTGCGCGTCGCCGACTCGATCGGCCGGCAAGTGGGCGACGCGATGGCCGGGCGGGACTTCACGCTCGAGCCGGTCGCCGCCCGGTGCCTGCGCTTCGACCGCCTGGCGCAGGCGCAAATCTGGCTGGGGCGGCCGACCCCGGCGCGCCTCGCGGTGCTGGAGCGGCTGTCCGCGTTCACCGAATTGGAGGGCGCGCTGCGCCGGATGCGGGTCGGCCTGCTGGCGTTGGGCGAACCATGGCCGGCGATGCAGCCGGACGGGCTGGACGCCGGCGCGCGCCGCCTGCTTGCGGGCGGCGGCGGCAGCGACACGCTGCAGGCGGCGGCCGGGCTGCACGGCGTGGCGCTCCTGCTGCGCCAGCACGGCCGCGCCCTGCGCCGCTACGGCGTGCTGCGGGCCTGACGCGATGTGGCGCGAAACCAATATCGCCGGGGTCTTCCTGTCGCCGCTGGTCGGCTACATGGCGGCGGCGCTGGTAGTTCACCTGCCGCTGCGCTGGCTGCTGATCCGGCTGCGCCTGCACCGTTGGGTGTGGAACGCGCCGCTGGCCGATGCCGGCCTTTATGTTTGCATCCTGGGCGCCCTGGTCGGGCTGCTCTAACGGGGAAAAGCCGCCGATGTTAGGCAGAGCCCGCCGCGCGCTGCGCGTCATCCTCACGCTCACCATCCTGGCCGTCGCCGCCATGGCGGGACTGGTGATCTGGAACCAGTATGTCACCGGCACATGGACCCGCGACGGCCAGGTGCTGGCCAACATCGTCAACATCGCGCCGGAGGTGTCGGGCCGCATCACCCGCCTCATGGTGCGCGACAACCAGACCGTCCATCGCGGCGACGTGCTCTACACCATCGACACGCTGGACTACGACGTCGCCGTTGCGTCCGCGGAGGCCAACGTCAACAGCAAGCTGGCGGATCTGAAGCTGAAGCGCGTGGAGGCCACCCGCCGCGCCAGCCTGACGACCCTGTCCACCTCGCAGGAGGAGCTGCAGACGTTCGAGAGCGGCGCCCAGGTGGCCGCCGCCGCCTACGCGAGCGCGCTCGCCGCGCTCAGCCAGGCGCATATCAACCAGGACCGCACCCGGGTCGTCTCGCCGGTGAACGGCTTCGTCACCAACCTGCTGCTGCGCGAAGGCGACTACGCCACCACGGGCTCGCGCAACATCTCGATCCTGGACAGCGACAGTTTCTGGATCGCGGGATATTTCGAGGAGACCAAGCTCTCCGGCATCCACACCGGCGACCCGGCGGTCGCCTCGCTGATGGGCTACCGCGACCCGGTGCGCGGCCACGTCGAGAGCATCGCCAGCGGCATCAACACGCCCAACACCGACCCGGGCGCCCAGGGCCTGGCCTCGGTCAGCCCCGTGTTCACCTGGGTGCGTCTGGCGCAGCGCATTCCCGTGCGCATCCACATCGACCAGGTTCCCGCCACGGTGCAGCTGGCCGCCGGCCTGACGGCGTCGGTGACGGTCGGCCCGGGCGCCGCGCCGAACTCGCCGCACGGCGCGCTGTCCCGGTTGATCTCGCCATAGAGGGCGGGCCCATCGCGCACCGTCATCGCGAGCCGCCGCTCGGCGGCGCCGCGATCCAGAACGGCGCGTGCGGTGCTGGCCGCTGGATTGCCGCGTCGCAGGCGCTCCCCGCAATGAACGATATCGGCGCGGTGGAAGTCCTGGCGCGAGTTAGGCGGCGCCTAACCCGCGGTCCACCCGCCGTCCACCAGGATGCTCTGCCCCGTCACGTAGCTGCTGGCCCGCGCTGCGAGGTATATCGCGGCGCCCGCCACCTCCGACGGCACGCCGAAGCGGCCGAGCGGGGTCTTGCCGCGCAGCCGCTCTCCCAGCACGGCGTGCTCGCGCAGTCCGCTCGTCATGTCGGTCTCGAAGTAGCCCGGCGCGATCGTGTTCACCCGCACGCCCTTGGCCGCCCAGTCCAACGCGAGCGAGCGCGTCATCAGCTCCACCCCGCCTTTCGCGGCGCAGTAGGCGGCGGATTTCGCCAGGCCGACATGGCCCGCCACCGACGTGATGTTGACGATGCTGCCGCTGCCCTGCGCCAGCATGCGGCGGCCGAACACGGTGCAGCACAGGAACACGCCCGTGAGGTTCACGTCGACGATCTGCCGCCATTCCGACAGCGGCGTGTGCTCCGCCGAGCGATAGAACGGGTTGATCCCGGCGCAATTGACCAGCACGTCGACGCGGCCGAACCGCTCGGCGGCGAAGGCGTCCAGCGCCACGACGTCCTCCTCCCGCGACACATCGGCGGCGAAGCGCGCCGCGTCCGGGTTCTGCTGCTGCACGGCGGGCAGCGCGTCGTCCAGCCGCTGCTGGTTGCGCCCGGCGATCACCACGCTAGCGCCGTGCGCGGCTAGACCCTCCGCGATGGCCAGCCCCAGGCCGCTGCCGCCGCCGGTGACCACCGCCACTTGGCCGTCCAGCCGGAACATGCCGCTCATCGCGTGTTGTCCTTGACGATGCGACGCCCCAGCGCCCAGCGATGCACCTCGGACGGGCCGTCGTAGATGCGGAACGACCGCACGTCGCGGAAGATGCGCTCCACGATTGCGTCCCGCGTGGTGCCCAGGCCGCCCAACACCTGCATCGACCGGTCCGCCACGCGGCAGATCGCCTCCGAGCAGATGACCTTGGCGCGGGAGCTCTCGCTCGATGCCCGTTCGCCCTGGTCCAGCAGCCAGGCAGTGTGCCAGATGGTCAGCCGCGTGGTCTGGATGTCCATCTCGTTGTCGGCCAGCATGAAGGAGACGCCTTCGTGGTCGCCGAGCCGCTTGCCGAACGCGGTGCGCTGCCGCGCGTAGTCGGTCGCCACGTGGTGCGCGCGAATGGCGGAGCCGAGCCAGCGCATGCAATGCGTCAGCCGCGCCGGCGCCAGCCTGATCTGCGCGTAGGTGAAGCCTTCGCCGACGGCGCCCAGCACCGCATCGGCCGGGACGCGCAGCCCCTCGAACCGGACGACCGCGTGGCCCCCCGTGAAGCTCGAGTCCAGGGTGTCCAGCAGGCGCTCGATCCGGATGCCGGGCGCGTCCATCGGCGTCATGAACATGGTGGCGCGCCCGTCGTGCTCGCCGCCGACCATCTTGGCCATCACGATGGCGAACGCGGCGCCTTCGGCCCCCGTAATCAGCCACTTCACGCCGTCGATCACGTAGTCCTCGCCGTCGCGCCGGGCCGTGGTCGCCATCAGCGACGGATCGGACCCGGCGCCCGGCGACGGCTCGGTCATGCAGAAGCACGATCGCGCGGCGCCCGTCGCCAGCGGGCGCAGGTAGCGCTCGCGCTGGTCCGGGGTGGCGACCTTGTCCAGCAGGTTCATGTTGCCCTCGTCGGGCGCGGCGCAGTGCAGCGCCACCGGGCCGAGCATCGAGTAGCCGGCCGCCTCGAACACCACCGCTTGGCCGACATGCGACAGCGCCGCGCCGCCGAACTCCGCGGCGACATGCGGCGCGAACACGCCCGCCTCGCGCGCCAGCCCGTTCAGCTCCCGCCGCAGCTCGTCGGAGGGGCCGTGCGCGGCCCACCGCTTGTCGGACTCGAACGGGATCACCTTCTCGCGCACGAAGGCGCCGACCCGCTCGGCCAGCTCCTCCAGCGAGCGGGGGATCGCGAAGCCGAAGCCTGGAACATCCTGTTTCATCGTCTCACCTTAGTCCTGAGGCCCACGATCGTCATGCCAGGGCTTGACCCTCGTATTCGCGGCGTCCGCGACCCGAGCGGCCATCCAGGTTGCGTTTCAACCGCGCCCACGAGGCGTCATGTCCTCTGCCGTGCCTCGTGGATATCAGGTCAAACCCTGGCAGCACGGATGTAGACGGCTCGGATGGGCGCTGCCGGCGGTCGCGGCACGCGCCAGGGCGGCGAATGGCGCGTCTGGTCGCGCCGCTCGGTGTCGGCATGTTCGTCTCCCTACGCTGCGCCGCCTTATCCGGCGGATCGTTGGGAGAATGGTGCACATGTTCCGGCTGCAGGTAAATGCGAGCGCGCCCATGCCGATCGCGCCTTGTCCGCCGCACCACGACAAGGGATCGACGCAAAGCGCCGGCGATCACGATGTGTGAGCGTCTTCGCGCGCGCGCTGGAAATGCAGATCAAATGATATCGCCTGTGGTAGACTCCATTATTGCAAGTGCGGGAAAGAGAATGATGGACAACAGCATGCCGAGCCGTCGCGCCGCGCCGCTGGATTGTCGCGACTGCGTGCAGGCGATGTGGCCGCGGCCCCAGGCAGACCACCCGGCAAAGCCCTATGCCGCCTCCCGGGTTGCGGAGCTGACCCTCCAATTACACCAGGTAAGGACCGAGCTGTTCGTCGCCATGCGTGACCTTGGTGGCCAGGGACCCCCTGAACCGGATCAGGCCGGGTCGAACGGCGCTGCATTGGCGACAGGCTTCGAGCCCGGGGAGGGACAGCGTCGCGATGGCGCCAAGCTGACGCTCTGGTGCGAGCACGCTGCGACCCATGTGGCCTTGCTCACGCCGCGGCAACGCGAGGTCATGACGCTGGTGGTGGCCGGACGCGCCAGCAAACGCATCGCGGTGGACCTGAACATCAGCCAGCGCACGGTGGAGAATCACCGGGCGTCCATCATGCGCAAGACCGGCGCGGCTTCGCTGCCGGCGCTGGCTCGGCTGGCGCTTGCGGCAGGGTGGGCCGCCGCTGAACATCTGGCGTGAGACGGCCTGGCCGGGCCAACTGGACCGGCGCAAGCCAACCAAGTCGGCTTGGATCGCATAATGCATATTATGGAAACTCGGGCTTCAGCGCGTTGGCTGATGCGGCAGTTCCACTGCGGCCATGCCGGGTCTGACCGACGCGCCGGCGGCGCTTTGGCGTCGCCCCTAGAACGGGAGTTTTAGACCGCCGGGCAGCGGGATGCCGCCAGTCACCTTCTCCATCTCCTCGGCGGTCTGCGCCTCGAGCTTGCGGCGGGCGTCGGCGTGGGCGGCGACCAGCAGGTCTTCCACCATCTCGGCCTCCGCGGGGTCCAGCAGCTTGGGATCGAGCTTCACGCGCTTCAGGTCGCCGCGACCGGACAGGGTGACGTGCACCATGCCGGCGCCGGCGCTGCCCTCGATCTCGGCGGCCTCCATCTTGGCCTGCATCTCGGCCATCTTGGACTGCATCTGGCTGGCCTGCTTCATCAGTCCGGCGAGGTTCTTCATAGGTCGTTCTCCATCATGTCGGCCGGCTCGGCATCCGGCGGCGCAAAGTCGGGCCCCTCGGGCTCGCCGAGCTGGATTGCAGGCTCGCCGAGTGGGATGGGCGCGGCAAGTCCATACGCGTCGACCGCGCTATCGCGAACCGCGCCCAGCTTGGCGCCCGGGAACGCGTCCATGATGGCGCGGACCAACGGGTGGTCGGCGGCGGCGGCGCGGCGGTCGGCCTCGGCGGTGGCGCCCTGCTCGCCCAAAGTGGGTTCGCCGGGCGCTGCGGACAGCGCGATGGTCCAACGCGCGCCGGTTTCGGCCAGCAGCAACGCGGCCAGCCGGGGCGCCAGGTCGCGGGGCGCCACCGGCTGCGGACGCAACTCGATAACGCCGGGGGCGAACCGGACCAGGTGGACGGAGTGCCGCAAATGGCTGTGCAGCATTGGGTCGCGGCCGGAGCACAGCGCCACCACGTCGCGGAACGACGCTGGCTGGCGGCTGGGAGGCGCCGGCTCCGGCGACGGTTCAGGTTCCGGCGCGCGCAGGGCGACGGCGCCGCTGCTCGTGACGGTCCGCACGCCCGGCGAGGGTGGCGGTTGCGTCGAGGCGGTCAGCCGCCGGACCAGGTCGCCCGGCGGCGGCGCGTCCGACACGTGGCAGAGCCGGATCAGCACCATCTCGGCGGCCGCGCGGCGATCCGGCGAGGTCTCCACCTCGGCCAGGCCCTTCAGCAGCATCTGCCACAACCGGCTGAGCACGGGGATGCTCAGCTGGTCCGCCATCGCGGCCCCCAGGGTGCGTTCGGCCTCGGGCAGCGCGGGGCCGTCGCGCAGGCCGGGGACGGAGCGCAACCGGGTCAGCATGTGCGTCAGCTCGAGCAAGTCGGTCAGCACCGTGCCGAGGTCGGCGCCGAAGGCATAGGCGCGGTCGGTGATGGCGAGCGCCGCGGCCACGTCGCCGGCGAGGACGGCGGCCATCAGCTCGAACACCAACTGGCGGTCGGCCAGGCCCAGCATGTCGGCGACCTCGGCGGCGGTGACCGCGTCGCCCTCCCGCCGGGCGATCGCCTGGTCGAGCAGGCTCAGCCCATCGCGGGCGGAGCCGTCGGCGGCGCGGGCGATCAGGTCGGTGGCGGCGGGCTCGATGGCCACCTGCTCGGCCGCCGCAACCCGGTCGAACAGCCCGCCCAGCTCGGCGGCGGAGATGCGGCGCAGGTCGAAGCGCTGGCAGCGCGACAGTACGGTGATCGGCACCTTGCGGATCTCGGTGGTGGCGAAGATGAAGGTGATGTGCGGCGGCGGCTCCTCCAGCGTCTTCAACAGCGCGTTGAAGGCCTGGGTGGTCAGCATGTGCACTTCGTCGAGGATGAAGACCTTGGTGCGCGCCTGCAGCGGCTTGTAGCGCACCGCCTCGATGATCTCGCGCGCGTCGTCCACCTTGTTGCGGGTGGCGGCGTCCATCTCGATCACGTCCGGGTGGCGGTCGGCCAGGATCGCGGTGCAGTTCGCGCACACGCCGCAGGGGGTGGCGGTCGGGCCGCCGGCGCCGTCGGGGCCGATGCAGTTGAGCGCGCGGGCGATGATGCGGGCGGTGGTGGTCTTGCCGGTGCCGCGCACGCCGGTGAGCATGAAGGCGTGCGCCAGGCGGTTCATCGCGAAGGCGTTGCGCAGGGTGCGGACCATGACGTCCTGGCCGATCAGGTCCTCGAACCGGGCCGGGCGGTATTTCCGCGCCAGCACGCGGTACGGCGTGCTCTGCGCCGCGGCGGGCGCGTCGCCGAACAGGCCGGCGCCCACCGCTGGCGGCGGGAGGCTGTCGTCGTCGGCCGCCGAACCTCCGAACAGGCCAGACATCAACGGCTGCGGACCTCCTGGCGTTTGCGAGGGTGGGGAACCGGACCGCGACCCGATCGGAACTCGCTGCGGCTGCTTCCTTCCGGACCTGACCAGGTAAGCAAGGCGACCGTCCGCAACCGGCTCCCCGCCGCATCTCTATCACGGAGAGAGGGGGGCTGGGCAAGACCGCCGCCCTCCCCGCTCCCGGCCTCCCGGCGCCCGGGCGGTTGCCCGGGGTTCGGCGGCGTGTCATTTTCGACCACCGATGAACAGCATCACCGCCAGCCGAACCAACACCTACACCGGCAGCCCGTTGGACCGCGCGTCCCACCTGCGCAAGGACGATGCCTGGATCGCCGAGCAGCTGGCCGACCCGGCCACGCAATTCGTCCCGATCTGGCGCGGCCAGTCGTTGTTTCGCGAGTCGGTGGACGGCGCGCCGGAAGCCGTCTTCCCCACCGGGCTCGCGATCGATGGCCTCGGCTGGGCGTTCCTGGGCAATGCCGGCGACCAGGCCACGTTCGCGCTGGACCTGAGCCACATGGACGACCCAGCCTCGTTCATCGGGCCTGAGATCGGCAAGTTCAGCGACCTGCGCGGCGTCGGCGCCGGGTTGCCCGCGCAGCACGCCGCCATCCTCGCCCATGCCCGCGGCCTGCTGCACTGGCGCGGGCGGCACCGGTTCTGCGGCGTGTGCGGCGCGCGGTGCGAGCCGCACAGCGCCGGCAACGTGATGGCCTGCACCGGCTGCGGCGTCCACCATTTCCCGCGCACCGACCCGGCCGTCATCATGCTCTGCACCCGGGGCGACTCCGTGCTGCTGGGCCACTCCGCGCGCTTCCCCAACAGCGTGATGTACTCGACGCTGGCCGGGTTCGTGGAACCGGGCGAGAGCCTCGAGGAGGCGGTCGCGCGCGAGGTGCTGGAGGAGAGCGGCATCCAGGTGACGCGCGTGCGCTACCACAGCAGCCAGCCATGGCCGTTCCCCGGCAGCATCATGCTCGGCTTCTACGCCGAGGCGCTGACCGAGACGATCATCCTGGACGACGACGAGCTGACCGATGCGCGCTGGTTCAGCCGCGCCGAGTTGGCCGACCCGAAGGCGCACGGCTTCGCCCTGCCCCGCGCCGACAGCATCGCGCGGCGCTTGATCGAGGACTGGATGGCGCAATGAGGCGGCTGGGCTGCCTCGCTATAACCACGCTTGCGGCGCTGTCGGGCTGTGGCGGACGTTTCGATACGGCGCCTGCGGCGAGCTATCCCAGCGTGTGCGAGGAGCAGGTCTACGCCGATCCGAAGGTGAAGGACCTGATTCTGCGCGGCATGGGCAGCGACAACTTGCGCCGCAACACCGAGGACCAGCTTCAAGCAGCCAAGATGGACGCGGCGCATCGCTGCATGCAGCAGAAAGGCTTGACGGCCCCCGGCGGCGGAGTGGAGCGCCCACGCGTCGAGGGTTAAGCGGCGCGAGCCGCCCCCCTCCCTCCCACGTCGTCATGCCCGGGCTTGACCGGGCGCCCATGCCGCGCGAGCGATGACGTGGCGCGTGGTTGGCGCTTTCGGAACCCAATCTGGCGACGCAAACGCCACCGGGACGCGGCGGGTGCCCGGGTCAAGCCCGGGCATGAGGCTAATGGCACGGCTTTCGTTACAAGGACAGCAACGGCATAAACTCTGCCGGACAGCCGTAAGCTTGACCCGGGCGCCCACGCCGTTCGTGCGGAAAAGCGGCGCCGGCACTGGCGCTTAGCGCCGGTGCGGCACGTTGCAACGAACGCCGGTCACATCAGGAAAACGCCCTTCCCACCGGTCTGCGTGTCGAACGAGCGGTAGGCCTCCTCCGCCTGGTCCAGCCGCCAACGGTCGGTGAAAAGCGCGTCCACGTCCACCCCGCGCTCCAGCACGAACCGCGCGCAATCCGACTGCCCGATCGTCGAGAACGTCCAGCTGCCAACCACCGTCAACTGGCGCCGCAGCAAGTCCGGGCTCACGTCGATCCGCACGTCGCCGCCCTCCCCAACGCATACCATCGTACCCCAAACCTTCGCGCAGCGGATCGCCGAGATGCGCGCCTCGGGCGAGCTGGACGTGTCGAGCGACGCGTCCACCCCGCGCCCCCCGGTCAGGTCGCGGATCGCCGCGGAGGCGTCGTTGGAGCGCGGGTCCACCGTTTGCCACGCGCCGAACGCCTTGGCCCGCGCCAGCCGTTCAGGGCTCACGTCCAGCGCGATCACCCGCGCGCCCATGGCGGTGGCGAGCTGCGTGGCGGACAGCCCGACCGGGCCCTGGCCGAAGATCGCGATGGTGTCGTTGCCCGACAAGTTGGCCCGGCGCAGCGCGCCATACGCCGTCCCCGTGCCGCACGCGATGGCGGCGCCCGTCTCGAAAGACAGTCCGCCATCCAACGGCAGCACGGTGTTCGCCGGCACCTTCAAATACTGCGCGTGGCCGCCGTGGGCGTTGTTGCCGTACACCTTGATCGGGACGTCCTGGCACAGTTGCGTCCAGCCGGACCGGCAATGGCCGCAATGGTTGCAGCCCTGGTAATGGTGGATCATCACCCGCTGGCCGACATGGGCCAGGCCGCGATCCACGCCCGCGCCCACCGCCGCGATGATCCCCGCCGGCTCGTGGCCTGCGATCACCGGGTCCGTGTTGACGGGCAGCCCGGTGGATGCGGCGCCGCCGCCCTTCTTGCGGCGGTACTGGTGCAGGTCGCTGCCGCACATGCCGGACGCCTTCATCTCGACCACAACTTCGCCCGGGCCGGGCGTGGGGTCGGGGAATTCCATGATCTCGAGCTCACGTTCACCGTGGAACACTATGCCGCGCATTGTTCGTTCTCCCTTTTGGTCAAGCTTCCCTCTCGATAGGCTGGCCTGCAAGCGTTCAGTGCGCGTCCGCCCAACTCCGCCCCTGCCCTGTCTCCACCACCAGCGGCACCGACAGCACGGCCGCTCCTTGCATCACCTCGCGCGCCACCGCCGCCAGGCGGTCCGCCTCATCCAGGGGCGCCTCGAACAGCAGTTCGTCGTGCACCGACAGCAGCATGCGGCCGCGCAGCCCGGCGGCGGCCAGCGCAGCCGGCAGGCGCAGCATCGCGCGCTTGATGATGTCCGCGGCGCCGCCCTGCAGGGGGGCGTTGCTCGCCTGGCGCTCGGCGTAGGCGCGCTTGGCCGGGTTGCGGTCGGCGATGCCCGGCACCCAGCAGCGGCGGCCGAACGGGGTCAGCACGAAGCCGCGGATGCGCGCCTCCTCTCGCGTCGCCTCCATGTAGGCGCGGATGCCTGGGTAGCGCTCGAAATACGCGTCGATATACGTCTTCGCCTCGCCCGGCTCGATGCTCAGCTGCCGCGCCAGGCCGAACGCCGAGATGCCGTAGATGATGCCGAAATTGATCGCCTTGGCCCGCCGCCGGACCAGCCCCGTCATGTCGGCCATCGGCACCCCGAACACCTCGGACGCAGTGCGGCTGTGGATATCCTCCCCGGCCGCGAACGCCTG
>CAXTBW010000096.1:0-16852 GCA_964242925.1 uncultured Acetobacteraceae bacterium
TGATGACACCCTCGTTGCCGACCTTCTGCATCGCTTCGGCGATCATGCGGCCGATGTCGCTCTCGCCGTTCGCCGAGATCGTGCCGACCTGCGCCGTTTCGGCCTCGGTGGTGATCTTGCGGCTGCGCGTCTTGAGCTCCTCGACCACGGCGGCGACCGCCATGTCGACGCCGCGCTTCAGGTCCATCGGGTTCATGCCCGCGGCCACGGCCTTGCTGCCTTCGCGCACGATCGACTGCGCCAGCACGGTCGCCGTCGTGGTGCCGTCGCCGGCCAGGTCGTTGGTCTTGGACGCGACCTCGCGCAGCATCTGCGCGCCCATGTTCTCGAACTTGTCGGCGAGCTCGATCTCCTTGGCGACGGTGACGCCGTCCTTGGTGATGCGCGGTGCGCCGAAGCTCTTGTCGATGACCACGTTGCGGCCCTTGGGGCCCAGCGTGACCTTCACCGCGTCGGCGAGGATGTCCACGCCGCGCAGCATGCGTGCGCGCGCGTCACCACCGAACCGTACGTCCTTGGCTGCCATGTCGTTCTACCTTTCTGATTTGCTGGAAGGGATGCGGAGGGGCGCTCAGGCCGCCTCGACGGAGAGCAGCGTTAAGCTGCCTCCACGATTCCCATGATGTCGGACTCTTTCATGATCAGCAGCTCTTCGCCATCGATCTTGACTTCGGTGCCCGACCACTTGCCGAACAGGATCTTGTCGCCGGCCTTCACGTCCAGCGCCACGATCTGGCCCTGCTCGTTGCGGGCGCCCGGCCCGGCGGCGATGATCTCGCCCTGCATCGGCTTCTCTTTGGCGGTATCGGGAATGATGATGCCGCCGATGGTCTTCTCTTCGGCTTCTAGACGCTTGACCACGACGCGGTCATGCAACGGACGGAATTTCATGGGATATACTCCTCGATGGCTTGCTGGCCCCCACTGACGCGAGGGTCATTGCTTTGTGGGCCGTGTGGCAACCCGCCGGCGAGCGTTTAGCACTCGGTCCGGCAGAGTGCCAGTGATCTAGACCGGCGCTCTCGCGACGTCAACAGGATTAGCACTCGGCTCCCGGGATTGCCAATCTGCGGCTGGACGGCGAATCGGAGACTCGGGACAGTATTCACGATGAGCGCGTGGTCGCTTTGCCGCCTCGGGCCGCCATCCCGGCAGCAACAATCTGCGCCATGAAAGCGGATCGTCCGCCCGCTCCCGCAACGCCCGGGCAAAGCGGGCTTGTCGCGCAGTCTACGCCAACTCGGCACTACGCAGTGTTTTTACCCTTGATCCCAAGCTCACCTTGCCCGGAAGAAAAGATCAGTCGGCACGACAACTTCGCTTGATGAAACCCAGCGTTGATGCGATGTAGACGTGCGAATCCATAGCTTCAACCACGGAGTCATTTGTTATGGCGGACAACAACGCGACACAGGCCATGCTTGGGCTGACGGCCCAAATCGTCTCGGCGCACGTCTCCAATAACACCGTGTCGCGCGATAGCCTGCCCGAACTGATTCAGCAGGTTTTCGCCACGCTGATGGCGGCCGGCACAGAACAGGCCGAACCCGAGCGGTTGCAGCCTGCCGTTCCCATCAAGAAGTCGGTATTCCCCGAATACATCGTCTGTCTCGAAGATGGTAAGAAACTAAAGATGCTAAAACGCCACTTGCAGACCTCGTACAACATCACTCCCGAGCAATACCGCGAGCGTTGGGGTCTGCCGCACGACTATCCGATGGTTGCGCCGAAATACGCCGAACACCGCTCGGCGCTGGCCAAGAAGATCGGCCTCGGGCGCAAGCCGGCGCCTCAGGCCGAAGCCCCGGTCGCCCAAGCCCCCGCCCGCCGCGGCCGCAAAGCCGCCTAAGCCTGCCCGCTCTAAGTTGACGCCCGCCTGCTCCCTCTCCCGTTCTTGGCGAGAGAGGGCCGGGGTTGGGGCGCGTCCTGCACCGTCTCCACGTCGCGCGCGTCGAAACGACGGGCCGCTCGTCTCGTCATGGCCTGGCATGACTGCGCGAGGGTCCTGCGACAGAGCCGGGGGCGACAGCCGCCCGAGCACATCGACGTCCGCTCGCGGAACCCCTCGCCACGGACCGGCGTTCGCCCCGGACCCGGCAAGCGAGGTCCCCATGGCACGCAGCACTGTAGCACCCTCGAGTGCGCAACTCGAGGCGGCATCCGCCTGCCACGCAAGAAGCGGGCTGGCCTAGGTGCCCGACACTGGAACCCACCCGCTCGCGCACACCGGGCTGTCGGAGTGCCTGCCCGCCCTGGGCCTAGACCTCGCAACGACCGCGCGGAACTGCCCGGGAAGTCTCGTTTTCATCGACGCCACAGGCGATCGCATCGACTCGCTCGCAGCCGCCGTCGCCGTCTTCGACCCGGCGCTCGAAGTGCTTGCGCTGCCCGCCCCGGACAGCCTGCCCTACGACCGCACGACGCCCTCCGCCGGCGTAACCGGCCGCCGGGTCGCCACCTTCTCCGCCCTCGCCGCCGCCCCCAATCGACCACGCCTGGTGATCACCTCGGCCCGCGCCATGATGACGAAGGCGCCGCCGCCATCGCATTGGGCCGGCGCCGCGATCACGCTGCAGGCAGGGCAGCCGGTCCAACCGGATACCCTGGCCGAGCAATTGCGCGCCTGGGGCTACGTTGCGGACGAACACGTGGACGAACCCGGCCAATTCGCCATGCGCGGCCACGTCATCGACCTGTTCCCCGGCGACGCGGCATTCCCGTTCCGTCTGGCGGTCGCGGAAGACGGCCTCATCCAGGGCGTCCACCACGTCGATGCGGCCAGCCAGCGCTCGGACGGTCCGGGGCTGCCCGGGGTGACGTTGCGCCCCGTGCGCGAGGAAGCGCCCGAACTGGTCGGCGTCCTTGCCTATCTCGCAGATGCAACGATCCTGCTGCACCCCGAAATCCACACCTGCTGGACCGAACTGGCCGAGCAGGTCGCGGACGCCCACGCCGCCACGTTGCGGGTTCGCCGCGCCGGGGAAGACGGCCCGCCCGCCGTTCCGCCGATGGCGCAGCTGTTCTGCACGGCCGCCGAACTGGAGGCCGCCGTGCAGGGCTGCGACACGCTGGCCGCCAACGCGATCGGGCGCGGGGTCACCATGCCGGCCAGCAACCGCGTCGCTGCGGCCGCGATCGGCGACGCCTTGGCTGGCGGCCGCGTCGTCATTGCCGCCGGAGACGCCGCGACGCGCCTGCACGCCTCGCTCGCGCGGCGGGGCGCGCCGGTTTGGCTGGCGCCTGACTGGGAGGCCGCCCTCGCCGGACCCGTAAACACCGCCGCCATCACCCACCTGTCGCTCGGGTCCGGATTCGCCCGGCCCCAACTGACCGTGCTGGCCCTCGCCGCCCCGACCCCGCCCGCCGACGCCGCCCGCCGCCTGATCGTCGAGGAACCGCCCCGCTTCGGCGACTTCGTCGTCCATGCCGACCGCGGAGTATGCCGCCTGCGCGGCCTGGCGGCGGTGGACGCGTCGGAGCGGGTCGCGCTGGAGTTCGCCGACGACACCGAGTTGCTGATCCCGATCGAGGAACTGAACCAAGTCTGGCGCTACGGCAGCGACGAAGGACACATCGCCCTGGACCACGTGGATGGCGCGGCATGGCGCCGGCGACGCGCGATCATCGCGGCCGAAATCGCCGACACCGCGCGGGAGATCGCCGCCGCGTCGGCCGCCCGCGCCGCGTTGCGCGCGCCCGCTATCCATCCACCGGCCGCCGCGTTCGGCCGCTTCGTCCGCCGGTTCGCCTTCGGCCTCTCGCCCGACCAGGCCGACGCGATCGACCACACGCTTGCCGACCTCGCATCCGGCCGCCCGATGGACCGCCTGGTGTGCGGCGACGTCGGCTTCGGCAAGACCGAGGTGGCTTTGCGCGCCGCCGCCGCCGTGGCGCTGACCGGGCGCCAGGTCGCTATCGCAGCGCCCACCACGGTGCTCGCCCGGCAGCACTACGACAGCTTCACGCGCCGTTTCGCCGGACTGGGGGTGCGCGTCGCCCCGTTGCTGCGCGGCGCCGCCAGCGCCGACGGCCGTGCGGTGCGCGAGGCGCTGGCCGATGGCGGCATCCACATCGTCATCGGCACCCAGGCGGTGGCGGCGCCCGCGATCCGGTTCAAGAACCTGGCGCTGGTCGTCATCGACGAGGAGCAACGCTTCGGCGAGGCGGACAAGAAACGCCTGGCCGCCCTGCGCAACCCGGACGGCGGCGTGCACGCCCTGGTCATGACCGCAACGCCCATCCCCCGCACGCTGCAGGGCGCCATGGTCGGCCTGCGCGACGTCAGCGTCATCGCCACCCCGCCGGTGCGCCGGCAACCCATCCGCACCTTCGTGCTGCCATGGGAGCCGGTGGTGGTGCGCGAGGCGCTGATGCGGGAGCACGCCCGCGGCGGCCAGAGCTTCATCGTTTGCCCGCGCATCGAGGACCTGGCGCCCATCGCCGCGCGGCTGGCGGATCTCGCGCCGGAGCTGTCGGTGGTGCGCGCGCACGGCCGCATGAAGCCGGCGGAGCTGGAACACGCCGTCGCCGGGTTCGCCGCCGGACATGGCGACGTGCTGCTGGCGACCAACATCATAGAGGCCGGGCTGGACATCTCCCGCGCCAACACGATCCTGGTCACCCGGCCCGACCGGTTCGGCCTGGCGCAGTTGCACCAGATGCGGGGCAGGGTGGGCCGTGGCGAGCGCCGCGGCAGCGCCTACCTGCTGTCCGAGCCCGGCGCGCCATTGTCGGCCACCACGCAGCGCCGGCTGCGCACGCTGGCCGCGCAGACCCAACTGGGGGCCGGCGTCGCGATCAGCCTCGCCGACATGGACGCGCGCGGCGCTGGCGACCTGTTCGGCGACCGCCAGGCCGGCCACGTGCGGGCGATCGGCACCGAGCTGTACCAGCGCATGCTGGTCGCCGCGATCGATGGCCGCACGCAGGTCTGCCAGCCCCAACTGCACACCGAGCTGTCGGCCCGCATCCCGGAGGCGCTGGCGCCCGAGCCGAACCTCCGCCTGGATCTGTATCGCCGCCTCTCGCGCCTTGACTCCGCCGCGGCCGCCGATGACTTCGTGGAGGAGCTGGCCGACCGCTTCGGCGAGCTGCCCGCGCCGGTGCTGCAATTGGTCGACCTGGCGCGGCTGCGCGTCTGGTGCGTGGCGCGCGGCGTGTCCCGGTTGGACGCGGGGCCGAACGCCGTGGCGCTGAGCCTGCCGGACGGACCATCCGCCGCGACGTTGGCCGATGCGTTGGGCGGCGCGGCCAAGGCGAACCGGGTCATCCTGCCGATTGCGATCCGCGACCCGGCGGAGCGGCTCGGCCGGCTGTGCGAGGAGTTGCTCGGGCGCTGATCTTGGGCGAGGCTGCGCCCCCGTAAGCGCGGGAGCCCGGTCATGTCGCAGACGCTCGTCAACACCAGCCTGGACGCGGCCCTGTCCGAGGCGCGCGAGCGTTACGTCGCCCGCAACCCCGCCAGCCTCGCCGCCCACGTGGCGGCCGCCGCCGTCATGCCCGGCGGCAACACCCGCAGCGTGCTGTTCCATTCGCCGTTCCCGCTGACCATGGCGCGGGGCCAGGGCTGCCGCCTGTGGGATGCCGACGGCCACGAATACATCGACCTGCTGGGCGAATACACCGCCGGACTGTACGGCCACAGCAACCCGGTGATCCGCGACGCCATCGACACCGCGCTCGACGGCGGCTGGAACCTGGGTGGCCACGGCGTGATGGAGGCGCGACTTGCGCGGGTGATTTGCGACCGCTTCCCCAGCGTCGACCTGGTGCGGTTCACCAACTCCGGCACCGAGGCGAACCTGATGGCGGTGAACACCGCGGTCGCGGTCACCGGGCGCTCGCGCGTGATGGTGATGGACGGCGCCTACCACGGCGGCGTGCTGTCCTTCGCCGGCGGCGGCTCGCCGATCAATGCGCCGCACCGCTGGGTGCTGGGCCAGTACAACGACATCGCCGCCACGCTCGCCGCCGTGGACGCGCACGCGGACGACCTGGCCTGCATCCTGCTCGAGCCGATGCTCGGCAGCGGCGGCTGCATCCCAGCCGACCCGGCATTCCTCGCGGCGGTGCGCGAGGCCGCCACGCGCACCGGCGCCCTGCTGATCTTCGACGAGGTGATGACCAGCCGCATGTCCGCCGGCGGCATGCAGTCACGCCTGGGCATCACCCCGGACATGACCACGCTGGGCAAGTATATCGGCGGCGGGATGAGCTTCGGCGCGTTCGGCGGCCGCGCCGACATCATGGAGCGTTTCGACCCGCGCCGCCCGGACCCGCTGCCGCATGCCGGCACCTTCAACAACAACGTGCTGACCATGGCGGCCGGCCACGCCGGGCTAACCCGGCTGTTCACGCCCGACGTCGCGGAGGCGCTGTTCGCCCGCGGCGAGTCGTTGCGCGCCCGGCTGAACGCGCTGGCCGGGGACGCGCCCATGCAATGGACCGGCCTCGGCTCGATGCTGACCGCGCATTTCGTCCGCGGCGCCCTCCGCAACCCGGCCAATGCGGCTCGCGGCGACATGGGCCTGCGCGAACTGTTTTTCTTCGACATGCTCGATCGCGGCTTCTACCTGGCGCGGCGCGGCATGGCCGCGCTCAGCCTAGAAGTCGGCGCGGCCGAATGCGACGAGTTCTGCGACGCGGTGGAGGAGTTCGTCGCCTCCCGCGCATCCCTGCTGGCCTAGGCAGCGCCGGAGGCGCCGGGCGCGCATCATCCCCGATCACCGTTGGGGTAACGCAATTAATTTGATGACAATACGACCGGACATGAATTAGAACATCGCTCGAGCGGCCTATCGTTGAGGCCGATCGAGGAGCGCCTATGAGAGCAACGGGATCCGGTAAGACCGAAAAGCGCACCGCTCCGCCGAGCCTGATGCTTTACAACTTCGACATCGACGGCGAGAAACTCAAGGAGGAGCACAAGACGTTCCTTCGCACCGAGGCTTTCCCCACATTGCAGGGCGGCGGCAGCGTCAGCATCGTTGGGTTGACGGACCGCAAGGGCAGCGCCGCGCACAACCAAGCCCTGTCCGAACGGCGAGCGGCGGAGACGGAGGCGTTCCTGCGCAGCGGGGTTACGAACGGCTTCAACGTCAAGCAATCCACGGGCTTTGGCGAAGGCGCCGCCGCACGCGAAGGGGAACCCGACGGCTCGCTGGATGAGCGCTTCCGCACGGTGTTGCTTTTTCTATCCAAGACGCCGGTCCCCCCGCCGGTCGCGGCGGTGAAGTCGCAAACCGTCCAAGTTGCGGTGAAGAGCTTCATTGCGGTCATCGGAAGCAAAGTCGGGATTATGCCGGGGTGGACAGTCGTTCCGTCTAATCCACCAGTGCCGGTGCCGCGTCAGACTTTGTTGAATGCTATGGTCTTGTTGGCGGATAAAAACTTCAGCGAGGATCCCAGAACGGTCGCTCAAGACAAGCATTACCGGCTGTTCTCATCGTGCGACTTTCACCTTACGTGGTCAGACGGAAAGCTGCTCGGCGCTACGGCATCGGCGTTGGCCACCGATGGCGGGAAGGAAGGGCCCCTGCAGCCACCGCCATTGATTGCAACTCCAGTGACGACAAGCTCTGCGGAGAGCACGCTAACGTTCGCCTGGACGGCGAAAGGAAGGCCTCATCTACTCGCAGAGCCGAGTTTCCAAGTCATCCAGCCGCGAACCTCAGTCTACATCTGGCATAACATCGTAGGTCAAATCAACGTCGGCAGCGGCGCCCCCTTGGTTACAGGCATGCTTCGCGGCAGTGAATTTCCAAGTCATCGCGTTTTCGTGGACGGGAAGGTCGCGATCGTTCCGCCGGAACTGCGGCAAGGCGTGTTCAGCAATCTATGGGTGGCGGACGGCTCGGACCCCACCAAGGTCAAGTAGCGCCGGTATTGCCCTCGCCCCGCCCGGCGCGATAGCGTGAACGAAAGGGGAGAACGACAATGCCAATCTCCATCGAGCGCGTCGGCCCTACGCTGGCCGGCCGCGTGGCCGGGGTGGACCTTCGCCAGCCTCTCGACACGGAAACGGTTGCCGCAATCGAGCGCGGCATGGACGAGCACGCCGTGCTGGTGTTCCCCGGCCAAGACCTGACCGACGATCAGCAGATGGCCTTCACCCTCTGCTTCGGCGCCCTCGAGAACACCGCCGGCGGCAACGTCACCAAGGCGGACCAGCGCCGCCTGGACGCCCGTATGGCCGACGTGTCCAACCTCGACAAGGACGGCAAGCCGCTCGCCCGCGACGACCGCCGCCGCATGTTCAACCTCGGCAACCAGCTGTGGCACTCCGACAGCTCGTTCCGCGCCACCCCCGCGAAGTACTCGATCCTGTCCGGCCGCAAGGTCTCCCCCACCGGCGGCGATACCGAATTCGCCGACATGCGCGCCGCCTATGACGCGCTCAGCGCGGCGGAGCAGGCCGAGGCTGAGGACCTGGTGTGCGAGCACTCGCTGATGACCTCCCGCGGCGCGCTGGGCTTCGACGACCTCACCCCGGAGGAGCGCATCGCGTTCACCCCTGTGCGGCAGCGCCTGGTGCGGACCCATCCGGTCACCGGTCGCCGCTCACTGTACTTGTCGTCGCATGCCGGCAGCATCCTGGGCTGGCCGGTCCCCGAGGCGCGCGCCTATCTGCGTGACCTCAACGAGCTCGCGACGCAGCCGCGCTTCGTCTACGTGCACCGTTGGCAGCCGCTCGATCTGGTCATGTGGGACAACCGGCAGACCATGCACCGCGTGCGGCGCTTCCCCGCGGACGTGGTGCGCGACATGCGCCGCACCACCGTCGCCGGCGACGGCCCGACTTGGGCCGACTTGGGTGAAGCCGGCTCGATAAAGGCCCGCGCAGCCGCGGAGTGAGCTTCGACCTCCTGGTGATCGGCGGCGGCGTCAACGGCGCCGGGATCGCGCGCGACGCCGCTGGGCGCGGCCTCCGCGTCCTGCTGTGCGAGAAGGGGGACCTCGCCGAGGGCACCTCCTCGCGCTCCGGCAAGATGGTGCATGGCGGCCTGCGCTACCTCGAGCACCGCGAGTTCCGCCTGGTGCGCGAGGCGCTGGCCGAGCGCGAGGTGCTGCTGCGGATCGCCCCCCACATCGTCTGGCCGATGCGCTTCGTCATCCCGCACAGCCCGGCGCAGCGGCCGGTCTGGCTGCTGCGCCTCGGGCTGTTGCTGTACGACCATCTCGGCCGCCGGGTCAGCCTGCCGGGCACGCGCCGCATTGATCTGCGCACTTCGCCGGAGGGGCGCGCCGTTCAGCCCGGCTTCGTCACCGCGTTCGAGTATTCGGATTGCTGGGTGGACGATGCCCGCCTCGTGGTGCTGAACGCTTTGGATGCGGCCGCGCACGGCGCCGAGATCCTGGTCGGCACGCAGGCGACCCGCGCGCGGCGTGAGGGCGATGGCTGGGCCGTCACCCTGCGCGGCCCGGATGGCGAGCGCACCGTGCAGGCGCGCATCCTGGTGAACGCCGCCGGGCCATGGGTGGACCACGTGATCCACGGCGTGACCGGCCGGAATACGCGCAGCCAGGTTCGCCTGGTGAAGGGCAGCCACCTGGTCGTCCGCAAGTTCTGGGAAGGCGCCCACGCCTACCTGCTGCAGAACGACGACAAGCGGGTGATCTTCGTCTGCCCCTACGAAGGCTTGGCCTTGATCGGCACCACCGACACGCCGTACGAGGGCCGCCCGGAGGATGCCGTCGTCGACCCGGCGGAACGACGCTACCTGCTGCTCGCGGTCAATGCCGTCATGCGCGCGCAGCTGAGCGAGTCGCACATTTTGGCCGAGTTCACTGGCATCCGCCCGCTGTTCGACGATGGGGGCGCGGCCAGCGCCTCCACGCTCACGCGGGACTACCGGTTCGACCTGGACGCCGCGCTCGGCCAGGCGCCGTTGCTGTCGATATTTGGCGGCAAGATCACCACCTACCGCCGCCTGGCCGAGCACGCGATGGAGCGGCTGGCGCCCTATCTGCCGCCGTCGCCGGCCTGGACCGCGAACGCGCCCTTGCCCGGCGGCGACATGCCGGACTTCGCAGCGTGGCTGGCGGGGTTGCGCGCGCGCCGTCCCTGGCTGCCGCCGCCGCTGGCGCACCACTACGCCCGGCTGTACGGAACCCGCGCCGAGGAACTGCTCGGCGGGGCAGGAGGGATGGACGATCTCGGCCAGCATTTCGGCGGCCTGCTTTTCGCCCGCGAAGCCGCCTTCCTGCGCCGCACGGAGTGGGCGCGCACGCCCGCCGACGTGCTGGAACGCCGCACCAAGCACTCCATGCATCTCACGCCGCCGCAGCAGGCCGCGTTCGCCGCTTGGTGGGATGCAAACACTTCGCAAGCCGCGTAGGGTTTCACTGTCATGCCGGGGCTTGACCCTGATATCCACGGCGTCCAAACGGCGCTGGCCGGCACGTGATCGCTCCGGCATCGCCAGCCGGGCGGAACGTCGGCAGCCGCGGCCCGTGGATACCAGGCTCAAGGCCTGGCGTGACGATGTCGACGTAAAATGCCCACGCGATTCCACCACCCCCAGGATCGCCAGCAGGAGGACCGCCGCATGAAGGCCAACAGCGTGCTCGAGACCATCGGCAACACCCCGCACATCCGCCTGGCGCGCATGTTCCCCGATGCCGCCGTGTGGGTGAAGTCGGAGCGCTCGAGCCCTGGCGGCTCGATCAAGGACCGCATCGCCCTCGCCATGATCGAGGCGGCGGAGGCGGATGGCCGCCTGCAGCCCGGCGGCGTCATCATCGAGCCGACCTCCGGCAACACCGGCATCGGGCTGGCGATGGTGGCCGCGGTGAAGGGCTACAAGCTCGTGCTGGTGATGCCCGAATCCATGTCGATCGAGCGCCGGCGGCTGATGCAGGCCTACGGCGCCACCTTCGACCTGACGCCGCGCGAGAAAGGCATGAAGGGCGCCATCGCCCGCGCCGTCGAACTGGCCGAGCGGACTCCCGGCGCCTGGATCCCGCAGCAGTTCGAGAATCCGGCCAACATCGCCATCCACGTCCGCACCACCGCGGAGGAGATCGCCAAGGACTTCCCCGACGGCATCGACGCGCTGATCACCGGCGTCGGGACCGGCGGCCACATCACCGGCTGCGCGCAGGTGCTGAAGGCGCGCTGGCCGCGGCTGAAGGTGTTCGCGGTGGAGCCGTCGCTGTCGCCGGTCATCTCCGGCGGGGAGCCCGCGCCGCACCCGATCCAGGGCATCGGCGCCGGGTTCATCCCCGGCAACCTGCACGTCGAGCTGCTGGACGGCACGGTGCAGGTGGAGGCGGAAGAAGCTCGCGAGTATGCCCGCCGCTCCGCCAGCCAGGAGGGCCTGCTGGTCGGCATCTC
The DNA here is from genome assembly GCA_964242925.1 of uncultured Acetobacteraceae bacterium. GTDB lineage: Bacteria > Pseudomonadota > Alphaproteobacteria > Acetobacterales > Acetobacteraceae > LMUY01. The sequence continues at coordinate 11,336 of CAXTBW010000096.1, forward strand.
TTCCGGCGCCACGCTGGCCGCCATCGCGAAGACGCTGCCGCAACTGTCGCCGAACGCGGTCGTGCTCGGCTTCAATTACGACACCGGCGAGCGCTACCTCTCCGTTCCCGACTTCCTCCCAGCCTAACCCGCTTGCTCCCCCTCTCCCGCGTGCGGGAGAGGGCCGGGGCGAGGGGCGGCACGCGCGTTGCAATACCCCGCCCTCGGGCCAAGTCGCGTTGCATGACGACACGCGCAACCGCCTTCTGCATCCACTTCCTCGCCGGCAGCGCGCGCGGTTGGGACGTCATCGCCGAACGCCTGCGCGCGGAGTGCGACTGCGTGCCCGTCGATCTGCCCGGCTTCGGCGCATCGGCCCAGGTCGCCGGCTACAGCGTGTCCGACATGGCCGACTACCTCGCCACCGCCATCCGGCTGCATGCGCCCAAACGGTGGTTCCTGATCGGCCACAGCATGGGCGCCAAGGTCGCCGCCGTCGTGGCGCGACGGGCGGAGGACGGCGAGGAGGGTCTCGGCGGCCTCGCGGGCATTGTGCTGATTGCCGGCTCGCCGCCCGGGCCGGAACCGATGGAGGACGCCAAGCGCCGCACCATGATGGGCTGGTTCGCCGGCGGCGAGCAATCCAGCCGGGCGCAAGCGCAGGAATACGTCGACGGCAATGTCGGCGCGCCGCTCGCCGCCGGGCTGAACCGGCAGGTCGTGGACGACGTGCTGCAGGCCAAGCGCGACGCCTGGATCGCCTGGCTCGGCCGCGGCAGCCGCGAGGATTGGGCCGACCGGGTCGGCGTGCTGCAAACGCCGGCGCTGATCGTCTCCGGCGGCGAGGACTCCGGCTTGGGCGAGCCAGCGCAGAGACGTTTCGCCGCCCCGCACTACGCGCACGCTCGTTACGTCACGCTACCCGGCGCTGGCCACCTGCTGCCCATGGAGCGGCCTGACGAGTTGGCGCGCCTGATCGCCACCCAGATCACCCCCGCGCCGCCAATCGATGAGGCTTACCGCGCCCTGATCGACTCCTCCCGCGTCAGCACGGGCACGCGAGCCGCGCTGATGCCGCGCGCGGCGCCCGACGATCCGGATTATGCGCCCGCAACGCTGTCCGCCGGCCAACTCGGCACCCTGCGCGCCGTGCTGGACCGCGTGTTGCCGCAGCCCGGGCCAGGTCGCATCGACCTTGCCGCGCGCATCGACGCCGCATTCGACGGCCCGGGGGAGGGCTGGCGCTTCGACGCGCTGCCCCCGGCCAAGCAGGCCTGGCGGGCCGGGCTCGACGCGCTGGACGGCTTCGTCCGCCTCGACCCGGCGGCGCAGGACGCGCTGCTGTCGCAGGCCGCCGCGGGCCACGCTGCCGGCGCGCTGTCCGCCGACCAGATGCGGATGTGGTTCGAGGACCTGCGGGCCCAGGCCGCACGGCTGTACGTCGCGCACCCGGCGACCCTGGCCCGCATGGGCTACAGCGGCATCGGCTACGGAGGCGACGGCGAACCGAAACCCGGCTTCGTCCGCATCGGCATCGGCGAACGCGAGCCGTGGGAGCCGGCGGCGCCATGAACCTGGACGGGATGCGGCGCTACGCCACGAACGAGACGGTCGACGCCGTCGTCATCGGCACCGGCGCCGGCGGCGCCCCGCTGCTGGCTCGGCTGGCGAAAGCGGGTTTGCGCGTGGTGGCGCTCGAGGCCGGGCAGAACCATGACCCGGAGCAGTTCACCGCCGACGAGGTGGACGCGTCCAAGATCTACTGGCTGAACGAGCGGTTGAGCGCCGGGTCCACGCCGGAAGCGTTCGGCGCCAACAACAGCGGCAGGGGCGTCGGCGGCTCGATGCTGCACTGGGGCGCCTACGCGCCGCGGCCGGACCCGCGGGATCTGCGCCTGCGCGCCACCACCGGCGCCGGCGAGGACTGGCCGCTGCGCTACGATGAACTGCAGCCATACCTGATCGAGGTCGAGCAGGCGATCGGCGTGTCCGGCCCGGCGGCGTACCCGTGGGACCCGGCCCGCCGTTATCCATTGCCCCCCGTCGCCCTGAACGCGCCGGCGCAGGCGATGCAGGCGGGCTGCGCGGCGCTCGGCATCCGAAGCTGCGCTGGGCCGGTGGCGGTGGCGACGCGCGCGTGGTCGCAGCCGGACGCGCCCGATCGGCCGCCCTGCATCAACTGCGGCTACTGTCACCAGGGCTGCCGCACCGGCGCCAAGGCAACCATGGACGTGACGTACCTGCCGCAGGCGGTAGCGGCCGGGGCGGAGATCCGGCCCGGCTGCATGGCGCACGGCATCGAGCGCAACGCGGCCGGCGAGGTGACCGCCGTGATTTACCGCAAGGATGGAGCCGACCACCGCCAGCCCTGCGCCGCGCTGTTCCTGTGCGCCGGCGCCGTGGAAACGCCGCGGCTGCTGCTGCACACGGGGCTGGCCAACGGCAGCGGGCAGGTCGGGCGCAATTACATGGCTCACGTCGCGACCCAGGTCTGGGGCACCTTCGCGCAGGAAATGCGGTCACATAAGGGCTACCCGTCGTCGCTGATCACCGAGGACATGATCCGCCCGCCGGACGCCGATTTCGCCGGCGGCTACCTGGTGCAGAGCCTGGGCGTCGTCCCCGTCACGTTCAGCACGCAGGTCGCGCGCGGCCGCGGCCTGTGGGGGCAGAAGCTGGTGGACTACCTGCATCGCTACAACCACGTCGCCGGCATCGGCATCAACGGCGAGTGCCTGCCGCAGCCGGGCAACTACCTGGAGCTGTCCGACGAGCCCGACGAGGCGGGGATGATGAAGCCGCGCGTGCATTTCAGCTACGGCGCCAACGAGACTGCGATGGCCCGGCATGCGGCGTCATTGATGACCGCGGTCTGGCAGGCGGCAGGCGCGACCGACATCTGGACCTGTCCACGCTCCGCCCACACGATCGGCACCTGCCGCATGGGAGCGGACCCTGGCCGTTCCGTGGTGACCCCGACCGGCCGCAGCCACGAGATCGCCAATCTGTGGGTGTGCGACAACTCGGTGTTCCCGAGCGCCATGCCCGCCAACCCGGCGCTGACCATCATGGCGTTGAGCCTGAGGACCGCCGACGCGTTCCTTGCCCAGGCCCACTGAAACCTCTCCGACCCGCGGAAGACCTCAATCCAGCGGAGCAACCCAATCACCCGTCATCGCGAGGCGCCGCTTGGCGGCGCGGCGATCCAGGCGGCGCGTATGGCGCTGGCGGCTGGATTGCCGCGTCGCAAACGCTCCTCGCAATGACAATTGTCGACGCCGCATCTCAGTGCGCGGCGAGGCTCCGCCGCAGCCGGGTAATGGCGCTCGGCAGGCCGCGCACCTTCAGCAGCCGGCCGGTCTCGTCGTGCTCCTCGGACAACACCCGCGCGCTCTCGTAGACCTCGCCGATCAGGCCCTGCTTCGCATAGGGCAGCACCAGCACCTCCTCCACCATCGCCGCCTCGAAGAACGCGATGATGGTGTCCCGCAGCGCGCTCACATCCTCCGGCGCGTGGGCGGAGAGCAGGATCGCGTCCGGATGCTTCTCCACCAGCGCCGCGCGCCCGGCTGCGTCCACCCGGTCCAGCTTGTTCAGCACCAGGCGCGACGGCACGGCATCGGCGCCGATCTCGCGCAGCACGCTGCGGCTCACTTCCAGCTGCGCCTCGTAGGTCGGGTCCGACGCATCGACCACGAACAGCAGCAGCGAGGCCTCCAGCGCCTCCGCCAAGGTGGAGCGGAACGAGGCGACCAGGTCGTGCGGCAGCTGCTTGATGAAGCCGACCGTGTCGGAGACGAGCACGCGGGGCCGGGTCTCCGGCTGCAGGGTGCGGACGGTGGTGTCGAGGGTGGCGAACAGCTTGTCCTCCACCAGCACCTGGCTGCCGGTCAGCGCCCGCATCAGCGAGGACTTGCCCGCATTGGTGTAGCCGACCAGCGCCACCCGCAGCTGGTCGCGCCGGGCCGACCTGCGCTGGTCCCCGTCGCGCTGCACCGCCTCCAGCTGCTCGCGGAGCTCCGACAGCCGGTCGCGGACCTTGCGGCGATCCAGCGCCAGCGCGCTCTCGCCGGCACCCGGACCCTGTTGACGGCCCCCACCAGCGGACGACTCCCGCATACGGGGTGCGACATATTTCAACCGCGCCATCTCCACCTGCAGCTTGGCCTCGCGGGTGTTGGCGTGGCGGTGGAAGATCTCGACGATGACGCCGTTGCGGTCCAGCACCTCGGCGCCGGTTGCACGCTCGAGGTTGCGGATCTGACTCGGCGACAGCTCGTGGTCGACGATCACGAACTCGGGTTTGCGAGCGGCCTCCGGATCGGGCGCGGCCGGGTCAGCAGTCGGGGCCGCGCCTTCGAAGCGCTGCCGGGCCTTAGATCTCGGCGGCGGCGCCATCGAGCCGACCACGCCGGTGCCCCCGGTCAGCGCCGCCAACTCGGCCAGCTTGCCACTGCCTAGCAGTGCCCCGGCGCCGGTGCCCTCGCGCTTCTGCGAAACCGTGCCGACCACCTCGTAGCCCAGCGTTTTCACCAGGCGCCCGAGCTCTTCGAGGCTGGCTTCGTGCGCGGCGTCATCGGTGTCCGGCGTCTGGATGCCGACGAGGACGGCAAGCGGGATCGGGGGTGTGGTCTCCATGACCGGTGTCATATCACGGATCCGGCCGAACCCTGGAGCACGGCACGGTAGCGGCGGCGTGACTTGTCTGCCGGTGGGCAATTGGCTAGCGCTACGCCGCCGCGGGAAGCGCGTCGGAGAGTGGAACACATGTCGAAATTGGCCCTTGCCCTGCTTGCGACCTGCACGCTCACAGGGGTCGCGCGGGCGGCTGACCCGGCGCCTGTCCACATCACCGTCCTCGCGGACCTGAACGACGACATCTACAACGCGCGCGCCGGCAACGGGGGCGTGGACGCGACCAAGATGGCGGTGGCGGATTTCGGTGGCACGGTGCTGGGCCGCCCGATCGTGGTCGACGCGCTGAACGACCACAACAAGGCGGCCGAGGCGCCGGGCCTGGCCAACCAGGCTTACGATGCCGGCGCCGACCTGCTGATGGACATCCAGAACGCGCCGATCGCCACCGCAGTCAGCAAGGTCGCAACGCAGCGGCACCGGCTGGCGATCAGCACCAACTCGGCCAACCCGGCGCTGAACCGGTCCGACTGCAGCAAGTATTTCTACCACTACTCCTACGACGCGACCGCGCTGGAAACGGCAACCGCGGCCTATCTCGCGGCGCAGCCCAACGGCAAGCGCTGGGTCGCGATCGTGGCGGACGCCGGGTTCGGCAAGGGCGCGCTGGCGACGATGACCCAAGTGATCAAGGACCATGGCGGCGAGGTGGTGAAGAGCTTCGTCGTGCCGCCAGCGACCACCGACCTGTCCAGCGTCCTACAGGAGGTGCGCGGCCTCAACCCCGACGTCACCGCCGTGTTCAATGCGGGCGCCAACAACGACATCGAGATGACCGACGTGACTAAGGCCGGGCTGCCCGGGCACCTGACGACGGCCGTCGTGTTCCTGTCGGACGTCGAC
>CAXTBW010000097.1:0-16643 GCA_964242925.1 uncultured Acetobacteraceae bacterium
CGCCGGTGCTGGCGAGGAACACCTCGCTGGCCGGGCAGCCGAGCAGGGCGGCGGCGGCGGCGGCGGTCGCCTGCGTCGCGTCCCGGCCGCGCGCCCCGGTGAACACATTGGCATTGCCGGCGTTCACCACCACGCCCCGGGCGCGCCCCGCGGCCAACGCCTCGCGGCACCACTCGACCGGCGCCCCCGGGCATTGGTTGCGGGTGAACACGCCGGCGACCGTGGTTCCCTGCGCCAGCTCGATCATCACCAGGTCGGTCCGCCCGGCGTAGCGGATGCCCGCCGCCGCGGCGCCCAGCCGGACCCCGGCCATCGGCGGCAGGGCGGGCAGCGCCGCGGCCATCGGGGAGACCGGCAGCGCCATCACCGCGGCACGGCCGGCGTGGCGCCCGGCGTCGGCGGCAGGTCCGTCGTCGGCGCCGCCGTGGCGTCCGGCGTGGCGGCGGCGGTGGCGGGCGTCATCGGCGTGCCATCCATGTTGAACTTCTCCACCCGCAGCCCGACCCGCGCCTTGTCCAGCGCCGCGCGCACCCCGGCCTGGATGATCTCCTGGCGCAGCTCGTCGCGAGACTGCTCGAACGTCGGCGGCGTGGCGGCGTGGCGGTCCAGCACCTTGATCACGTGCCAGCCGAACTGGGTCTTGATCGGGGTCTTGGTGTACTCGCCAGGCTTCAGCGCGAACGCGGCGTCGGCGAACTCCGGCACCATGTCGGCCCTCTTGAACGAGCCGAGATCGCCGCCGTTCTGCGCGGCCGGGTCCTTGCTCTCGGTCTTGGCGAGGGCGGCGAAGTCGGCCCCGCGGTTGAGCTTGTCGATGATCGCCTTCGCCTCGGCCTCGGTCGGCACCAGGATGTGCAGCGCGTGCACCTCCTCCTCGCCGGGGGTCTTGGCGACGTTTGCATCGTACTTCGCATGCAGCGCCGCCTCGCTGACCGACGGGCCGATCTCGCGGCTGAGGACGGCGTTCTGCAGCACCTGGTCGGTGGCGCGGGTGATGGCGCGCTGCACCAGCGGGTCGCTGGCCAGCTTCTCGCGCTCGGCCTGGATCACCAGCGCCTCGCGGTCCACCATCTGGTCCAGCAGCATCGGATAGAGCACCTGCGGCGGCATGGATCGCACCTCGTCGGGCAGCGCCTGCGCCGCCTCCGACACGTCCGCCAGGGTGATGACGTGGTCGCCGACCTTGGCCACCACGGTGTCCGGCGCCATGGCCGTAGCCGCAGGCGAACCTGGCGCTGCGGGCGTGGCGGGAACCGGAGGCAGGGGCGCGCCGGGAGGCGGGGCCGGCGTTGCAGCCGGGGCGGGGGCGGGTTGCGCCATGGTCAGCACAGGAGCGCTGAGCAGGGCGGCTGCAAGGGCAAGCGACAGGCGCATGAAACGGGACCTCTGGCGTAGGCGGTGCGGTTGCCGCGGTTATGGCCGAACCGTCCATGCAAGGGAAGTTGCCGCCGCCTGAACACCCCGCCACGTGAGCGGTGCGTTGACCAGGGGCGCCCCGGCGCCTATTTCACAGCCTCAGATCGCCCACTAAGCACTTACTTACGGCGTTATCCACGGCTCGAGCCCTCCAAGGCCCAGGCCAGTCCGGACCGGAACCAGCATGTTCGCCAGCCTCGCCCGCAGCATCTTCGGCACCGCCAATGACCGCTCCCTGAAAGGCTATCAGCGCCGAGTGCCGGAGATCAACGCCCACGAGCCGGCGATGGCCGCGCTGAGCGACGCCGCGCTCGCCGCGAAGACGGTGGAGTTCCGCGCCCGCCTGGCCGAGGGCGCCGCCCTGGACGACCTGCTGCCGGAGGCATTCGCCGCCGTGCGCGAAGCGTCCCGCCGGGTGCTGGGGATGCGCCATTTCGACGTGCAGATGATCGGCGGGATGGTGCTGAACGACGGCAAGATCGCCGAGATGAAGACCGGCGAGGGCAAGACGCTGGTCGCCACCCTGCCCGTCTACCTCAATGCGTTGCCCGCCAAAGGCGTCCACGTGGTGACCGTCAACGACTACCTCGCCCGGCGCGACGCGGAGTGGATGGGCCAGGTCTACGCGTTCATGGGCCTGACCACGGGGATCATCGTGCACGGGCTGGACGACCAGCAGCGCCGCGCCGCCTACCACGCCGACATCACCTACGGCACCAACAACGAGTTCGGCTTCGACTACCTCCGCGACAACATGAAGTATCGCCTCGAGGACATGTCGCAGCGGGACTTCGCCTACGCCATCGTGGACGAGGTCGACAGCATCCTCATCGACGAGGCGCGCACCCCGCTCATCATCTCCGGCCCGGCGGAGGACAGCTCCGACCTGTACCGCCAAGTCAACGCCGTGGTGCGCGACCTGGTGCGCGACCCGGCGACCTACGAAAAAGAAGAGAAATTCAAGACCGTCACCATGACGGAGGCGGGGACCGAGACCGTCGAGGGGATGCTGCGCGATGCCGGCGTGCTGACCGAGGGCACGCTGTACGACATCTTCAACGTGAGCGTGGTGCACCACGTCCAGCAGAGCCTGCGCTCGCACACGCTGTTCGCGCGCGACGTCGACTACATCGTGCAGGACGACAAGGTCGTCATCATCGACGAGTTCACCGGGCGCAAGATGGAGGGCCGCCGCTACTCCGACGGCCTGCACCAGGCGCTCGAGGCCAAGGAGGGCGTGACCGTCCAGGCGGAGAACCAGACGCTCGCCTCCATCACGTTCCAGAATTATTTCCGGCTGTATCCCAAGCTGTCGGGGATGACGGGCACCGCGCTGACCGAAGCGGACGAGTTCGCCGAGATCTACAAGCTGGAGGTGGTGGAGATCCCCACCAACGTGCCGGTGCGGCGCAGCGACGGCGACGACGAGGTGTACCGCTCCGCCGCCGAGAAGTACGAGGCGGTGGCCACGCTGATCGCCGAGGCGCGGCTGAAGGGCCAGCCGGTGCTGGTGGGCACGACGTCCATCGAGAAGAGCGAGATCATCAGCGAGCTGCTGACCCATAAGGCCGTGCCGCATGCCGTGCTGAACGCTCGCTTCCACGAGCAGGAGGCGCGCATCGTCAGCCAGGCGGGGGCGCCGGGCGCCATCACCATCGCCACCAACATGGCCGGCCGCGGCACCGACATCAAACTCGGCGGCAACCTGGACATGCGGCTGAAGTTGGAGTTGCAGGGCGTCGAGGGCGAGGAGCACGCGGCCGCCGCCGCGGCGATGGCGACGGAAGTCGCGGCGGCGCACGAGGTTGTCAAGGCGGCAGGCGGCCTGCTGGTGATCGGCACCGAGCGGCACGAGAGCCGGCGCATCGACAACCAGCTGCGCGGCCGCTCCGGCCGGCAGGGCGACCCGGGCGCCAGCCGCTTCTTCCTGAGCCTGGAAGACGACCTGATGCGAATCTTCGGGTCCGAGCGGATGGGCGGGATGCTGCAGAAGCTGGGGCTGAAGCCGGGCGAGGCGATCATTCACCCGTGGATCAATCGGGCCTTGGAGAAGGCCCAGAAGAAGGTCGAGGCGCGCAACTTCGACACGCGCAAGAACGTGCTGAAATACGACGACGTGATGAACAGCCAGCGCAAGGAGGTCTACGGCCAGCGCCGCGAGTTCATGCTGGCCGCCGACGTGACCGAGACGGTGGACGACATGCGCGCCGAGGTGATCGACGCCGCGGTCACCCGGCGCATCCCGGCCAAGGCGTTCAGCGAGCAGTGGGAGGCCGACGCGCTGGCCGAGGACTGCCGCCGCACGTTGAACCTCGACCTCCCCGTGGCAGCGTGGGCCGCCGAGGAGGGCATCGACGAGGAGGCCATCCGCGACCGCATCATCGCCGCGTCCGAGGCGCAGATGGCGGCGAAGGGCGCGTCATTCGGCCCCGACCTGATGCGTTTCGTCGAGAAGTCGGTGCTGCTGCAGACCTTGGACGCCGTGTGGAAAGAGCACCTGCTGGTGCTGGACCAGTTGCGCCAGGGTATCCACCTGCGCTCCTACGGGCAGCGCGACCCGCTCAACGAGTACAAGAGCGAGGCGTTCGCGCTGTTCAACGCCATGCTGGACGACCTGAAGCAGCGCGTGACGCAGACGGTGACAGGGCTGGAGCTGCAGGCGGAGCCGCCGCCGATGCCGGAACTGCCGCCCATGCTGTATGAGAACCATCCGGAGCAGGTGCTGGAGGCGCCCGCCTTCACCATGCTCGCCTCCGACCCGATCGAGGTGGCGACCCTGCCCCCGCGGCAGGACGTGCTGGTGTCCGACGACCCGGCGACCTGGCGCGGCACCCCGCGCAACGCGCTATGCCCGTGCGGGTCGGGCAAGAAGTACAAGCACTGCCACGGGCGGACGGTTTAGCTTTTCGCTTGCCGGTCCGCGTGGCTCTCCTGCGGCACGCCGCGGTTCAGCGACATGTGGGAGTGGGTGCAAAGCCACCCGTCCGGCCCCTTGTTGAACACCAGCGTTGCCCGGCCGGGGCGGTCGAACGCGGCGCCGTCCTTGTGGTAGCCGGTGCTGGTCCAGGGCGCCACCACGGTGGCCATGCTTCCATCCGCGGACAGCAGGATGCGGGTTTGCGCCAGGGTGAAGCGGAAGTCGGTGGTCCTGGGCCAGACGTTCGCCCACTGGGTGGCGTTCCACGAGTCCAGACCGGGGATGACGTCGTTGTGGGTGCCGAACGCCAGGATATCCGGGTGGAACAGCGGTCGGGCGGCGGCGTAGTCCACCTCCCGCACGTAGCCGGCGAAGGTCTCGAGCCACGCCGTGAACAACGCGCGGGTTGCGGGGTCGGCTTCGGGAAGGGGGTGCATCGGCGTCTCCTGTTCGGGGCTTTGGCGCTGTGCGCGGGGCTGGCCGGCTGCAGCGCTTACGACCCGCCGCTGGCCGGCGATCATGACACGGTGCGATACCAGACCGATATCCGCCGTTGCCGCAAGAATGCCGACGCCACCGCGACGCGCAAGGCGAACGCGACTCCGCAAAGCGCCGCCATGGCGGTGTTCGCGTCCAGCGAGCCGGAGCGGCAGGACGTGCTCGCCTGCATGAAGGCGCGCGGCTACGTGCTGCGATAATCCCACCCGCCAATGCCGTGATCGCCGGACTTGATCCGGCCACCCACGCCGCGCCACCCTCACTGGTTTGACTATTTTAACGGCCGGTCGCGCCAGCACGCGCTACACCATTTTGCGCGAACCGCGTGGGTGGCCGGATCAAGTCCGGCCATGACGGTGGGGGTGGGCGGTGGATTAGCCGATGCCGTCGCGGCCCATGGCCAGGAACTTCTCGCGGCGGCGGGCGAGCAGCGTGGGGCCGTCCATCCCATCCATGCTGGCCAGCGCGAGCCGGACCGCCTCGGCCACGGCGGCGATGGCGGAGGCCGGGTCGCGGTGGGCGCCGCCCAGCGGCTCGGCGACGACGGTGTCCACCAGGCGCAGCGTGCGCAGATCCTCCGCGGTCAACCGCAGCGCCTCGGCCGCCTGCGCCGCCTGCGCCGCGTCGCGCCATAGGATGGAGGCGCAACCCTCGGGCGAGATGACCGAGTAGATCGCGTGCTCCAGCATCAGCACCCGGTCCCCCGTGGCCAGGGCGATGGCGCCGCCGGAACCGCCCTCGCCGATCACGGTGGCCACGATGGGCACGGGCGCCAGCAGGCAGGCCTCGACCGAGCGGGCGATGGCCTCCGCCTGGCCCCGCGCCTCCGCCTCGATGCCCGGGAAGGCGCCGGCCGTGTCGACGAAGGTTAGCACGGGCAGGTTGAAGCGGCCGGCCAGTTCGATCAGGCGGCGCGCCTTGCGGTAGCCCTCGGGCCGCGCCATGCCGAAATTATGCGCCACCCGGCCCTCGGTGTCGGCGCCCTTCTCGGTGCCGATCACCACCACCGGGCGGCCGTCGAATCGGCCCAATCCGCCGACCACTGCCGCATCCTCGGCAAACGCGCGGTCGCCGGCGAGCGGAGTGTAGTCGGTCAGCAGCGCGGCCAGGTAGGCCAGCGCCTTGGGCCGGTCCGGATGGCGCGCGACCTGGGTCTTCTGCCACGGGGTGAGCCGGGCGTAGGTGGTGCGCAGCTGCTTGTCGGCCTTGTCGGTGAGGCGGGCGATCTCCTCGGCGATGTTGATGCCGCCGGGCTCCTGCATCTGCCGAAGCTCCTCGATCTTGCCCTCCAGCTCGGCAATGGGCTTCTCGAAATCCAGGAATGCGCGCATGGCGAGCGGCTGTAGCCATTCCGGGGCTGGACGGCTAGTGCAGGTGGCGTAGGCTGTCCCGCATGACGATCAAAGCCAAAGGCTACATCGTGGGCGCCTACGAGCACCCAACCCGCAAGGCCCCGGACAAATCGGTGGCGCAACTACATGCGGAGTCCGCCACAGGCGCCCTGCGCGACGCCGGGCTGACCAAGGACGACGTGGACGGCTACTTCTGCGCCGGGGACGCGCCCGGGCTCGGGCCGCTGTCGATGGCGGACTACATGAATCTGAAGCTGCGGCACTTGGACAGCACCGATCTGGGCGGCTGCAGCTACATCGCGCACGTGGCGCACGCCGCGGAGGCGATCGCGGCCGGGCGGTGCGAGGTGGCGCTCATCACCCTGGCCGGGCGGCCCCGCAGCGAGGGGCACTCCGGCGCCAACGCCCGGCCCGTGGTCGCCGCCGCGCCGGACGCGCCGTGGGAGGCGCCGTTCGGCCCGGTCACGCCCAACATCTACGGGCTGTGCGCGATGCGGCACATGCACCAGTTCGGCACCACGTCGGAGCAGCTCGCCTGGATCAAGGTCGCGGCCAGCCACCACGCGCAATACAACCCGAACGCGATGCTGCGCGACGTGGTGAGCGTGGCCGACGTGGTCGCCTCCCCCATGATCAGCGACCCGCTGCACCGGCTGGATTGCTGCGTGGTCAGCGACGGCGGCGGCGCGCTGGTGGTGACGTCCGAGTCCACGGCGCGCGGGCTGAAGCGTCCGCTGGTGCGGGTGATCGGCGCGGGCGAGAGCTGGAAAGGCCAGGCCGCCGGCGCGGTGGACCTGACCTACTCTGGCGCGGTGTGGTCGGGGCCGCCGGCGTTCGAGATGGCGGGGGTCAAGCCGACGGATATCCAGTATGCGTCGATCTACGACAGCTTCACCATCACCGTGCTGATGCAGCTGGAGGATCTCGGGTTTTGCGAGAAGGGCCAGGGCGGCCGGTTCGTGTCCGACGGCAACCTGATCAGCGGCGTGGGCAAGCTGCCGTTCAACACGGATGGCGGCGGTCTATGCAACAACCACCCGGCCAACCGCGGCGGCATCACCAAGGTGATCGAGGCGGTGCGGCAGTTGCGCGGCGAGGCCCACCCGGCGGTCCAGGTCCCCGGTTGCACCCTGGCGCTGGCGCACGGCACGGGCGGGTTTTTGGGCAGCCGGCATGGTTCGGCCACCCTCGTCATGGAGCGTGCGTAATGGCCGACCGCGTCCCGCCCGCCCCGCCCGCCAGCCCGGAGAGCGCCGCGTTCTACGAGGCTGCGAAGCAGGGCAAGTTCATGATCGGCCGCTGCACCGGGACCGGGAAGCTGTTCTGGTATCCGCGCGCGGTGTCGCCGTTCGACGGCGGGCCGACCACGCTGGAGCCGGCATCCGGCAAGGGCGTGATCTACAGCTACAGCGTGATGCGCCGGGTCGATCCGCCGTTCACCCTGGCGTACGTCACGTTGGCCGAAGGGCCGACCATGATGACGAACTTGGTGGACTGCGATTTCGACGCGCTCAAGATTGGCCAGTCGGTGACTCTGGTCTGGAAGCCCGCCGCGGATGGAACCCCCGTTCCCTGCTTTACGCCGGACTGACTTTCGAGAGCCCTATCCTGCTTGCGGGAGAGGGTTGGGTGAGGGATTTCCCACGGCGAAGGCGCGGTGCCCCCTCACCCGGCCCTCTCCCGCAGGCGGGAGAGGGAGAAGGAAGGATAATTCGTATGGACCTGAGCGAACTCACCGACGACGCTTTCCGAGCCGAAATCCGCGGCTTCATCACCGCCAACTACCCCCCCGAGCTGCGCAACCCGCCCCACCGCCTGCACTGGGCGGAGGCGAAACCTTGGTACATGACGCTCTCCCGCCAGGGCTGGCTCGCCCCCGCCTGGCCGCGCGAGCATGGCGGGATGGGGCTGTCGGCCGCCAAGCAGCTCATCATGCTGGAGGAGTTCGAGCGGCACGGCGTCGCCCGCACGCCGGACCACGGGCTGGTGCTGCTCGGCCCCCTGCTGATCCGCTACGGGACCGAGGCGCAGAAGCAGCGCTTCCTGCCGCGCATCCTGGCGGGGGAAGACGTCTGGTGCCAGGGCTACAGCGAGCCGGGCGCCGGCTCCGACCTGGCCGGCCTGCGCACGGAGGCGGTGCGCGACGGCGACGAGTGGGTCGTCAACGGCCAGAAGACCTGGACCACGCTCGCGTCGGACGCGAACTGGATCTTCCTGCTGGTGCGCACCGACAAGGCGGCGAAGAAGCAGGAGGGCATCTCCTTCCTGCTCGTGCCCTTGAACCAACCCGGCGTCACCGTGCGGCCGATCATCAATCTCGAACTGCACGATGAGTTCTGCGAGGTGTTCTTCGACGACGTGCGCGTGCCGGCGGAGAACCTGGTCGGCGAGGTCAACAAGGGCTGGACCATGGCCAAGGCGCTGCTCGGTTTCGAGCGCATCTTCCTTGGCTCCGCCCGGCAGTCCGCCCATGCGCTGGGCCGCCTGCGCCAACTCGCCGAGCGCATGGGCGCCTTTGACGACCCGGTGTTCGCCGCCCGCTACACCGAGCTGCGGATGGACCTGGCCGACCACAAGGCGCTGTTCGAGGTCTACGCCGAAAAGCTGCGCGCCGGCGAGACGCTCGGCCCCGACGTGTCGCTGCTGAAAATCCATCAGAGCGAGCTGTATCAGCGCATAACCGAGGCGATGCTGGACATCTCCGGGGAGCAGGCCGGCCTGCTGGACCCGATCGGCGGCAACCGCGAGCTGCATCCCTCCGGCATGTTCATCCAGGCTCGCCCGGTCACGATCTACGGCGGTTCGTCGGAGATCCAGCGCGGCATCATCGCGAAGAACGTGCTGGGTTTGCCGGGCTAGCGCGCCAAGCGCCGTCATGGCCGGACTTGATCCGGCCACCCACGCCGTTCACGCGAGACGGTGGTTCGTGTCTGGGCGCGGCTGAAGCCAAACCCGTTGCGTCAGTGCGGGTGGCGCCCCGTGGGTGGCCGGATCAAGTCCGGCCATGACGGTATTAGCTGGGCCGCCAGGCGTCCCGTAGCGTCAGCGCGGCGAACTGCAGCACCCAGTCGCCGGCCGCGATCATCCGGCTCATCGTCAGCATCCCGTGCACCTGGTCGGCTAGGTGCAGCGCAGTCACCCTTACTCCCTCCTCCTCAAGCCGGGCGGCGTAGGCGCGGCCTTCGTCGGCAACCGGGTCGTGGCCGACCGTCAGCACCAGCGCGGGCGCGGTTCCGGCCAGGCTCGCGGCGCGCAAGGGCGAGGCGCGCCAGTCGCTGCGCTGCGCCGGGTCGGGCGCGTAATGGTCCACGAACCAACGCATCGTCCGCGCCGTCAGCGGCACGCCCGCCACGGCGCGCGCATACGAGGCGGTGTCCATCGCCAGGTCAGTCACCGGATACAGCAGCAGTTGGAACACCGGCCGCGGCGCCGCGCCGTCGCGCGCCATCAGCGCCAGCACGGCCGCCAGGTTGCCGCCGGCGCTGTCGCCGCCAACCGCGATGCGCGCCGGGTCGATGCCCAGCGCGTCGGCGTTGGCGGCCATCCAGCCGAGCGCGGCCAGCGCGTCGTCCAGCGCGGCGGGGAAGCGGTGCTCCGGCGCCAGGCGGTAGTCGACGGCGACCACCCTGCATCCAGCCAGGTTGGCCAGCCGGCGGCACAAACCGTCATGGCTGTTCAGGTCGCCCAGCACCCAGCCGCCGCCGTGCAGATACAGCAGCGCCGGCAACGCTTCGTCGGGCGTCCCCGCGCCGCGATGCAACCGCAGCGCCAACGGACCACCCGGCCCATCGATCGCGACATCGCGGCAGTCCGCCACCGGCTCGGGCGGCAGTTGCAACGCCTTGCGTCCGGCGCTGTAGGCCACGCGCGCCTCCGCCGGCGTCATCGTCTCGAAGGCGGGCCGGCCGGTGGCGCGCACCAGCTCCATCAGCCGAACCGCGTCGGGGTGCATCGCGCGCGACGCGTTCGGGGACGTTTCCGACATCGCGCTACGCAGCCAACCGCCTACTGTCCATGTCGGCAGCCTGTCCCGGCCGAACGCCGCCCGTCAAGCGAGCCCGGGCCAACGCCACTCGCGGATCTCCGGCATGTCCACGCCGTGCTCGTTCACGTACAGCTTGTGCGCCATCAGCTTGTCGCGGATCGCCTGCTTGGCGTAGCCGGCGTTCGCCCCCAGCGCCGGCACGCGGTCGATGGCGTCGGCCACCAGGTGGAAGCGGTCGAGCTCGTTGCGCACCACCATGTCGAACAGGGTCGTGGTGGACCCCTCCTCCTGATAGCCGTGGACGTGGATGTTGTCGTGGTTGGTGCGGTTGTAGGTCAGCCGGTGGATCAGCCACGGATAGCCGTGATAGGCGAAGATCACCGGCTTGTCCTTGGTGAACAGCGCGTCGAAGTCGATGTCCGACATCCCGTGCGGATGTTGCTTGGGGTGCGACAGCGTCATCAGGTCCACCACGTTGACCACGCGCACCTTCAGCGACGGCGCGTAATGGCGCAGCAGGTCCACCGCGGCCAGCGTCTCCAGCGTAGGCACGTCGCCGGCGCAGGCCATCACCACGTCTGGGCCGCCATCACGATCGTTGCTGGCCCACTCCCACAAGCCGATGCCCGCGGCGCAGTGCTTGATCGCCGCATCCATGTCCAGCCATTGCGGCGCCGGCGCCTTGCCGGCCACGATCACGTTCACCCGGTCCCAGCTGCGCAGGCAGTGGTCCGTCACGTACAGCAGCGTGTTGGCGTCCGGCGGCATGTAGATGCGCACGATGGCCGATTTCTTGTTCGCCACGTGGTCGACGAAACCAGGGTCCTGGTGGCTGAACCCGTTATGGTCCTGCTGCCACACGTGCGAGGTGAGCAGGTAATTGAGCGAGGCGATCGGCCGCCGCCAGGCGATCTCCCGCGAGGCCTTCAGCCACTTGGCGTGCTGGTTGAACATCGAATCGACGATGTGGATGAACGCCTCGTAGCACGAGAACAGGCCATGCCGCCCAGTCAGCAGGTAGCCCTCGAGCCAGCCTTGGCACTGGTGCTCGCTCAGCACCTCCATCACCCGGCCGTCCGGCGCCAAATGGTCGTCGCCGGGCACGGTCTCGGCGTCCCAGGCGCGGTTGGTCACTTCCAGCACGGCGGTCAGCCGGTTGGAGACGGTCTCGTCCGGGCCGAACACGCGGAAGTTCCGGCTTGCGGCATTCTCGCGCATCACGTCGCGCAGGAAGCTCCCCATCACCCGGGTCGCCTCGCCGTCCACCTTGCCCGGCGCCGGCGCCGCGACCGCGTGCGCGGTGAAGTCCGGCATCCGCAACGGGCGCATCAGCGCGCCGCCATTGGCGTGCGGGTTGGCGCTCATGCGGTGCACGCCGTCGGGCGCCAGGGCGGCGATCTCCGCCCGCAAGCTGCCGGCCGCGTCGAACAGCTCCTCCGGGCGATAGCCGCGCATCCAGTCTTCCAGCAGTTGCAGGTGTTCCGGGCCGGTCACCTCGAACGGCACTTGGTGCGCGCGCCAGGTGCCCTCGACCTGCTTGCCGTCCACTATCTTGGGCCCGGTCCAGCCCTTGGGCGTGCGCAGCACGATCATCGGCCAGGTCGGGCGCTGCGCGGCGCCGTTCTCACGCGCGGCGCGCTGGATCGCGGCGATGGCGGCGAACGCCTTGTCCATGGCGGCGGCCATCTTGTGGTGCATGGCCTCCGGCTCGTCGCCCTCGACGAAGATCGGATCGTGGCCGTAGCCGCGCAGCAGCGCGTCCAGCTCGGCGTGCGGGATGCGCGCCAGCACGGTCGGGTTGGCGATCTTGTAACCATTCAGGTGCAGGATCGGCAGCACCGCGCCGTCGCGCGCCGCGTCGAGGAACTTGTTGGCGTGCCAGGCGGTGGCGAGCGGCCCCGTCTCCGCCTCGCCATCGCCGATCACGCAGGCGGCGATGAGGTCCGGGTTATCGAACACGGCGCCATAGGCGTGGGACAGCGAGTAGCCCAATTCGCCGCCCTCATGGATGGACCCGGGCGTGTCGGGCGCGCAATGGCTGGGCACGCCGCCCGGGAAGGAGAATTGGCGGAACAGCCGGCCCATGCCCTCGGCGTCCGGCGACACCTCGGGGTAGACCTCGCTGTAGGTCCCTTCCAGCCAGGTGTTGGCGACCACGCCCGGCGCGCCGTGGCCTGGCCCGGCGATGAACAGCACGTTCAGCCCCTGCGCCTTGATGACCCGGTTGAGGTGCACGTAGAGGAAGTTCAGCCCGGGAACGGTCCCCCAATGGCCGAGCAGCCGCTTCTTGACGTGCTCCATCGTGAGCGTCTCGCGCAGCAACGGGTTGGCCTGCAGGTAGACCTGTCCCACCGAGAGATAGTTCGCCGCTCGCCACCACGCCTGCATGAGGTCGAGCTGCGTCGTGGAAAGCGCGGGTGCGAGGCCGGTGTCGGGCATCATGGTCTCCTTGCTGTGAGACAGGCAGGCTTGGATCGCCTCTCCCCGGAGAGGGCTGAGAATGCTCGTCGCGCGGTCGCGTCGCAAACTACTCGCGCCCCCTGGCCAAGAGCGAGACAGTTCGCGGTCGCCGGGCGCATCGCCTGAGTAGTTTCCGATCCTGCCACATCCCTGTGCGCAAGGCCTAACTTGGCGTGGCTCAGATCGGGCACACGCCCGGCCGGCAGCCCTTGGAGTAAACCGATGTCTCACGACCGCCACCTTCAGCAGGCCGTCCTCGACGAGTTGTCCTGGGAGCCGAGCATCATCGCCGCGCATGTCGGCGTGACCGCCAGCGCCGGCGTCGTCACGTTGACCGGTCACGTCGAGAGCTTCGCGGAGAAACACGCGGCGGAGGAGGCGGCGCGCCGGGTGAAGGGCGTCAAGGCGGTCGCCGAGGAGATCGAGGTTCGCTTGCCGTTCGACCGCCAGCGCGGCGACGACGACATCGCCGCGGCAGCCCTGGAGCGGCTCGCATGGGATTCCTCGGTTCCGCACGGCGCGTTCAAGGTCGTGGTCGAAAAGGGCTGGCTGACCCTGAGCGGCCAGGCCGACTGGTTCTTTCAGAAGGAGGCAGCCGAGCAGGATGTCCGACGGCTGTTCGGCATCGTGGGCGTGTCCAACCAGATCGTCATGCGGCCAAGGGTGGATGTGGCGAACCTGAGCGATGAGATCACCCACGCGATGCATCGCTCGTGGTTCTTCGACGATGACAACGTGAAAGTCAGCGCCGACGGAGGCAGGATCCGCCTCACCGGCACGGTCAACTCGCTGAGCGACCGCAACACGGCGGCGGCGACCGCTTGGGCCGCGCCCGGCGCCATCTCGGTCGAGAACGACATCCTGGTGAGCTGACGCGGCGGTCTGTCAGGGGAGATGCCGATGACCTACTCGACGATTATTGTGAACATGGAGCTTGGCCGCTCGAACGCGGGCCTGCTGCAACTGGCGAGCACGCTGGCGAGGCAGTTCGGCGCCAGCGTGACCGGCATCGCGGCGCGACAGCCCATGCAGATCCTCTACACCGACGGCTGCTACGTGTCGCCGGAGCTGATCGACGGGGACCGCGAGGAGATCGCCAAGGAGATGCGCGCGGCGGAGGCCGAGTTCCGCGGCGCGATGGAGTTGCCCCGGGCCGACCTGGAGTGGCGCGAGGCTGTCACCTACGAGCTGCCCTGCGACTACGTCGCGCGGGAGGCGCGCCGCGCCGACCTGCTCCTGTCGGGCATGCCAGCCCTGAAATCCGCCGACGTCACCCGGGTGGCCACAGGGGATCTTGTGATGCAAACCGGGCGTCCCGTGCTCGTCGTTCCCGACATGGCTGGCGGCGCCACGCTGAAACGCATCGTGATTGGTTGGAAGGAGACGCGGGAGGCGCGCCGGGCTGTTGCCGACGCCATGCCGCTGCTGCTCGCGGCCAGTCATGTGACGGTCATCCAGATCGCCGCCGAGGAGGACTTGGAGGAAGTGCGCCGCAACCTCGCCGACGTGGCCGGCTGGCTAAGCCGTCACGGCGCGTCGGTCGAAACCGTGGCGGCGGCGTCGGCCGGCGACGATGCCAAGACGCTGAACGCCCTGGCGGCGGAACGAGAGGCGGACCTCATCGTCGCCGGCGCCTACGGCCATAGCCGCCTGCGCGAGTGGGCGCTGGGCGGCGTCACGCGCGACCTGTTGCTGCGCGGCAATCGCTGCACCCTGCTGTCGCACTAGCGCGTTTCCGGGCCGAGTTGGGTCGGCGATCAACGCGCTTAGGACGACCCCCCCGTCGGCGCGAGCCGCCGCTCGGCGGCGCGGCGATCCAGAGCGACGCGTTCAACGCGTGCCGCTGGAGTGCTGCGGCCAAGCGGCCTCGCAATGAGGGATGATCAGGCGGTGCCGTTGCCGCCGGTCGCGCCGTAGATCTCGCCCGTCACGAAGCTGGCCTCCTGCGAGGCGAGGAAAACGTAGATCGGCGCCAACTCGACAGGCTGGCCAGGCCGGCCGAGCGGCGCCTCCGAGCCGAACTCCGCGATCTTGTCCTGCGGCTGGCCGCCGGAGGGCTGCAGCGCGGTCCAGAACGGCCCGGGCGCCACGCCGTTCACGCGAATGCCCTTCTCGATCTGCTGCTTGGCCAACGCCTTGGTGAACGCCGCTATGGCAGCCTTGGTGGAGGCGTAATCGACCAGCGCCTTGCCCGGGTTATACGCCTGAATCGATGTCGTGTTGATGATCGAGCCGCCCGGCGGCATGTGCGGGAGCGCCGCCTTGGTGATCCAGAACATCGCGTAGAGGTTGGTCTTCATCGTCCGGTCGAACTGCTCGTCCGAGATGTCGGCGATGTCGGACACGCTGGTCTGCTTGCCGGCGTTGTTGACCAGGATGTCGAGCCCGCCAAGCTCTGCGACCGCCCGCTTCACCAGCGACAGGCAGAACGCGTGGTCCGTGATGTCGCCGGGCAGGAGGACCGCCTTGCGACCTTCGGCGGTGATCAGCTTATAGACTTCGGAGGCGTCGGCCTGCTCGGATTCCAGGTACGACAGCGCCACGTCCGCGCCCTCCCGCGCGAAAGCGATCGCAGCCGCGCGGCCGACGCCCGAATCCCCACCCGTCACCAGCGCCTTGCGCCCGACCAGCCGGCCGTGGCCATGGTAGCTCGTCTCGCCATGGTCGGGCGTCGGGTCCATCGCGGACGCGCGGCCGGGCGCGCTCTGCGGCTGCTTGGGAAACGGCGGCTGCGGATACTGCTTGCGCGGGTCCTGCATGCGGAGGCGTTCGGCGCTGTGATCGCTCATATGATGTCCAATCGAAAGGGGAACTGGCGCAGGTGCACTGCAGGTCCGCGGCTCAACGTGGCGCACGGCAGAATGATCCCTGCCCCAAGCAACCCGACGGTCACACTCGCTTGACATCCCCGGACCGCCTGTCGTGGCATGACCCCCATGCCTGACGCCAATCCCCCCCTGCGCTTTGCCGATATCGCCGCCCCGACCCCGACGCGGGAGGGCCTCGCGGAAATCTACCAACAGCTGAACGCCCGGCTCGACACCGACCTGGCTGGCGCGCTGGCCGATTGGGACCGGGTGCGGCGCGAGACGGACACGTGGAGCGCGCTCGTCCACCTGCGGTTCGCGCAGGACACCACGGACGCGGCGGCCAAGGCGGCGCGGGAATACGCCGACGCGCTCGCCCCCGTAGTGGAGGGGCACGACGTGACGATGAAGCGCCGCCTGATCGCCATGCCCGGCGCGGCGGACCTGGCCGGCGCCTACGCCGTCCGGTTGTGGGAGACCGACGTCACCACCTTCGACCCGGCCATCGCGTCCGCGTTGGAGGAGGAGAGCAAGCTCGGCTCGCGCTACACCGCCCTGCTCGCCGGCGCCAAGATCGCGCTGGACGGCAAAGAGCTGAACCTCGCCGGGCTGGGACCGTACGCGGAGGCCGCCGACCGCGACGCGCGCCACCGGGCGGAGCAGGCGCGGTGGGGGTTCTTCGCCGCGCACGGGGAGGAGCTGGACGACATCTACGACCAGTTGGTCCGACTGCGGCATGGCATGGCGACCACGCTCGGCTTCGACAGCTACACCCCGCTGGGCTACCGCCGGATGCGCCGGGTGGATTACGGCCCCGATGACGTGGCGCGTTACCGCGACGAGGTGGCCACCCACGTCGTCCCCCTGGTCGCCCGCCTATTGGAAGCGCGGCGATCCGAGCACGGCTGGGACCGCCTGCGGTTCTGGGACGAGGCGCTCATCGACGCGGCCGGCAACCCGAGGCCGGCCGGCGACCACGACCACTTGGTGGCGCAGGCGCAGACCATGTTCGACGGCATCGACCCGAGGTTGGGCGGGTTCTACGGCATGATGCGCGCCGGCGGGTTCCTCGACCTCAAGAACCGGCCGGGCAAGTCGGGCGGCGGGTTCTGCACCTCGTTCCCCACCGTCGGCGCGCCGTTCATCTTCGCCAACTTCAACGGCACCCACGGCGACGTCGGCGTGTTCACCCACGAGATGGGCCACGC
>CAXTBW010000098.1:0-16604 GCA_964242925.1 uncultured Acetobacteraceae bacterium
ACGCGGGCGGTGGAGGCGCTGCCGGAGTTCGAGCGGCTGCGCGACATCGGGCGCGACATCAAGGACCACGCGTTGGCGAACCTGGACTTCTACCTCGAGACGTACGCCGACAACGTGGAGCGGGCCGGCGGACAGGTGCACTGGTGCTCCACCGCGGACGAGGCGCGGGCGGCGGTGTTGGCGATCTGCCAGCGCGCAGGCGCCCGCACGGTGACCAAGGGCAAGTCGATGATCTCCGAGGAGCTGGGGATCAACGACCATCTCGAGCAGTTCGGCATCACGCCGGTCGAGACCGATCTTGGCGAGTACATCATCCAGCTGCGGCGGGAGCACCCGAGCCACATCATCGCGCCGGCGTTCCACCTGAACCGCGAGGATTGGGAGGAAAGCTTCCGCCAGTGCCACACCGACCTCGACCCGGCGCGCGTGTTCCACGAACGGCGGGACATCCTGACCGAGGCGCGGACGAAGCTGCGCGAGCGGTTCCTGTCGGCGGACGTGGGGATCACGGGCGCCAACTTCCTGATCGCGGAGACGGGCAGCAGCGTCATCGTCACCAACGAGGGCAACGGCGACCTGACGCAGACGCTGCCGCGGGTGCACGTCGTGCTGGCGTCGATTGAGAAGTGCGTGCCGACGCTGGAGGACGCGACCAGCCTTTTGCGGCTGCTGGCGCGGTCGGCGACGGGGCAGGATTTCTCCGTCTACACGACATTCTCGACCGGGGTGCGGCGGCCGGGGGATTTGGACGGGCCCGAGGAGTACCACGTCGTGCTGCTGGACGGCGGGCGCTCCGCGATGCTGGGGACGGAGTTCGGCGACATGCTGCGCTGCATCCGGTGCGCGGCGTGCATGAATCACTGCCCGGTGTACGGCGCGGTCGGAGGGCATGCGTATGGCTGGGTGTATCCCGGGCCAATGGGCAGCGTGCTGACGCCGTCGCTGGTGGGGGTGGACAAGGCCGGGCACCTGCCGAACGCGAGCACTTTCTGCGGGAAGTGCGAGAGCGTGTGCCCGGTGAAGATTCCTTTGCCGAAGCTGATGCGGCATTGGCGGGAGCGGGAGTTCGAGCGCCACCTGACGCCGGTGGGGATACGCACGAACCTAAGGCTTTGGGCGGCGGTGGCGCGGCGGCCCGGGCTATACCGGTTCGCGACCCGCCTGGCGGCCTGGGGGCTCGGGCTGCTGGGCCGCAAGCGCGGCCGGTTCGCCGCGTTGCCGTTTGCAGGCGGCTGGACGGCCGGACGGGATCTGCCGGCGCCGGAGGGTGACACGTTCTTCGCGCGCTACGCCCGGCAGCAGCGCCTATGAGCCGGGACGTTATCCTGGGGGCGATCCGGCGCGGGTTGAAGCGTGGACCATTGCCGGCGGACCAGGCGGAGATGCTGCGGAACGGGTTGGCCCGGCATCCCCGGCATCTGATCCCCCTGCGCAGCCGGGTGAACCGCGCGGCGCAAGTGAACCTGCTGGTGCACTACATCGAGCGGGAGTTCGGCACGGTGGACCGGATCGCGGACGCGGACGCGGCGCCCGATGCGTTGGCGGCCTACCTGGCGGCGCACAACCTGCCCTCGGAGGCGGCGATGGCGCCGCATCCGGAACTACAGGCGATCCCGTGGTCGAAACGGCCGCTGCTGCGGTTGCGCGAGGGCCGCGCGGTGGCGTCGGACCTGGTCAGCGTGACGCAGGCGTTCGCGGCGGTGGCGGAGACGGGAACGCTGATGCTGCCCTCGGCGCCGGAGCGGCCAACCACGCTGAACCTGTTGGCGGACACGGCGGTGGTGGTGCTGCGCGCGAGCCGGGTGGTGGGGGCGTACGAGGAGGCGTGGGACCTGTTGCGCGGCGCCGGCGGCATGCCGCGCAACGTGATGCTGGTGACCGGGCCGTCGCGGTCGGCCGACATCGAGCAGACGCTGGAGTTGGGCGCGCACGGGCCGCGGCGGCTGCACGTGCTGCTGATCGAGGACGAGGCTGCGGCGCGGACGGCGGCGGCGTGACGGCGGCGGCCCGCCCGCGCGGCTGAGATGGCGCGACGGGAGCTGAGCGGCGCCGATCTGGAGGCATGGGCGGCCTATGCCCGGCACGTCGCATTGCTGCCGGGCCGGGTCGCGCCCGCGTTGGCGCCGATGGCCGCGGCGCCAGCGGTGGTGCAGGGAGTAGCCATTGCCCCCCCGCCAGCCGGCAAGCAGGTGGCGACGCGGCCGGTTGAGGTCGGGGAGCAGCCCGGCGGGGTGGACAACCGGACATGGGCGCGGCTGCGGACCGGGAAGTTGCCGCCCGGGCGGCAGCTGGACCTGCACGGACGCACGGCGCAGCACGCGTTCCAGGCGCTGCAGGTGTTCTTGCACCGGGCGCAGGCGGATCGTGTGCAGGTGGTGGAGGTGATCACCGGGCGAGGCAGCGGCGAGGGTGGCGGGGTGATCCGGCGGGAGCTGCCGTTGTGGCTGAACCTGCCGCCATTGCGTGGGATGGTGTTGGCGGTGGTGCATCCGCACGCGGCGAATGTGGGGGCGGTGCGCGTGCTGTTGCGACGGGGGCGATGAGGCAGTGGCGCTCGGTTCAAATGGCCCGCCGGCGCCGCCACGCAACAACGTCGTCAGTGCGAGGAGCGCTTGCGACGAAGCAATCCAGCCGTGAACGCCGTATGCGCCGCTCTGGATCGCCGCGCCGCCAAGCGGCGGCTCGCGATTACCGAGAGCCTAACTTAACTGTCCACGCGCGGTCAGACCACCTTGCCGGAGTCGGGCTCGATGACGTGCATCTGGTTCATGTCGGCCCAAAGCGGGAGCGACTTGCCAGGCTCGGCCTGGGTAGAAGGGCTGCAACGAGCGCAGGCGGGAACGCCGGCGAGGGTGAGGTGGACCAGCGTCTCCATACCCATCGGCTCGACTACGTCCGCGGGGGCGGCAAGGGGGGCGAAGCCTGGGCGGCCCGCGGCTGGCGTGTCAGTCAGGTGTTCCGGGCGCA
The DNA here is from genome assembly GCA_964242925.1 of uncultured Acetobacteraceae bacterium. Classification (GTDB taxonomy): domain Bacteria; phylum Pseudomonadota; class Alphaproteobacteria; order Acetobacterales; family Acetobacteraceae; genus LMUY01. Next base: position 2,968 of record CAXTBW010000098.1, read on the forward strand.
GGCCCAGGATGATCTCGCGGCCCGCGAGCGACGCATAGCGATCGCGACGATGGATGGGGATGTCCAACAAGGTGTCGCTGGTTAGGCGAACCGCGAGATCATCGCCAACAGCCTCGACCTGTGCCGGCAGGAAGTTCATGCCCGGGCTGCCGATGAAGCCGGCGACGAAGCGGCTGGCGGGGTGGTGGTAGAGGGTTTGCGGCGGGCCGACCTGCTCGATGCGGCCGCCGTTCATCACGACGACGCGGTCGGCCAGCGTCATCGCCTCGATCTGGTCGTGGGTGACGTAGACGGTGGTGGTGGGGACGATCTGGTGCACCCGCTTGATCTCGGTGCGCATCAGCACGCGCAGCTTGGCGTCCAGGTTGGAGAGCGGCTCGTCGAACAGAAAAACCTGCGGGTTGCGGACGATGGCGCGGCCCATGGCGACGCGTTGACGCTGGCCGCCGGACAAAGCTTTCGGCTTGCGCTTGAGCAGGGCGGTGATGTCGAGCATGCGGGCCGCCGCTTCGACCCGGCGACGGATGTCGTCGCGCGGGGTGCGACGAAGCTTCAGGCCGAACGCCATGTTGTCGTAGACCGTCATGTGCGGGTAGAGCGCGTAGTTCTGGAACACCATGGCGATGTCGCGGTCACGAGGCGGCACGTCGTTGATCAGGCGGCCGCCAATGTGGATCTCGCCTGCGCTGATCTCCTCCAGGCCCGCGATCATACGCAGTGTGGTGGATTTGCCGCAGCCGGAAGGGCCGACGAGGACGACGAACTCCTGGTCGGCGATCTCGAGGTCGATGCCGTGCACGACGGGCACGCTGTCGTAGGTCTTGACGATCTTGCGCACCGAGATGGCCGCCATCGCTCGTCTCCCGTTTTGGCGAAGCGTAGGCGCGTTCAGCCGACCCGCGCGAACCCGTCCGCCGTGCCCGCGGCGATGCGGCCCTGGGCGATGGTGAGGACCACTCTCGGCGAGGGGCCAGGCGTCATAAGGACGAGGTCGGCGCGCTTGCCCTCGGCCAACGCGCCGCGGTCGGTTAGGCCGGCGGCTTTGGCGGGGTTGGTGGACACCAGCGCCCAAGCGGCGGCAAGGTCCATCTTGCCGCGGGCGGCGAGGATGAAGGGCGCCTGGGGTAGGGCCGGGTAGAAGTAGTCGCTGGTGAGGATGCGGCAGATGCCGGCCTCGGCCAGGGTCGCAGCGGAGGCCCAGCCAAGATGCGACCCGCCGCGAAGCACGTTGGGGCTGCCCATGGCGACCCAGTCGCCGGCGGCCAACGCGGCGCGGCCGACCGGCTCGGCCATGGGGAACTCGCAGATGCGGGCGCCGAGGGCGCGGAAGGCGTCGCGGTCGGCGGTGGTTGCGTCGTCGTGGCTGGCCATGGGCAGGCCGGCGTTGCTGGCGACGGCGGCGATGCGGGCCTGGGCGACGTCGACGCCCAGGCCGTGCGCGGCGATGGTGGCGGACAGCGTGCGGAAGTCTGCGACGGTCATGCCGGCCCGTTCGCTGTATTTCGCGGCGGTCGCGGGGTCGTCGACCCGGCGAAGGATCGCGGGAGTATGGTCGTTGAACGCCACCAGGTGCACCCGGCCGCGCTCGATGTCGGAGAGGGCCATCTCGAGAGCGGGGAGGTTGAACGCCTCCCACCGCATGTGGACGCGCATGTCGCAGGCGCTGGTTGGGCGGGCGCTATCCAGGGCATTGAGCAAGGCGGTCCAGGTTTCGGCGCTGCGCAGGCCGGGTTCCCAGGAGAGGGTGATGCCGTGGAAGGCGGTGGTGATGCCGTTGGCGAGCAATTCCGCCTCGGTCTCGGCGAGTGCGACGTCCATGGGGATGTTGATGCCCGGGCGGGGCTGGATTTGGCGCTCGAAGGCGTCGCCGTGGAGGTCGACGATGCCGGGGAGGACGAGGAGGCCGGTGGCATCGATGGTGCGGGAAGCGGCAGCCTCGGCGGTGATGCGGCCGTCTGCGATGGTGAGGTTGGAAGGGATGAAGGCGGCGTCGAGGAGGACCTGGCCGCCGCTGATCTGAAGGGTCATTGAGGCATCTCCGCTCAGATCGAGCCGTAGGCTGGACCTTTCACCCAACCCTCTCCCAGAGGGAGAGCGCTTCTAGTGCATCCTTGGGGATTTTAGCAGCGTGCGGCGGTCAACGGTGGCGATGCTGACGGGGAGCTTTCGCTCGTCGCGCTGGACCATGAGGGTGACGCGGGCGCCGGCGGGGCCGCAGGCCCACAGACCTCGCCAAAGGCCGGCCAGGTCGGTGACCTCCTCGTCATCGACAGAGAGCACGTGGTCGCCGGTGCGCAGGCCGGCGCGGTCAGCCGGGCCGCCGTCAGCCAGTCCGCCGATGACGACCTGCTCGTCGTCCTCCATCGCATAAACGCCCAGCCAGGGGCGCGGCGGGCGGTTCACCTGGCCATAGCGGCGTAGGTCGTCGAGGATGGGCGGCAGCATGTGAATGGGCACGATCATGTTCATGTCGTGCCGGCGACCCTTGGCGTCGCCCTGCTGCAGGATGAGCGAACCGACGCCGAGCAGCCTGTTGCCCTGGCCGATCAGCGCGCCGCCGCCCCAGAACGGGTGCGCGGGGGCGGTGAAGATCGCCTCGTCAAGCAGGTACTCCCAATAGCCGGCAAACTCCTGGCGGCCGACCACTTTGGTTTCGATCGCGCGCCGGCGGCCGCCGGCGGACGCGAACAGGACCTGTTCGCCAAGAGTCAGCGCGGCGCTATCACCGAAATCGAGCTTGGGCAGACCGAGGCGGCCAAGCGGCTGGACCAGCCCGAAGCCGGTTTCGCCGTCGAACGCGAGGGCGTGACCGGGCACGGCGCGACCATCGGCACAGGTTAGCCAGACGGTTTCGGCCTCGGTGATCAGGTAGCCCATGGTGAGCAGCAGGCCGTCATCCCCGATGACCACTCCAGAACCTTCCCGCTCCGTGCCGAGCGCAGAGGCGGTGAAGGCGTCGGACGGGGCAGTCGCGCGCAAGCCGACGATGGCGCTAAGGGCCAAGTCGAGGTCGTAGGCGTAATCAGCCGGGTCCGGCTGCAGTTCGGCCGGTATGTCCCATTCCTTCGGCATGTCAGGCGTAGTTCACCATGATGGTCTTCTTGTGCATGAAGTGCTCCAGCATCGCCTCAAGGCTGGCTTCCTTGCCGAGCCCGCTGCTTTTAACACCGCCATATGATAGATTCGCCTGAACGACCAGGTTCTGGTTCAGTTGCACGAGGCCGGCCTCGAGACGGTGGGCCAGGTCCAGCCCGACGGTCAGGTTGTTGGTCCAGACCGAGGCTGCGAGGCCGTATTCGGTGCCGTTGGCGCGGGCCAGCACGTCTTCCACGTCGTCGAACGGGAAGATGCACGTGACCGGCCCGAAAATCTCTTCCTGCACCAACGGGCTTTCGTCGGGCAGGTTGGTGAAGATGTGCGGCTGGATAAACAGGCCCTTGCGCAGCGCTGGGTCGGACGGCATGGCGGAGCAGGCGCGGCCCTCGGCGCCAGCGGTTTTCTTACCCTCGGCGATGTAGCGCTGCACCTTGTCGAACTGGTCGTGGCTGATGATCGTGCCGATGTCGGTCTTCTCGTCCAGCGGGTCGCCCATGACCATGGCGTCGACCTTCTCAGCCATGGCGTCCACGAAGCGCTGGAAGATCGGGCGCTCGACGTAGATGCGGCTGGCCGCGGTGCAGCTTTGGCCCTGCCGGGTGAATCGCATCGAGGTGAGCGCGCCGGCGACGGTCTTCTCGAAGTCGCAATCGGCGAACACCAGCATCGGGGACTTGCCGCCCAGCTCGAGCGTCACGGGGATGAGCTTCTCGGCGGCGCCCTTGGCGATGATGCGGCCGACCTCGACGCTGCCGGTGAAGGTGACCTTGCGGACCTTCGGGTGCGAGACAAGCGGGCCGCCGCACTCCGGGCCCATCCCGGACAGCATGTTGAAGCAGCCCGGCGGCAGGATGCGGTTCACCAGTTCGCAGACGCGCAGCACGGACAACGGCGCCTCCTCCGCCGACTTCACCACGACGGTGTTGCCGGCGACCAGAGCGGGGGCGACCTTCAGCGCCATCAGCAGCATCGGGACATTCCACGGGATAATGGCGCCGACGACGCCGAGCGGCTCGCGAACCGTCACGGATAGGACGCCCGGCGCGAACGGCACGCTCTCGCCCTTCAACTCGCCACCGAGGCCGCCGAAGAACTCGAAGATGTCGGCGATGGTGTTCGCCTCTACTCGGCTCTCGGTGCGCAACGCCTTGCCCGTCTCGAGCGCGATCAGGCGACCGAGTTCCTCGATGTGGGTGCGGAGCAGCGCGGCGCACTGCGCGACCAGGGCGCCGCGCTTGCGGGACGCCATCTTGGCCCAGCTCTTCTGCGCGGCGTCGGCGTCCTCGACCGCGGCGGCGACGTCGTGGGCATCGCCCTCGGCGGCGCGGCCGATCTCCTCGCCGGTGGCTGGATTGACGACGGCGAAGGTGCGGCCGGACCGCGCGGGGACAAAGCGGCCGGCGATCAGGTGCTGGCCGGACAGGGCGCGGGCAAGCGCGCGCTCATCGAGGGTCGGGGCGTCGATTGCGGGTTGCGGACGGTCGAGCATGGCGGTCTCTCTCCAAGGCGGATTCTTCTTGGCATGCGTGACAATGGGCCTAGCCCGCCGGGCGGGCAAGCGATCCGGCGGCGTACAGCGTCAAGCTTCTGGTAAAGCTTCAGGGCCAGGATGCGCGGCAGGGCGTAGCGAAAGCGCGTCTCGTCGAACGGGATGCGGAGCGAACTGTCCAGCGCGGCGCCCAAGATGCCTTTGGCGTGCCGGAGCAACGGGTCAGCTGCCGCATCCGGTTCGGAAACGTCTGGCGTAAGGGTCACGGTGTCGTCGATCTGCCGCTCGCCACCAGGACGGTCGAGGTGTCGCAGGCGCCCATATCGCTCTGGTCGCCGGCAGTTGGCCGACCTCGCCAGCGGCACCACTGGCGTCGATGTGGAAACCCATCCTGACCCGACTCTGCCGACCCCACCAGTCCGGGCTTTCCGGTGAGCCGCGGACGATGCCGTCCAGCTTGATGGGACAGGCTTCAGGGCACGGCGGAGATGAGGGCGGCTCCGCGCAGCATCCGTTTGCGTCCAGAAGGGGTCTGCTTGCAGGATGGGTCATGACCGGGCGGGCCGGCAATCCAAGGAGTTGAGCGTGGGACCGTTGGACGGCGTGAAGGTGTTCGATCTGACCCGGGTGCTGGCCGGGCCGACCTGCGTGCAGATGCTGGGCGATCTCGGCGCCGACATCGTCAAGATCGAGCGGCCGGGAAGCGGGGACGACACGCGCGGGTTCACGCCGCCGGTGATGCCTGGGACGCAGGAGAGCGCGTATTTCGTGGGCGTGAACCGCAACAAGCGGTCGGTGACGCTGGATATCGCCTCGGCGGAAGGCCAAGCGCTGGCGCTGCGGCTGATCGAGCAATCCGACATCCTGGTCGAGAACTTCAAGGTCGGGGCGTTGGCCAAGTACGGGCTGGGCTACGAGCAGCTGCATGCTCGGTTCCCGCGGCTGGTTTACTGCTCGATAACTGGATTCGGGCAGACTGGCCCGTATGCGCCGCGGCCCGGCTACGACAGCCTTATCCAGGCGATGGGCGGGGTGATGAGCCTGACCGGGGAGCCGGATGGGCTGCCGCAGAAGGTGGGCGTGTCGGTGGCGGACTCGTTCGCCGGGTTATACGGCTGCATCGGCGTGCTGGCGGCCCTGCGGCACCGGGATGCGACGGGGCAGGGGCAGCAGGTGGATATCGGCATGCTGGACACGCACGTCGCCTGGCTGGCGAACCAGGGGATGAACTATCTTGCGACCGGGGAGAACCCGCCGCGGCTCGGCAACCAACATCCAAACATTGTGCCATACCAGGTGTTTCCGACGGCGGACGGCTACATCGTCCTGTCGGTCGCCAACGAGCCGACCTTCAAGCGGTTCTGCGAAGGGTTCGGGCTGGAGCGCCTGCTGCAGGACCCCCGATACGCCACCAACGAGGCGCGAGTCGCGAACCGCCAACTGGTGACGGACGCGATCACGCCGACCATGCGTCTGCACCCGACGAGCTGGTGGGTTTCGGCGCTGGAGGAGATCAAGGTCGGGTGCGGCCCGATCAACACGCTGGACCAGGTGTTCGCCGACCCGCAGGTGGTTGCGCGCGGGATGGTGGTGACGATGCCGCACCCGGCGACCAGCGAGGGCGTGAAGGTGATCGCCAACCCGGTGCGGCTGAGCGAGACTCCGGTGAGCTACCGCGCGCCGCCGCCGATGCTGGGCCAGCACACGGCGTCGGTGCTCGCCGAGCAGCTTGGCTTGTCCGAGGCCGAGGTGGCCGGACTGCGGGAGCGAGGGGTGGTGTGACGCGCAGGCCCGCTGCGACCGGCGCGGGCCATGCTGCTCGAAACGGTGTCGGTGCTGGTGCCGGAAACCGCGCTCGATGCATTCGAGACCGCGCTCGCCACCGCCTGCCGGACAGTCGCGTTCTACCTTGCCGACGAGGACGCGCGCACCTGGACGGTTGAGGGCGTCAAGCAGCCTGGCGAAGCGGAAGCGGAGCTGTCCGCCGGCTTGGCGATTGCGGCGCTGGTCACCGGCTGCCAGCCCGAACTCCGCCGCACCCCTACGGAGGCAGGCGGCTGGCTGGCGCGGACGCAGTCGTCGTTCCCGCAGCAAGTGATCGGGCGGCGACTTGCCGTCCGCGGCACGCATCTTGGGGTTGGCGCCACGCCCGGCCGGATCACTCTCATGCTGGACGCCGGCGTGGCGTTCGGCTCCGGCGAGCATGGGTCTACCCGCGGCTGCCTTCGCGCTTTGGAGCTTGTGGCGCACCGGCGGCCTCGGCGTATCCTCGACCTGGGCTGCGGTTCCGGAATCCTGGCGATGGCCGCAGCGCGGTTGCTAGGCGTGCGGGTGCTGGCGACCGATATAGATGCATGGTCGGTCCGGGTAGCGCGGCAGAACGCTTTGGCTAACGGGTTGCGCAACCGAATGTCTTGCCGCGTCGCAACAGGCTGGCAGCCAGCCGCGCTATCCGGCGCGCCCTACGACTTGGTGTTCGCCAACATTCTAGCCCGGCCGCTTTGCGCGATGGCGAGGCAACTCGCCAGTGCGCTGGCGCCAGGCGGCACTGCGATCCTCGCCGGGCTGCTGCATACGCAGGCTCGCATGGTCCTGGCGGCGCATCGCCGCGTCGGCCTCGCGCTGGACCAGGTGGTCAGGGACGGAACCTGGACCACGCTGATCCTGCGCAAGCGACAGTCGATTAGCGGCTGCGGGAAAAGCCCGGCTTGAAGACGCTGCCCAACTCGGCGCGGCTCAGGCCGATGTCAGCCAGTTCGCGGTCGGTTAGTCCGGACAGCTCGGCCATCGCCTGCCGGCGCGACAACCAGGCGCGAACCCGGCCAACAAGGCCGACGCCGCTGTGGCGCTGGTCATAGGCATCGGCATAATGCTCGGGATAGCTGATCCGGTTCGCGGGGAGGAGGGTCAGCTCTTCCTTAGAAGTATAGGCGTTCATCGTGGTAGTCCTAAACAGTGTCCGCAGTGTGTTCGGGAGAACCGTCAACGGCGGCTTGCTCTCGTCTGCTAGAGGCAATATGCGCCTTGCCAGGGCAGTTTGGTCGCGCCAAGCCAGGACGACAGCCATGCTTGCAGCGCGGGGCAAAGATGAAAGGTATGTGAACAGGAGATGACAAGCGGGCGAGTGGCGGCATTGCGGGCATCGCTCGCCCGGTTGGGGGTGGACGGCATGCTCGTGCCGCGCGCGGACGAGCACCTGAACGAGTACGTGCCGGCGTCGGCCGAACGGCTGGCCTGGCTGACCGGATTCACCGGCAGCGCGGGCTTGGCGATCGTGTTGGCCGACGAGGCGGCCGTGTTTACCGACGGGCGTTACGTGCTGCAGGTTGCGACGCAGACGGATGGCGACGTCTTTCAGCGCCTGCACCTGACCGAGCAGCCGCCGCACGAGTGGGTCGCCGCCCGCGCCAAGCGACTGGGGTATGATCCATGGCTGGTGACGGAGGATCTGCTCGCCCGATACGCTGCTGCAGGCCTGGACATGGCGCCGCTCTCGCCGAACCCGATCGACAGCGTGTGGACCGACCGCCCGCCGCCCCCGGTGGCGCCGGTCCAGACGCATCCCATGGCCTTCGCCGGGCGATCTTCGGCCGATAAGCGCGCGGCGTTGGCGGCGGCGTTGCAGGCGGACGGGCAGGATGCCTGCGTGCTCAACGATCCGGCGAGCATCGCCTGGCTGCTGAACATCCGCGGTGGCGACCTGCCCTTTGTCCCCGTCGCGCTCGCCTTCGCCATCTTGCACGCCGACGCGAAGGTCGACTTGTTCATCGACCCGGCGAAACTGTCCGAACCGGTGCGCGATTGGCTGGGAGCGGACGTGGCGCTCCACCCCCCTGGCGCGTTCGCGTCGAGCCTGTCCAGCATGGCCGGCCGGACGGTCCGCGTCGACCCGGCGGGTGCGCCTGCCGCTATCGCGCAGGTCTTGCGGGCGGCGGGCGCCGTCGTTGCCGCCGGCGGGGACCCGTGCCTGCTGCCCAAGGCCTGCAAGAACCCCGTCGAGCAGGAGGGCGCCCGCGCGGCGCACCGGCGCGATGGCGTAGCGATGTGCCATTTCCTGCGATGGCTGGAGACGGCGCGGGGCGAGACCGAGATATCCGTTGCTGACAAATTGCTGGCGTTCCGTGCGGCGCTGCCGGGGTTCCGGGGCGAGAGCTTTCCCGCGATCTCCGGCGCTGGCGAGCATGGCGCGATCATCCACTACCGGGTCACGCCCGAGAGCAACCGCGCCATCGGTCCGAACGAAGTCTACCTGATCGACAGCGGCGGGCAGTTCGAGGACGGCACCACGGACGTCACCCGCACCGTCTGGACCGGCCCTGGCGCGCCGCCGGCAGCGCTTCGCGCGCAGTTCACGCGGGTGCTGCAGGGCAATGTCGCGATGGCGTCGACGGTGTTCCCGCGTGGGGTAGCCGGTCCGCACCTGGATGCCATCGCGCGCCGCGCGCTGTGGGCGGTTGGGCTCGACTACGACCACGGCACCGGGCATGGCGTCGGCAGCTACCTGTCCGTGCACGAGGGCCCGGCCGGCCTGTCGCGCGCCGCGCGGCCGGTTCCCATCGAGGCTGGGATGATCCTATCGGACGAGCCGGGCTATTACGCGCCAGGCGCCTACGGCATCCGGTTGGAGACGCTGCTGCTGGTGCAGCAGGCGGCGTTGCCGGACGCGACCCGGCCGTTCTTGCGGTTCGAGGTGCTGACCTTGGCGCCGTTCGACCGGCGGCTGATCGACGTGACCCTGCTGGAACCTGCCGCTCTTGCATGGCTGGACGCGTACCATGCCCGCGTCGAAGCCGAACTCGGTCCGCAATGCGAGCCGGATTTGCGGCAATGGCTTGCGCTCGCTTGTTCCCCGCTCACGAAAATTTGATTGAGGTGCAAGGTGTTCAGGCGGTTCAGCCTCGCTGGTTGGAGCGGCGCGTTAACACCTTTACGATCGCCGGCTGGCATAATCATGCCATGAGCCACACGGACGTATTCCACTTGGTCGGAGCGGATCTGAGATTGCTGAGCGACTGGTGCGGTAGCCGCGACATGACGTGGTCTGCGGCGCAGGCGATGCCAGACACGCCGGCGATGGTGCTGATCCCCAGGGACGCGCGCCGACCATGGCAGACGATGCTGCTGGTTCTGCAAGCCCCCGAGATGCGGTTGGAAAACGAGTTGGGGGAGACGCTGGCCAGCGCTTCCGATCTGCCGGCGTTGCTGGACGCGGTCGATGGCGGCGTGGCCGAGCCGCCGTCGATCCGCACGCGGTTGCTTCTCGGCCTGTCGGCGCTTCCTGCGGCGACGCTGATGGGCTTCATCCTTTAGCCAAATAGCGTTTGGGAGACGATCGCCTGCCCGAAGGCCACACCGTCCACCGGCTCGCCAATGCGTTCACGGAACACTTCGTCGGTCACGAACTGCGCGCCAGCAGCCCGCAAGGGCGGTTTGCCGACGGCGCCGCCAGGCTCGATGGGCGGCGGCTGGACCATGCCGAAGCCTGGGGCAAGCAGATGTTCCTGCGCTTCGCGGCCACCACCGAGGACGGGCCCGTCTGGCTTCGCGTCCATCTCGGCATGTATGGCATGTGGCGTTTCGCCGGGCCTGGGCTGGCCGGGATCGGGCGGCGCGGGCGTGTGGCGGACGAGGCGGACGAGGATGGCCGGCCACAGCCGCGCGGGGCCGTGCGGCTACGGCTTGCCAGCGCGACGCATACCGCCGACCTGAGCGGACCCACTGCGTGCGAGGTGCAATCCCAGGCGGAGCGGGATGCGGCCATCGCCAAGATCGGCCCCGACCCGCTGCGGCCCGGGGCGCGGCCTGCGCGGGCGTGGGAGGCGATCCACGCATCGAAGACCGCCATTGGACAGCTGCTCATGCGCCAGGACCTGATCGGCGGCATCGGCAACATCTACCGCGCCGAATTGCTGTTCCGGGCTGGCATAGAGCCGCACAAGCCCGGACGCGAGCTGACCCGGTCGCAATGGGACGCGTTGTGGCGCGATGCGCGGGCGCTGTTGCGCGACGGCGTGCGCGACGGCGCGATCATCACGACGCGGCCGCGCGACCGGCCGGCCGGCACGCCCGTCGTGGGCAAGCGCATGCGGCGGGATGCCCGCAGCTACGTCGCGTTCCGCAACGGCGAGCCCTGCCGAATCTGCGGCGAGCCGGTCCACATGGAAATCATGGCCGGCCGCAAGCTTTACTGGTGTCCGGTGTGCCAGACCGGTTGATCGCGGCCCGGCGATAGGCCATTTCAGCCAGACATGACCGATCCTTATCAAACGCTGGGCGTGGCCAAGGATGCGACCGCGGACGACATCCGCAGCGCCTATCGAAAGCTGGCCAAGAAGCATCACCCCGACTTGAACCCCGGCAACAAGAAGGCGGAGGACACCTTCAAGGAGGTTTCGGCCGCCAACGACCTGCTGAGCGACCCCGAGAAGCGCGCCCGGTTCGACCGTGGCGAGATCGACGCCGCCGGGGAACCACGGCAGGAACGGCCAAGCTACCGCCAGCACGCCGATACCGGGTTCAACGGGCGGTATGGCAACGAGGAGATGGGCGACATCTTCGCCGATCTATTCGCCCAGGCCCGCCAGCAAGGACGCACGGCGCGGCCGGCGCGGGGGCAGGACGCCGCCTACACGCTCACCGTATCGTTCGTGGACGCGATCAGCGGGGCGCAGCAGCGGCTCACCCTGCCGGACGGCCGCACGCTGGACGTGCGGGTGCCGCCGGGCATGGAGGATGGGCAGACGCTTCGGCTGCGTGGCCAGGGCGGCGAGGGCGTCCTCGGCGGGTCGGCAGGCGACGCGCTGATCACGGTGCACGTGGCGCCGCACCGCTCCTTCCGTCGCGAGGGCGACGACGTGCTGCTGGACTTGCCGGTGACCCTGAAGGAAGCGGTGCTGGGCGGCCGCGTGACGGTGCCGACGGTGACAGGCGCCGTCGCGATGACGGTGCCGCCGCGGTCCGACACGGGCGCGGTGCTGCGGTTGCGCGGCCGTGGCGTGCCCGCCCATGGCGGCCGGCCGGCGGGCGACCAGCTGGTCAGCCTCAAGGTGGTCCTGCCCGACGCCGACGATGCCCTGGCGGCGTTCCTGCGGGAATGGGAGCCGGCAAGCGAGGTGGACCCGAGGCGCGACATCCCATGATCACGCTCGACATGCTGCCCCATCAGGTTCGCGGTCTTCGTTTGGCGGATGTGGAGCGCTGGGTGGCGCTGGCCTGGGTGCGGCCGGACGGCAAGCCCGGCGCGTGGGTGTTCCGCGAGGTCGACGTCGCCCGCGTGCGGCTGATCGTCGAGTTGCGGGACGAGCTGAGCCTGGACGAGGAAGCGCTGCCAACCGTGCTGTCGCTGCTGGACCAGTTGTATGAGGCTCGGCGGCAGATGCGGGCGATGGCGAAGGCCATCACTGCGGCGCCCGAGGCTGCCCGTGACGCGGTGCTGCGGGAGCTGCCCCGTTGACGGACGCGCCCCGGCTGACCGAACGCGCGGCGGCCGATCTGGCGGCCCGGCGCGAACGGGAAGCGGCCGCATTGCGAACGAACCTGCGGCGGCGGAAAGAACAGCAGACTGCCGTAAAAAGCCCTCTCGCTCTGGGAGAGGTTCGGGTCAGGGGCGCTGCGCCGGGGGGCGAGACCTGTCACCCCGACCCTCTCCCAGAAGAAGGGGGAGAAGGTTAGGCCCGCCGGACGTTGGTGAACAGGATCAGCCCCTTCAGCATATCCACCAGATCGGATCGGTAGGCGGTCGGCTGGTCGTAGGAGCCGAGCGGCAGGAACGGCACGTCCTCCCACGCCTGCAGCTGGATCGCCTGCGCCAGCGCCGCCTGGCTGCCAGCGTCGGCGACCAGCCACTGGTCGCGCAATTCCTCCAGCTTCGGCGCAGTCGGCCAGCCGTTGTAGGCGCCTTGCCCATTGCCGCGCAGCAAGTTGTTGCTGGCCGGCGTGGCCGCGTCGTAGCCGCCGGTGAACGAGGCGAACATGCTCCAGCCGCCCTTGTCGAGCGGCTGACGGCTGACCGAGCGCTGCACCACGGTGCCCCAATCGGTCGACACCTCGTCCACGTTCATGCCGATCTTGCGCAGCATGTCGGCGCCGACCTCGGCGATGGCGTTGATGCGCGGCACGTCGCTGACGGCCAGGTAGACGACCCGCTCGCCCTGATAGCCGGCCGCCTTCAGTTCGCGCCGTATCGCCTCGACGTCGCGCGGTCCCGCAGGCGCCATGCCAGCATCGTTCGACAGCGGCGAGTGGGCGCCGAACACGCCAGACTGGTCGAAGGTCGCATCATCGCCGACCACGGCCTGCATGAACGCGGTCTGGTCCACCGCCTTGAGGGCCGCGCGCCGGATGCCCGGGTTGTCGAACGGCGGGAACAACTGGTTGAACCGCAGGAAGCCGAGCAGGCCCTTGGTCTCCGCCACCGCGACGGTGATGCCGCGGGCGGCGCGCAGGCTTGGCACGAGGTCCATCTGCGGCTGCTCGACCCAATCGACCTCGCCGGAGCGCAGCGCCTGCGCCTGGGTGGCCGGGTCCGGGGTGGTCAGCCACTCCACCCGGTCGAAATGCGCCACGCGCGGCCCGGCGCAGAAGCTGGGCGCGCCTTGCGGCCGCGGCGTGTAGCTCTCGAACCGCGCGTAGATGTTGCGCGAGCCGGGCACGCGTTCGTCGGCGACGTAGCGGAACGGGCCGCTGCCGACGATCTCGGTCAGGCGGGTGGTTGCAGGGGTGGCGGCAAGGCGCGCGGGCATGATCGCGGCCATGATGTTGGTTGGGTGCGCGAGCGCCGCTGGCAACAGGTCGAAGCGGTGTTTCAGACGGAACCGGACTGTCTTGTCGTCGGGCGCGGACAGCTCGTCGGTGGCGGCCAGCAGCGCCTGGCCGAAGGCGTCGGTCGTGCCCCAGCGCCGGATGCTTGCCACGGCGTCGCGCGCCAGCACAGGCGAGCCGTCGTGGAAGCGCAGCCCGTCGCGCAGGGTCAGCGTCCACAGCAGGCCGTCCGCGTCGACCGTGTGGCCGGCCAGCATCTGCGGCTGCGGCGCGCCGGCCTCGTCGAGCGCGA
>CAXTBW010000099.1:0-16183 GCA_964242925.1 uncultured Acetobacteraceae bacterium
GGGCGGCGGCGGGGGCGGCGGCACTGCGTCCTGCGGCGGCTGCGGCTTGGGCGGTTGCGGCGTAGGGGGCGCCGGCGACGGCGTCGGCGCGATGGTGGAGGCGGGCACCGGGGCCGACACGTTGGAGTGCCGCGCCTCCTGCTGCGGGCCTTCCACGTCCACTTCGAAGCTCGAGAACTCGGGCATCTTCTCGACCGTGCGGTGCCCGGCGAGCCAGATCAGCGCCGCCAGGACGAGCACGTGGAAGCCGGTCGATGCCGCAGCCCCCCTGCCCAACGGGTCCTTCATGGCCATGCGAGCGGGCGATCAGCGGCGCCGCGGTGGCGGCGCGAATGGCGGCGGGGTCGGCCGCACCGACGGCGCCGCCACGCCGGTCGTGGTGCTGCCGGGCGCGCCCTCAGTCTGCTCCACAAGCAGCGCCACCTTGGTGAAGCCGCCCTGCTTGATGGTGCCCATCACCTCGATCATGCGGCCATACGCCACCGACTTGTCGCCGCGCACGTAGATGCGGCGGTCCGGGTCGGACTGCGCCAGCGCCTGCAGCCGGGCCACCAGGTCGCCAAGCTCCATGCCGTCGCTGCCAAGGTAGACCTTGCTGTCGGCGGCGACGGCAACGGTGATCGGGTCTTTCTCCGGCTGCAGCGCGGTGGCGTTCGCCTTGGGCAGATCCACGTTCACGCTGGACGCCATCAATGGCGCGGTGATCATGAAGATCACCAGCAGAACCAGCATCACGTCCACCAGCGGCGTGACGTTGATCTCCGCCAGCGGGCGATAGCGCGCCTTGCCGCGCGTGGCGCCGAGGTTGAACGCCATGGCTTAGACCTCTCCCTTACCGCCCATGGCTCAGGCGCGCTCCTCGGACTGTCGGGACAGGATGGCGCCGAACTCGGTGCCGAATCCCTCCAGCCGCGCCGCGAAGCGCGACAGGTCGGTGCTGAGCTTGTTGTAGGCCAGCACCGCCGGGATTGCCGCCACCAGGCCGATGGCGGTGGCGAACAGCGCCTCCGCGATGCCCGGCGCCACTACGGCGAGGCTGGTGTTGCGACTGGCGGCGATGGCGGCGAACGAGTGCATGATACCCCACACCGTGCCGAACAGCCCGATGAACGGCGCCGTGGAGCCGACGGAGGCCAGGAACACCATCCAGCGCTCCATCCGCTCCATCTCGCGGCCGACCGTCACGGTCATGGCGCGGTCCACCCGGTCCCGCACGCCGCCGCGCGCCATGTCGGCGCCGGCGACCCGGGCGGATCGGCGCCACTCGCCCATCGCGGCGCCGAACACGGCTGCTACGGGGTGGACCGGCTTGGCGCCCTCGGCGTCGTACAGCTCGTCCAGGCTGCCGCCGGACCAGAACCGGTCCTCGAACGCGTCCGCCTGGCGATTGGCCCGGCGCAGGCTGGTGACCTTCTCGAACACGATCGCCCACACCCATACGCTGGCCAGCAACAGCAGCAACATCACGAGCTTGACGACGATGTCGGCCTGTAGAAACAGCGTCAAAATCGACAGGTCGCCACCGGGTGGCGCAGCCCCCGCATCATTCATAAGCCGGGCGCCGTCGTCGTCGCATCACCCACGCCGAAACTCCTCGAAGGCCCCGCGCCAGCGGGACGGTATCCGCCGGGGGCGGCCATCCGCCCCCCGCACGCAGGCCAGCTGCACATCCATCGACGCCACCGCCCGGTCCCCGACCGCAAAGCCTTGCCGCAGCACGGCCATGGCCGCGCCGAGTTCCAGCAACTCGGTGGCGACCGTCAACACCTCGTCGAGCCGCGCGGGGCGCAGATAGTCTATTTTGACGCGCCGCACCACGAAGATCAGCCCCTCGTCGCGAACCAGTTCGTCGTGCGGCACGCCGAGCGCGCGGAGTTGCTCCGCGCGCGCGCGTTCGGCGAAGGCGAGGTAGCGGGCGTGGTAGACCATGCCCGCGGCGTCGGTGTCCTCGTAATAGATGCGGAAGTCGACCCGGTGCGGCGTCATGGATCAGGCGCCAATAGGTCGAACAGCGGCGCTGGGGCGGCGGGCGCTTTCAGGCCCAGGTGCCGCCAGCCTGGCTCGCCCAACATGCGGCCGCGACTGGTGCGCAGGACGAGGCCTTCCTGGATGAGGAACGGCTCGATGACGTCCTCGATCGTGTCGCGCGCCTCGTTCAGCGCGGCGGCCAGCGTCTCGACGCCGACGGGCCCGCCATTATGGTGCTCGGCGATGCGGCGCAGGTAACGGCGGTCCATCGCGTCCAGCCCCAGCCCATCCACCTCCAGCCGGGTCAGCGACGCGTCCGCCTCGGCGCGGTCCACCGGGCTCCCGTCGCCCGCCTCCCGCGCCACCGCGGCGAAGTCGCGCACCCGGCGCAGCAGCCGACCGGCGATGCGCGGCGTCCCGCGGGAACGCCGGGCGATCTCCACGGCGCCCGCCTTGGTCAGCGCCAGGCCGAGCTTCTGGGCGCCGCGCGTTACGATCAGCTCCAGCTCCGCCACGGTGTACAGCACCAGCCGCAGCGGAATGCCGAAGCGGTCGCGCAACGGCGTGGCGAGCAGGCCAGCCCGCGTCGTTGCGCCGACCAGCGTGAACGGCGACAGGTCGATCCGCACCGAGCGCGCCGCCGGCCCCTCGCCGATGATCAGGTCGAGCTGGAAATCCTCCATCGCCGGATACAGCACCTCCTCGATGGCGGGCTGCAGGCGGTGGATCTCGTCGATGAACAGCACGTCGCGCGGCTGCAGGTTGGTCAGGATGGCGGCCAGGTCGCCGGCGCGCTGGATCACCGGGCCGGAGGTGGCGCGGAAGCCGACGCCCAACTCGCGCGCCACGATCTGCGCCAGCGTGGTCTTGCCGAGGCCCGGCGGGCCGTGAAGCAGCACGTGGTCCATCGCCTCCGCCCGGCCTTTTGCCGCATGGATAAAGACACGCAGGTTCTCGCGGCTGGCTTTCTGCCCGATGAACTCGGCGAGAACCTGCGGCCGGAGAGAGGCCTCGCCGGCGTCCTCCGGCGTCCGGGTGGGGGTTAGCGGGGAGTCGGTCATCTTGGGTGGGAAGCCCCCTCACCCCGCCCCTCTCCCGCAGGCGGGAGAGGGAGAAGGAAGGTCTGCCTCATCGGGCCAGTTCCTTCAGGCTGTCGCGGATCACCGCGTCCAGCCGCGCGTCCTCGCCCAGGCGTTCGCGCACCCGCGTCACCACCGGGTGCGCCTCGATCCGGCGATAGCCGAGATTGCCCAACGCCGACAGCGCGTCCGCCTCTACGCCGACGGGCGCGACAACGCCGGGCAGGCTGGTCCCGGACGGCATCGCCCCAGCCTTGGCGGCCAGTTCGGACAACAGGCGCGCGGCCAGCTTGGCGCCGACGCCGGGCGCCCGGGTCAGGCTGGCGCGGTCGCCGGCGGCGATGGCGGCCACCAGGTCGCGCGGGGACAGCGCGGACAATACGCCCAGCGCCACCTTCGCCCCCACGCCCTGCACCGTGGTGAGCAGGCGGAACCAGTCGCGCTCGGCGGCGTCGGCGAACCCGTACAGGGTGATCGCGTCCTCCCGCACCTGCGTCTCGACCAGCACGCGGGCGATCGACGGCGGCGTGGGCAGGGCGGACAGGGTGCGGGTGGAGGCATGCACCAGGTAGCCGACGCCGCTCACGTCGATCACGCAACGCCCGTCCTCCATGGCGGCCAGCGAACCGGTGAGCTGGGCGATCACGCCATCACCTGCCCGGCGCTCACCCGCAGCCGGGTCGCCCGGTGGTGGGCGTGGCAGATCGCCACCGCCAGCGCGTCCGACGCGTCCGCCCGCTTTAAAGTGGCGCCCGGGAGCAGGCGGCGGACCATCAGCAGCACCTGGTCCTTGCTGGCCGCGCCCGTGCCCACGACCGACTGCTTCACCAGCATCGCGCCGTATTCCAGCACGGGGATCCCCACCAACGCCGGCGCCAGCAGCGCCACGCCGCGGGCGTAACCCAGCTTCAGCGTCGCGGCGCCGTTGCGGTTGACGTAGGTCTCCTCCACGGCGGCTTCGTGCGGGCGGTGCAGCGCGAACAAGGCAGTCAGCCCGTCGTGCAACGCCTTGAGCCGCGACGGCACGCTGGCGTCGCTGTCGGTCGCGATCACGCCGTCCGCCACGTGGACCAGCCGGTTGCCATCGACCGCGATCACCCCCCAGCCGGTGAATCGCAACCCCGGATCGATGCCCATCAGGCGGATCATCAGGCGGCTAGACGCTCCATCACGGCGTCCGGGATGTCGGCGTTGCTGTAGACCGTCTGGACGTCGTCATTGTCCTCCAGCGCGTCGAGCAGCTTGAGCAGCGCCGTCGCGCGGTCGAGATCGTCCACCGCGACCCCGACATTAGGACGCCAGTCGAACCTCGCCTCCGCTGGGGGGCCGAACCGCGCCTCCAGCGCATCCCGCACGGCGAACAGCGCTTCGGTCGCGCACGTCACCTCGTGACCGTCCTCGCCGCTTTCCACGTCGTCGGCCCCGGCCTCGATGGCGCCTTCCAGCATGGCGTCGACGGTAGCGGCCGAAGCGGGGTAGCGGATCGCGCCGACGCGGGTGAACTGGAAGGCGACGGTGTTGCTCTCCCCCATCGCGCCGCCGTTCTTGTTGAAGGCGGAGCGCAGGTCGGACGCGGTGCGGTTGCGGTTGTCGGTCAGCGCCTCGACGATGATGGCGACGCCCGCCGGGCCATAGCCCTCGTAGCGCACCTCGACGTAATCCGCGCCGACGCCCGACTCGGACGCCTTCTTCACGGCGCGGTCGATCGTATCCTTGGGCATGTTCATCACCCGCGCGGCGGCGACGGCGGCGCGCAGGCGCGGGTTGGCCGCCGGGTCGGGCAGGCCCTGCTTGGCGGACACGGTGATCTCGCGGATCACCTTGGCGAACTGGCGCGCCTTGCGGGCGTCCTGCGCGCCCTTGCGATGCATGATGTTCTTGGAGTGGGAATGGCCGGCCATGGGCCTGGTGTCTCGGCTGCTGTGTTGCGGGTGGCTGTCCTACCAGCCCCCGCCGCGTCGCGCCAAACGGTTCAGTGGCTACGGTAGGGGAAGTTCGTCATTCCACGCGGCGTATTGCCGAGCGCCGCCTCCCCGCCGCCATCCACCGACGTTACGCCGGAGGATGCCGGCCGTGCTGGCGGGAAAGGGCCGCACGACGAGAGCAGCGCCAGCCCGACGGCCAGCGCGATGCGGATCACGCCAGCTCGCGAACGCGCGTCGGCGAGGTGGAAGGGCCCGGCGCGCGCCAATTGGCATTCGGCACCAGGCACGCGGGCAGCGCGCGGGCGCCGCCTGGCGACGGCTTGGGCGGCGGCGCGGGCGCGCGGCGCGGGCCGTCATCGTCGCGGCCGCGATATTTACGCAGCGCGCGCAGCTCGCTGATGGCGATCAGCAGCACGGCGCCGAAGCTCAGGCCGCCAGACAACAGGGCCTGCATCGCTGGGTTCATGGTCTGCAACTCCCTCAACTCGGCATCGCTTGCGATAGACGGCCACCGAGGCGAATGGGTTCCGCGCGGATCGCCAAACCCGTCGCGTCATTCGTCTCGACGAACAGTCCGCACACCGTGGCCGCCCCCTCGGCAGGCGCCAACCGCTCGCCAGGCAGCTTACGCACGAACCGGGCCGCGGCTCCCTCCTTGGCCATGCCGATCACGCTGTCGTAATCACCGCACATGCCGGCATCCGACTGGAACGCGGTTCCGCGCGTCAGCACCTGGTGGTCCGACGTCGGCACATGGGTGTGCGTGCCCACCACCAGGGAAAGCTGGCCGTCGAAGTAGTGCGCGAACGACAGCTTCTCGCTGGTCGCTTCGGCATGGAAATCCACCATCGCCGCGTGGATCGTGCCGCCCAGGCGATAGCGCGCGAGGATTTCCGTCGTGCCGCGGAATGGGCAGTCCAGCGGGTCCATGAACAGGCGGCCCATGGCGTTCATCACCAGCGCCCGGCGGCCGCCCGGCACGTCCACCACGACCGAGCCGGCGCCGGGCGTGCCGGGCGGGAAGTTCAGCGGGCGCAGCAGGCGGGGCTGCTGCGCGATGTAGGGGATGATCTCCTTGCGGTCCCAGGCGTGGTTGCCGAGCGTGATGACATCTGCCCCGGCGGCGAACAACACTGCCGCCATGTCGGGCGCCAGGCCAAAGCCGTGGCTGGCGTTCTCGGCATTGACCACCGCCAGGTCGATGCCCAGGCGCTGCCGCAGGCCGGGGAGCGCCGCAGCGGCGCCCTCCCGCCCGCTGCGCCCGACCGTGTCGCCAAGGAAAAGGATGCGCATGAGGCTCCTAGCCGGAATGGATCACGCCACGCTCCGTGGCGATGGCCTGAAGCTTCATATCGTGCGGGCCGGCGGGAACGCGATCGACCTCTTGGATGGCGAACGCGCAACCGATCGCGACCACGCCCGGCAGCGCGGCAAGCGTGCGGTCGTAATAGCCGCCGCCATAGCCGAGCCTCCCGCCAGTGCGATCGAACGCCAGCAGCGGCGCCAACACGATGCGGGGCGCGAGCGGCGGCCCGCCCGGGTGCGCGGTGCCGAACGCGCCCGGCAGCAGCGGCTCGCCCGGCATCCAGCGGTGGAACGACAACGCCTGCCCGCGCGGCGGGGTGCGCGGCAGGAGCACGGCGTGACCAGACTCGTGAAGGGTGTGCAGCAGCGGCCGCATGTCGATCTCGCCTGGCAGCGGCCAGAAACCGGCGACCACAGCGCCCGACGGTATGAGACCAGCCTCGAGGAGCTTGCGTCCTAGCTGTTGGCCAAGCGCCGGGTCGCAACCCGCACGCCGCCGTAGCGCCGCCTTGCGCGCCGCCCGCTTGAAGTCATCGAGATCGGAAGAGTGCGGAGCCGCCAAAGCCGTTGGTATTGTCATCCTCCCGAGCCTGCTTGTGCAGGTGGGAACCAGATACCGTGACCAGGATCACGACAGCGCCAGTCCCCGAGGAGAATGCTTATCGGCCCGAGGGATGATCGACCTGACGAACCCAGCAGCCCCGCCATTCGTATCTAGGGCTGATCGAGGCTGGCTGCAATGTTTTCCGCCTTGCGCGCCAGCCGTGCGATACGACGAGCCTGCTTTGCCGCAGCCCCGTCATCAGCCTGAGGCTCGATGGATTGCGGGTTGTCGGACGAGGACGGCGCCGCGGCGGCCTGCCCGCGCAAGGCGCGGAGCTCGATGGCGGTGTCGTGCAGCTCGTCGGCCATCAACAGCGCAGCCAGCACCAGCAGCCGGCCTTCCCCGCTTGGGCTGCCGAGCGCCTTGATGCTCTCGATCCGCGCCTCGACCTGGCGGGCCATGTCCTGCAGGTGGGTCTCCTGCCCGTCCTCGCAGGCGACGGTGTAGGAGTATCCGTTGATACGGACAGTCAGCTGCGCCATCGCGCTATCCTTCGGTTGCCATAACTTCGGAAGCCGATGCTTCGGTAGCCGGGGCTCCGACAGCCAGGGCTCCGACAGCCAGGGCTTCGGTCGCCGGGGCTTCGGTCGCCGGGGCTTCAATGGCCAACGCGTCGCGCAACTGGGCGATCAGCGCGTCCAGGCGTTCGGCCACCTCGGCGCTGGCCGGCTCGGCCGCCTGCGGGCTCGGGGGCCGAGCTCCTTCCGCGATGCGGTCCAGCGCCGCCTCGAGCCGCGTCAGCGCGTCCACCGGGTCGACATCCTCATCCACCATGTTGCCCTCGGCCATCATCGCGCACGCCTAATGTTTGACCATGAAGCGCCGGACCGCTTGAACGTCAAGCATGGAGCGAGCCGCCCTTCCGCCCGCAATCGTGGTGCACGGCTTGGCGGACCTGCGCGTCGCGACCGCGCCGGGCCGGCCGGTGACGCTGCTTTCGGGCGCCGCCGCGGCGATCTACGCCGGCTGCGGCTGGTGGCGGGCGCTGATGGCGCTGGGCGCGGGCGACAACCCGGACGTCCTCGACTGCGGCGACGCGCCTGGCCGCGCCATGGAGTCGCTGCGCGTCGGCTGCCGCCTGCTGGTGCTCGACCCGGCGGTTCCGGCCTGGCCGCTCGTCGCCGCCCGCGCGGCCGTGGTGGGGGCGGCGCTGCTGGCCGAGCGGCCGGTGGCGCTCGACTTGGCGGACCCGGGCGCGGCACGGCGGATCACGGCTTGGCTGGACGCTGACGGACCGCTCGGCTAAGGCCGCGCCATGCCGACGCAAGAGGGCTGCCGCCTTTATCTCGTGACCCCGCCCGCGCTGGACGCGGCCGCCTTCCGCGACACGCTGGCCGCCGCGCTGGACGCGGGCGAGGTGGCCGCGGTGCAGCTGCGGCTGAAAGATGCGGCCGAGGACGATGTGCGCCGGGCGATCGACACGCTGCGTCCGGTGGCGCAGTCGCGCGACGTGGCGTTCCTGCTGAACGACCGGCCGGACCTGGCCGCCGCCACCGGCTGCGACGGCGCCCATGTCGGCCAGGACGACATGCCGGCGCCGCAAGCCCGCAAGCTGCTCGGCGCGCTGACCCTAGGCGTCACCTGCCACGCCAGCCGCGACCTCGCCATGCTGGCCGGCGAGCAGGGCGCGGACTACGTGGCGTTCGGTGCGTTCCACCCCTCCGCCACCAAGGCGCCGCCGGCGATGGCCGACCCCAACCTCCTGCGCTGGTGGTCCGACCTTATGGAGCTGCCCTGCGTCGCGATCGGCGGCATCACGCCCGAGAACTGCCGCGAGCTGGCCGACGCCGGCGCCGACTTCGTGGCCGTCTCCGCCGCCGTGTGGCGCCATGAGGCGGGGCCAGCCGCGGCGGTGCGGGCATTCGTCGCGGCGCTCGGCTAATCGGCGTCCGCGTCGAGCAGAGCGAGGCGGCATACTGGATGGCCAGCGCAGCACCAAGGGCCGAGACAACCGCCCGTCATCGCGAGCCGCCATTTAGCGGCGCGGCGATCCAGGGTGACGCGTACGGTGTTCGTCGCTGCATCGCTTTGTCGCAATGATGGGACTGCTTCAAAATGCCAGCTGGATGCGCCAGCGTAGCTGGGACCGTGGATACCAGGGTCGAGCCCTGGCATGGCGGTCTGGGCAACGGCGTGTCAGCGGCGCAACCCGCACCGGACAGCTGTAAGGGAGCAGTTCAATGATCGTCCTCCATCACCTCGCCTATTCGCGTTCGACCCGGATCATCTGGGCGCTCGAGGACCTCGACGTTCCCTATCAGCTCGTGCGCTACGATCGGACACCCGAGTTCAGGGCGCCGCCAGCGCTCACCGACGTTCATCCACTCGGAAAGTCGCCAGCCATACAGGATGGACCGCTTATTCTGGGCGAGTCGTCCGTGATCCTCAACTACATCAACAGCAAATATGGCGGCGGTCGCCTCGCTCCGCCAATCGATACGGAAGCGCATGCGGTGCACGAGGAATGGCTGCAATACGTCGAAAGCACCGCCGCCTTCCCGATCATGACGATGGTCATCGCCAAGAAGACCGGAGGCCTGCCCGACAAGATGAACGCCTTCTTCGCCGCACCGCTCCGCAAGACCCTGGGCCACATCGCAAAATCGGTGGAGAACACGCCGTTCCTCATGGGCGACGCGCTCATGCTCGCGGACATCCAGATGTCCTACACGCTTGAGATGGCGTATCGCGCGGGACTACTGGCGGAGCACACGCCGATCGTCGACTATCTTGCGCGCCTGAAGGCTCAGCCGGGCTACCTCAAAGCGGTCGAGATTGGCGGGCTGATGGCGCCGCCAGCGAACTGACGTCGAAGCGCCGCGGACATCAGGATGATCTGGGTCGCCTGGCCCAGCATGGTCGCCACCACCACCCAGGGGTAGTCGAAGCGGCTCAGCACCGCCGCCACCGCGCCGATCGTCACCAGCGCGCCCGCCAGGTCCAGCAGCGCCAGCCGGCGGTATTCGCCCATCGCCAGCATCGCCGTGTTGAGCGCCAGCGCCACGCTGCCGAGCATCACGTTGGCGCCCCACAAGTACGCCAGCGGGCCGATCTGCCCGTAGCGACCGTGATACAGCGCGCCGGAGATCCAGGGCCAGCCCGCGATGACCATTGCGGCCCAGGCGGCGCTGCCGGCGGTGGTCACGGCGGCGCCCGCGAGCATCGTCCGCACCACGCCAGGCAGGTCGCCAGCCCCCCTGCGCGCCGACATCTGCGGGAAGCCGATCGACGCCCAGGCCGAGGACAGCATCCACGCCGGGCGGATCACCACCTGCACCGCCGACAGCGCCGCCAGCGCGCCGGGACCGAACTGGCCGACCACGGCAAAGCTGTAGAGCCGGCTGGTCACCTCACCCGACCCAGCGCCCAGCATCAGCCAGCCCGAGCCGCGCAGCAGATGGGCATGGCGCCGGATGTCCCGCGCGCGCAGCAGCGGACCCGCCCCGCGCAGCAGCGCCAACAGCACTCCCAGCGAGCACAGCCCATAGGCCAGCCCGGTCAACAGCAGCACCCGGCCTGCGTCCGGCGCGTGCCCGAGCAGGAAATCCGTTCCCAGGAACAACGCGGCGCTGGCCAGGATGCCGCCCGTCAGGCCTGCCGCCAGCACCGGTTGCTGGCGCGAGAAGGCGAACGCCCGCACGTACTGGAACAGCAGGAAGGCCGGGATGAACAGCGTCGCCGCCCAGGCCCGCAGCGGCGACGCGGCCGCGTCCAGCACCGCGTTGCCGGCCAGGGCGCCCAGTGCGGCCACGCTCAGCAGGGCGATCGCGACAGTCAGGAACAGGCGCTCCGGGTCCCGCCGCGCCGCCGCGTGATCGTGGGCGGAGGGCAGCGAGAACAGGTGCGCGATGACCAGCGTGCCCTGCGCCGTGCCCAGCACCCAGGCGACCGACAGCCAGAACACGTACACGCCATAGGACTCGGCGGCGCCGTTGCGGATGAGCCAGAGATTAATCGCGAAGGTCAGGATCGATCCGAACCCCTGCTCGGCCAGCGAGACGATGAAGCGCATCAAGGGTCGGGAAACGGCAGCGCAGCGCCTGGCTTGTCGGCGCGCTGGCCCAGCACCCAGCGGTAGACCTCCGCGGTCTGGCGCGCCTTCGCCGGCCAGGTGAACAGCCCGAACGCGCGCTCCACGGCGCGGCGCGACATCGCCGCGAGTTGCCCCGGGTCCGCCGCCAACGCCTCCAGCGCCGCGCGCAGGCTGGCCACGATCGCGGCGCGGTCGGCGAGAGGGATCAGCACGCCGCTCGCGGAACTGACCAGCTCCGCCGGGCCGCCGTAATCGACCACGACGGGCACGATGCCCGCGGCCATGCCCTCCAGCACCACAGCGCCGCCGAACTCGTGCACCGAGGGGAAGGTCAGCAGGTCCGCCCGCTGCAGCCGGGCCGCCAACTCGCCGTGCGGAACCTTGCCGGCGAAGGCGACCGCGTGGCTCACCCCGGCGCTGGCCGCCATGGTCACCAGGCGCATCATCTCCGGGCCCTCGCCGATCACGTCCAAGACCAGCGAGCCGGCCTGCAGCAATGGCGTTGCAGCCTCGATCACCATGTCGGCGCCCTTGTACGGCACCAGTCGGCCGAGGAAGACGGCGCGCAGCACGCGGCCGCGATAGCTGTCGGGGGTGCGGGGTGCAGGACGAGGGAAGCGCGCCGGATCGATGCCGTTCTCGGGCACGTAGACTGCGCGAGGGCGCCACCGCGTGGGCAGGTCGGCTAGCGCGCTTGCCCCGCCCACCATGATCGCCGCCGCGGACCGGCGGGTCGAGCGGTAGCCCGGCGCCAGCCGATGCGCCGCGCGCAGGCGGGACAGCCACTCGCCCTCCTGCCGCTGCAATTCCGGAAACTGGCGTGGCCAGGGCAGGCCGCCGTTCAACGGGCCGAGCACGAAGGGCACCCCCAGCCGGCGGCAGCGTCCGGCGATGGAGCTTGGCAGGGCCGGGCTGAGCGGGGTGAGACGGTGCACCAGGTCGTAGGCGCCGGCCTTGAGCCTGCGGCGGAACCGGCGCCACAGCAGCAGCTCGAACAGGATATACGACGGAACCGACAGCCCCGTCAGCATGGCGAAGCCCTTGTTGGGCCCGCTGATCCGGCGGACCAGGTCCTGCATCGGGTTGAACAGGGCGTCGGTGTCGATGGTGTCGTAGTCCCTACCCTCCACCAGCCCGGCGCGGTTCAATGCGGGACGGTTCCAGTTGCGGGTGACCAGGTGAATGTCGGCCAGCGCGGTCAAGGCATGGTAGTGCGACCAGCCCACAAGCGGGATGCTCTCCCATTCCGGGTTGCAGGAATCCGCGATCATCAGCACCCGGGGGCGCGGTCCCCCAGGGGGGATCGGTGCGGGAGGATGCTGTGCGATCACCTTAACATTGTATATGAAGTGCAGGCCGGCGCCATCCACCGGGAGCGTCCGGCTGGTTCGAACGAGACGGGGAAGCATGACCGCCGGGCCGCACGTCGTCTGCATGCTGGCCGAGGGCGGCTACTTTCACGGTGCGGCGGCGCTTGCCAACTCGTTGGCGCGCAACGGCTTTACCGGGCACATGGTGGTCGGCTACCGCGGCGCGCTGCCGATTTGGCAGGGACCGGTGCAGCCCGCGCCCGGCGCGGCGCTAACGCTGGCGCCCGGCGTGGACATCCGCTTCGTCGAGATCGACAACGACTGGCACCTGAGCAATCAAAAGCCGCAGTTCATGCTGCAAATCGCCGCGGAAACGCAGCCGGCAAGCATCTGGTATTTCGACGTCGACGTCGTCGTGAAGACCGACTGGGCCAGCTTCGCCCGTTGGGCCGAGGGCGGGCTGGTGCTGGTGCTGGACATGGCGGAGACGTTCATGCCGCCAAGCCACGTGTTCCGCCGCGCCTGGCGCGCGCTGGCCGAGCTCGCCGGGCTGGGCCAGCGCGACATCACCGGCTATTTCAACGGCGGCTGCGTCGGCGTGCCGGGCGGTGCGATGGACTTCCTGCGCGCCTGGGTCCGCCTGTTGGACACCTACGCGGCCGGCGGCGCGGACATGAGCCGCATGATCAACCGGACCGGACTGCCCGAATTCGCAAAAATGGACCAGGACCTGATGAACGCCGCCGTGCAGGCCACGGACACGCCCTTCGGCGTGCTGGGCGTCGAAGCGATGGACGCGTTCCCGTCCGCGGAAATCATGTCGCACGCGATGGTTTTCGACAAACCCTGGGCCCGCAACTACATCCGCGACGCCATCATCGGCTACCAGCCGGACCCGGCGCATCTGGCCTACTGGCGCTACGCCGATGGGCCGATCCGGTCGTTCACCCGCGCCCAATGGCGGCGCAAGATGCGGGTGCTGCGAGTCACTCGGTTGTTGGGCTACATCAAGCGGCGGACGGTGCGGGACTGGTGAGCCTCAGGCGTGCGCCAGCGCGATGCGCACCGCCGACTGCAGGTCGTCGATCAGCCGCAGCACGTTTCCCGGCGTCATCTCGGTGAACATGCAGCTCGATTGCGGCTCCACCGCGAACTCCCGCATCAGACGGAGATAGACGACGTTGGGACCGGGCCGAACGCCGACCCGGTTCGCCTCGGTCTGCAACAGGTAACCAGCCTTGACTCTCTCTGCCATGCGGCCCTCACGTTTCTGTGATGACTATGCGACCGCTACGATGACAGACGAAAGGTAATTCGGCGGCAATAGCGCGACTTGCGTCAGCGGCCGAAACCGTCATTGCGAGGAGGAGCGCTTGCGACGGCAATCCAGCCGCAAGCGCCGCACCCTCCGCCCTGGATCGCCGCGCCGCCAACCGGCGGTCCGCGACGACGGTGGTGTTAGATGTGCAGCGCGCGCCCCTCGACCGCCATCGCGGCTTCCTTCACCGCCTCGTTCAGGCTGGGGTGGGCATGGCAGGTGCGGGCGACGTCTTCGCTGCTGGCGCCGAACTCCATCGCGGTGGCGATCTCGGCGATCAGGGTGCCGGCGTCCGGGCCGATAATATGCGCGCCCAATATCTCGTCGGTCGCCTTGTCGGCGAGGATCTTCACGAAACCGTCCGTGCTGCCCATGGCGCGGGCCCGGCCATTGGCGGTGAAGGGGAACTTGCCGACGTTGTAGGCGCGGCCCTCGGCCTTGAGCATCTCCTCCGTCGCGCCGATCGAGGCCACCTCGGGCCACGTGTAGACCACGCCGGGGATGACCGCGTAGTTGACGTGCCCGGCCTGGCCGGCCAGCGTCTCGGCCAGGGCCACGCCCTCCTCCTCCGCTTTGTGGGCCAGCATCGGGCCGGTGACGATGTCGCCGATCGCGTAGATGCCGGGCACGTTGGTCGCGTAGTGCGCGTCGATCACCACCCGCTTGCGATCGTCCAGCGCGACCCCGGCCTCCTCCAGGCCCAGCCCCTCGTAGTACGGCCGGCGGCCGATCGCGACCAGCACGATGTCCGCGTCGAGCGACTGCGCCTCGCCGCCGGCGGACGGCTCCAGGGACAGGCGGACGCCCGAGTCGGTCTTCTCGGCGCCGACCACCTTGGTCTTCAGCTTGAACTTGATGCCCTGCTTGCCCAGCACGCGCTCGAACGTCTTGCCGATCTCGCCGTCCATGCCCGGCACCAGGCGATCCAGGTACTCGACCACGGTGACCTCGGCCCCCAGGCGACGCCAGACGCTGCCCAGCTCCAGCCCGATATAGCCGCCGCCGATCACCACCAGGTGGCCCGGCACGTGGTCCAGTTCGAGCGCGCCGGTGGAGCTGACGATGGTTTTCTCGTCCACGGCGACGCCGGGCAGCGGGATGCTCTCGCTGCCCGTGGCGATGACGATGTGCTTCGTCTGGTACTCGGTCCCATCGACCGAGACCTTGCCCGGCGCGCTGATGCGGCCCTCGCCCTTGAGCCAGGTGACCTTGTTCTTCTTGAACAGGAACTCCACGCCCTTGACGTTGGCGCTCACCACCTCGCCCTTGCGCGCCTGCATGCGGGCCAGGTCGAGCTTCACGCTCTCGATCATGACGCCGTGGTCCTTGAAGGTGTGCGATGCCTCCTCGAAGTTCTCCGAGGACTGCAGCAGCGCCTTGGACGGGATGCAGCCGATGTTGAGGCAGGTGCCGCCGAGGGTGGCGCGCTTCTCGACGCAGGCGGTCTTCAGCCCGAGCTGCGCGGCGCGCAGGGCGCACACATACCCGCCGGGGCCGGCCCCGATGATGATGATGTCGAAGGTTTCGCTCATGTTGACTCCTGGCCGCCTGCCCCCTCTCCCGCCTGCGGGAGAGGGTTGGGGTGAGGGTGGGCCGCGGGAAAATGCGTGACCGTGAGATGGTGCGGGTCGCCCCCTCACCCAACCCTCTCCCGCAAGCGGGAGAGGGCTTGTCGTCAGAGGCCCAACAGCAGGCGGCGCGGGTCCTCCACGCCTTCCTTGACGCGGACCAGGAAGCTGACCGCCTCCTTCCCATCCACAACGCGGTGGTCGTAGCTCAGCGCCAGGTACATCATCGGCCGGATCTCGACCTTGCCGCCGATCGCCATCGGGCGCTCCTGGATCTTGTGCATCCCCAGGATCGCCGATTGCGGCGGGTTGAGGATCGGGGTGCTCATCAGCGAGCCGTACACCCCGCCATTGGTGATCGAGAAGCTGCCGCCGGACAGCTCGTCCAGCTTGAGCGCGCCGTCGCGGGCGCGGCGGCCGAAGCTCGTGATGGCGGCCTCGATCTGCGCCAGGCTCATCTGGTCGGCGTCGCGCACCACGGGGACCACCAGGCCGTTCGGGCCGCCGACGGCGATGCCCATGTGGACGTAGTGCTTGTAGACGATCTCGTCGCCGTCGATCTCGGCGTTGACCGCGGGGAATTCGGCGAGCGCGGATACGCAGGCGCGCACGAAGAAGCCCATGAAGCCGAGCCGGGTGCCGTTGTGCTTCTTCTCGAAGGCGTCGCGGTACTCGGTGCGCAGCGCCATCGCGGCCGACATGTCCACCTCGTTGAAGGTGGTCAGCATGGCGGCGGTGTTCTGCGCCTCCTTCAGCCGCGCGGCGATGGTGCGGCGCAGCCGGGTCATCTTAACCCGTTCCTCCCGGGCCGCCTCGGCGCCTGGGCCGCGGATCGCGGGGGCGGCCGCCGGCGTCGGGGCAGGACGGCTCATGAACGCCAGCACGTCGCCCTTGGTGATGCGGGAGTCCTTGCCCGTGCCGGCGCCCATCTGGTCGGAGGTGATGTCGTTCTCCGCCATGCGCTTGGCCGCAGACGGCATCGGCGCGTGGCTGGCGACATGCGCCGGCGGCGTGGCGGGGCTGGCGACGGGCCCGATCGGCGCCCGCGGCGGCGTCACGCCGGATGCAGGAGC
>CAXTBW010000100.1:0-16038 GCA_964242925.1 uncultured Acetobacteraceae bacterium
GCGGCGGCGATCGGCTCGCCTCCGCTGGCCGGCGGCGTCGCCTCGTCCAACGATCCGACCACGACGAGCGCAGGCAAGGCGATGCCGGGCAGCTTGTCCGCCAGGTCGAGCCGGGAGACCGCCATGCAACACCCGGCGTAACCCTGAGGATCGTGCGACTCGAACGTCGCGCGCAGGGTGTCCAGAGAGGCGGGGTTGGCGGCGCGGACCGCTTGCGGGAACCAGCGCGCCATGGACGGCTCCGTCAGCGCCGCCATGCCCTGCGCACGCGCGGTCGCCGCGCGGTCCAGCCAGGGCTGCGGCGGCACGGCGGCCGTGCTGTTGCAGATCGCGATGCCGGTCAGCCGGCCCGGCGCGGTCGTCGCCATCTGCATCACGGTCATGCCGCCCAGCGACACGCCAGCTACGGCCGCCATCGGCGCACCGGCCGCGTCCAGCACCGCGAAAGCGTCCGCGGCCAGGTCCGCTATGCTGTAGTCGCCCGGCGGCGCGTCCGACGCGCCGTGCCCCCTCGTGTCCATCCGCAGCAGCCGGAAGCGGCCGGACAACGCGCGCACCACCCCGTCCCACGTCGCATGATCGGACCCGAGCGAGTTCAGCAGCAGCAGCGCGGGCCGGTCCGGGTGGCCGTCGGCGCGCCAGTATAGGCGCACCCCGTCGCGGGTGGCGAAGGGCATCAGCGGTCTCCGGAGGTCGTTCCTATGCGCTGCCGGTAGTGCCCGGCGGATGGGGCGTCAAGCCGGGCCAAGAACGACAAACGCCCCGCCGTGACGGCGGGGCGTCCAAGTCAGCCGTTTCGGTGGACGAGGCTAGTCGGCGTGCCCGGCCGCGACCGTGTCGGCGCTGAAGTGGCCGCACCAATCCTTGGACGACACGACCGGCCAAAGGCCATGCGCCTCGGCGCTCGGCTGGCTGACCGGGGGGTTGAAGCGGCACAGGCCGTCATCGGCAACCGCCATCGGCTTGTGGTCGTCGAAGAACTTGCACTTGGTGCAGGCGGCATCCTGGGACTGGCTCATGGACATGAAACGATCCTTTGCGAAGCAGGCAGCGCACAGCGCGACGCCATCGCCTGCAACCATAAACACAGAAACAACGGGCAAGTTCAAGCGAGACTTCAATATGGCATGCAACGAAGCGACGCAGGACTATTCACTTTCACAGCATCGGCGCGGTTGCGACGCGTTATCACTTCAGCTGCGACGCATTCTCAGTTGTGTCAGCGGCCGTCCCGCAGCCGTTTGCAGTAAAACAGCCCGCGAATCATCACCCCGCCAACGCGCGCGTAAGCCGGATGCTCACCCCAGCGGTGATATCCCGCGCCCTCGTACAGCTTGATCGCCGCCGTCTGCGTCTCCCGCACGTCCAGGTTCAGCATCATGAAGCCGAGCCCGCGCGCCGCCTCCTCCACCCGGCGGGTGAGCAGCCGCGCCAGGCCATGGCCGCGGGCGTAGGGCGCGACGAAGCTGTGCATCAGCGACGCGGCGAAGCCCTGCGCCTCGTTGTTGCGCGGCGGGCGCACCAGTTGGGCGCTGCCCACGATGATGCCGTCCAGGCGGCCAACGAACAGCAGCCGCTCCGGCACCAGCAGCAGGCCGCGAAAATAGCTTTCGAGCGCCGTCCGCCCGGGCGGGTTCACCCAGCCGAACCCGCCGCCGTCGATGATCGCGGCATCGGCGGCCTCGCACAGCGCCTGGAGATCGTCCTCCGCCAGCTCCGTCGCGAGCGACACCGACAGGGCGGGCGCCATGGCTGGCGGGACGATCTCCGGCGCCTCGCTCACGGCGACCAGCGCAGGAAGTTCGCCAGGATGCGCAGCCCGGCCTGCTGGCTCTTCTCGACATGGAACTGGGTGCCGGCGCGGTTGCCCACGGCGACGATGGCGGGGACGCTGCCGCCATACTCGGCGGTGGCGATCACCTCCGCCGGGCGGGCGCCGCGCAGCGCGTAGCTGTGCACGAAATACACGTCGTCGCCCGGGTTGATCCCGTCCAGCAGCGGATGCGAGCCGGGCGCGAAGTCCAGCGCGTTCCAGCCCATCTGCGGCAGGCGCAGGCCCGGCGCGTCCATCGGCGCCACATCGCCCGCCACCCAGCCGAACCCGGGCGTGACGCGGTGCTCCAGCCCGCGCTCCGCCATCAGCTGCATGCCGACGCAGATGCCCAGGAACGGGCGGCCCGACGCGGCGGACTGCTCGATCGCGTCCCGCATGCCCGGCGCCGCGTCCAGCCCGGACGCGCAGTCCGCGAAGGCGCCCTGCCCCGGCAGCACCACCCGATCCGCCGCGGCCACCGCCGCCGGGTCCGCCGTGACCGCGACGTCCACGTCCAGCCCCGCCATGTCGGCGGCGCGGGCCAACGCGCGCGCGGCGGAGGTCAGGTTGCCGCTGCCGTAATCCACCACCGCGACGCGCATCATGCCGGCAGCCTCCGCAGGGCGGGAACATGCGACAGCAGGCGGAACTCCGCCTCCTCCTGCGACCGCGCCGCCACCACGTGGGCGAGCGCATAGCCGGCGCGGCCCAGGCTCCAACGGCGCAGGTCGTTGCCGAACAGCCCCAGCGCCACCAACAACACCAGCGTCGCGGCCGGGCGGGCGGGCGGCGGGACGACCGTGATCGCCAGCGCGAACGCCACCGCCGCGAGCACCGCGGGAACCCAGGCGCCGTGCCGCAGCAGCCAGAGCGGCCCGAAGAACAGCGCGCCCCAGCTGAACGCCTCGGGCGCCAATGCAGGCGGCCGGGTCGCGTGGGTATGGACCGTGTAGATCCTCACAGCGCGCCCTTGGTGGAGGGGATCACGCCAGCCGTCCGCGGGTCCGGCTCCGCCGCCATGCGCAGCGCGCGGGCCAACGCCTTGAAGCAGCCCTCGGCGACATGGTGCGCGTTGCGGCCGGCCTTGGCGGTGACATGCAGCGTGATCAGCGCGTTATGGGCGAAGGCGCGGAAGAACTCCTCGAACAGCTCGGTGTCCATCGTGCCGATCGCCGGCGCCTGGAACCCCACGGACCACACCAGCAGCGGCCGGCCGGAGATGTCCACCGCCGCCTCCACCAGCGCCTCGTCCATCGGCACCAGCGCGTGGCCGTAGCGCCGGATGCCGCGCTTGTCGCCGATCGCCTGCGCGAAGGCCTGGCCCAGCACGATGCCGACATCCTCCACAGTGTGGTGGTCGTCGATGTGCAGGTCCCCGGCCGCCTGAACATCCAGGTCGAACAGCGCGTGCCGGGCGAGCGCGGTCAGCATGTGGTCGAGGAAGCCCACCCCCGTCGCCACCTCCGCCACTCCAGCGCCGTCGAGCTCGAGCGCGAGCTGGATGTCGGTTTCGCTGGTGACGCGGGAAAGGATGGCGGTCCGGGACATGCCGGGAGCGATAGCGCATCCCGCGGGCTTTGTCCCCTGCCCTGCGTGCCGGCGTTGATGCTACCGGCTCGCACGAGCGGCTAAAAGGCCCGTCATGCCAGGGCTTGACCTGGCATCCACGGGGCGCGACAGACGTAGCGCCGCGTTGGCGGTTTCGGACGTGATCTGGAAATGCCGGGCGGTTGAACGCCGTGGAGGCCAGGGTCAAGCCCTGGCACGACGAGCTTCGAGTGGGCCTGGCCGATCCGGTAATGCTCCGAGTCAGAGCAGGCAAGTCAGCTTTGCGACGACACGCTGTCGGCGTGCCACGCCAGGTGCTCGAGCGCGCGACGGGTCCGCGCGACGGAGGCGCGGACGCTCTCCAGCAGCTCCGGCAGGCGTTCGGCGTCAACGCCGTCGGTGATCTCCAGCGCCGCGAGCTGCGCGTTCTCGATCACGGAGGACAGCAGGTCCTGGAACAAGGCCTCGGTGCGCGGATCGATCTCGCCAGACAGCCGGCCGCGCCGGATGATGCGTTCCTGGAAGGCATGCCGGGCGGCTTCGGCGGCCTTCTGCTGCGTGAGGTCGGTGAACAGCAGGACGTAGCCGGATAAGCGGCCCGGCGCCGAGAACACCGGGTCGGCCCGCAGCAGCAGCGGGGCGCCGCCCTGCCGCAAAGTCACTTCGGCCCGCCAGCCCTTGCCCTGTTCCGTGAGGGTACGAAGGCCGCGCCGGAACTCCGCCGCGTCCACGAAAAGCTCCGCCACGCCCGCCAACCGGCTGGGCATGGGTCCGGTACGCTGCAGGCGCTGAAAGCCTTCGCTGATGAGCAGCACTGATTTGGTCTTGTCGGCGACGATCACGGGAAGGTCGGAGTCGCCCACCTGCAAGCGGACCCGCTCCAGTTGCTCCTGCGCGATCAGCATGCCGACCGAGCGGAACTGCAGGACCACGTCGCGCATCGTGTCGCCGATCAGCCGCGCCGCGCTGAGATCGGCCTCGGTCCAGGGGTCCGACGTCGAGTCCACGACCTGCCGCCATTGCGCGAACGAGCGGCGGGGCGAGAGGTCGGCGGGCGTGTCGCCGGTCACCACCGCCTTGTTCGGATCGCCGCCCCACACCACGGTGCGCACCCGCTCCGGCCGGAACCACAGCAGATACTCGCCCGGCGTCGGCGACAGCGGAACCGCCAGCAATCCGCTCGCGACCCCCTTGAGCGAGGCGAACCGCGGCTGCTCGACGCCCAACGCGACCGTGGAGATCACCGGCGCGCGCGGCTTGCCGTCCAGCCACAGGACGATGTCGCGGAGCTCCTGCGTGCCGGGGACCTCGCCGGTGCTGAGCGCCTGGCCCTCGAACATCAGCCCGGCCCCGCTCGCGCGCAACGGCGCCAGCAGGGACTGGCTGTGATCGAACAAGGCGCTGCGCCAATCGCCCTCGCGCGGGATCGTTTCGCTCAGCCGCTGCTCCAGGCGGCGCACGGCGATCTCGGCCTGTCCGCGCAACGAGCTCTCCAGCGCCGCGATGCGGGTCGCGACCGCCTCGGCCAGCAGCTCGCAGACGGCGCGGCTCTCGAACGGGACGGTGTGCGGCGCGCCGTGATGGCAGGCGATCAACCCCCACAGCCGCCCGCCGACCATGAGCGACACCACCAGCGTCGCCGCCACGCCCATGTTCTTGAGATACTGGATGTGGATCGGCGAGATGCTCCGCAGCAGGCAGAGCGACATGTCGAGCGGCTGCCCAGTGATCGGCGACAGGGCCGGCTCGATCGGGACCGGCGCATAGCCGACGTCGACCAGCACCCGCACCCGGTTGCGCTCGTACAACCGCCGGGCGATTTGCGGGATGTCGGAGGCGGGATAGCGGTTGCCGAGGTAGGGCTCGAGTTCGTCGAGCCGCTCCTCCGCGAGCACCTCGCCGTGGCCCTCGGCGTCGAACCGGTACACCATCACCCGGTCGTAGCCGGTCAGCTCGCGCACCGTCCGGGCCGTCTCGTCGCTGACCGCGCTCAGGGTGACGGCCGCGAGGATCCGCTTGATCGCGACTTCCACCTGGCGGGTGCGGTTCGGCCTGGCCTCCGCCGGTTCCAGCTCGATCACCAGCCCACCCTGCGGCGGGCGGTGCAGCACCAGGTCGAACCGGCGCTGCTCGCTGCCGATCCAGCACCGCACCGCGAGCGGCAAGGTGTGCAGCACCGGCACGTTCAGATGCGGGGCGACGCAGGCCGCGAGATTGCCGGGCAACTCCGCCAGCGTGCAGCCGATCAGATCGCTGGCGAGTCCCAGCAGCGCTGCGGCATTGACGCTTGCCTGCACCACGACGTGGTCGGGCTCGCGGACGACCAGCAGCGCGCCATGAGGCTGGATCGACCCGGCGAGATGGATCTGCTCGCGTTCGCAGTTGGACAGGTCGGCCTGTCCAAACGCTGGGGTGGCGCCCGGCCTATCCAAGAAGACCCGGCCTCATCCCGTACGCGCCGCCGCCATCCCATTGGCGTTCGATACGCCACCCTCGGGCCGGCCGTGGTCCGGGTGAAGCTCTCCAGCGGCCTGACGGTTGAGCTTGGCGTGCAGGGACTGGCGGCTCAGCCCGAGGATCTCGGCGGCGGCGGTGCGATTGCCCTGCACGCGATCGAGCGCGGTCTTGATCACATGGCTCTCGACCGCGTCGGCCGTCTGCCGGACGATCTGCTGCAAGGTCATCTCGCCAAGCTGCCGCACCGACGCATCGAGCAACGCCATCGGCAGCGCGTCCGGCTCGTTCGCCGTATCCGGGCTGCGGCGCCCGATGTCGCGCGACACGAGGGCAAAGCACCGCGCCTTGTCGCCGGCGGCCGCGGCGCCGGAAATCTCCACCAGCGTCTCGAGGCCAAGCTCGCCGTAGACGGTCGTCTGCACGGCGACCGCGCTGCCATGCCGCCGCAGCGTCGCCAGCAGCACGGCGGCGTCGGCTCCCGGGTGCGACAGCCACCGGCCGAGCGGCTCGCCAATGACCGCGCCGGGCGACGCCATTCCGAGCTGGTCCAGGAAGGCGCGGTTGACGCGCTGGATCAGCCCGTCCGCCCCGACGACGAGGAAGCCGTCCGGCAACCGCTCGATCAGCTCGTCGGTCAAATCTTCCGCAATGGCCGGGGCGGTCGTTCTTGGCTCCTGCGGACTGCCGGCCGGCGCGACATGCAGGAGGTAGTGCAAGCCGAGTTCGGCCGCGACGACCGACGCCCTGACCGCCACGGGCGCACGCTCGGCGCCGGGGTGGAGGATGAGCCCGGGCGCGCGGCCATGTTCGCGGACTCGCCGCAGCATCGACTGGAACGCTCCGGCCTCCTCATCGTCGAGGCCGGTCGTGAATACCCAGCCCGGCGCGAAGCCGAAGGCCCGGATCGCGGCCGGGTTGGCGTCCACCACCAGGAAGTCCTCGCCGCGCACCATCAGCACCGCTTCGTCGGAGGCGTCGAACAGCAGGCGATACCGGGTCTCGACATCCCGCGATTTCCAGTATTCCCGTTCCGTCGCCTGCTGCGCCGCCGCTAGCCGCATTTGCAAGTCGGCCACGACCTGAAGGCTCTTGCCCAGCACGAGCAGCCCGCCCTTGCGGCCCTTCACCAGGATGGTGGTGTATTCGAATGGCAGCTCGCGCCCGCTCGGGAAGCGTTGCAGCACCTTGCCGAACGCGGACACGCCGCTTGCCCTAGCATCCTCGAGCATCTGGCGGACTTGCTGGCCGCCCTCGCCGGCGATCGTGTCGGGCCATGCCCGGCCCACCCAGGTCTCGATCGACTCGCCCGACACCGCGCTGGACGACGACGCCTCGCGGATCACGCCGTGCTCATCCAGATGGAGGGTGATATCCGGCTCGGCGACACTGAACGCTGACATGATGGCGGCAGTCCTGACATTCCGATGGTCTGAGCACAGCCGGTAGGAGTTTCTTCTCGATCCCTTGAGCTTAGCGACGATTTGCACCTATCTGGTTGCGTCGTTGCGAAACCACAAATCAAATGTTGCGAAACACTCGTGCGCGCTGGCGATCATTTCTGCCATATTTGGCTCTGTCGCGCCGCAATCGTCGATTTCCGCACAGACGGCCGCCCATCGCGCGTGATTGGGCGCGGTCCCGCCGCGGAGGAAGCGTCGCCCATCCATGCTCCCCTCCGGCAGCATGCCGTCCAACCCCCGGGCCAGCACCCGACCCCCGAGGGTGGAGCCCTCCATCACATAGAGCCGCCCGATCGCCGCCGCCCGGCTTTGCGGCGGAGCGGCGCCCACTATCGGAAGCTCATCGATGTCGCGCGCCGATGCGCCGAGATGGCTCAGGTCGCTATGGAGCAGATGCGCGCGGCGCCAACCATCCGGCGCTAGCGCGCCCTGCTCGGCGCCGAGAGCGGCCGCCAGCGTCGCCTCCAGCGGCGCGTGGAAGCCGTACAGGCGCCCGAGCAGCGCACGGTAGCCATGCCGGGTCAGCTCGCCGGCGGCAAGGGCGGCGAAGTCGGGCAGGTGATGCAGCCGCTGGTGGGCCGCGTCGGTCCTCTCGCGAAGGATATGGCGCGCGGCGGGCTTGGGTTCGGTCACCCGCCGATGCAGGGCCGCCGCCTACAGTTGCGTCAAGCGAAAACGTCTTGCGGACTGTCGGCGCGAAGCTCGTCGCCCAACGCCGCCCCCGCCCGGGCCGCGTCCGCGCGCAGGCATTCCACCTGCCGCTTCAGCACGAAACTGCCGTCGGCGCGCGCCACCAACCCGGTGAGCAGCATCCGCGCATCCGGCAGCATGCGGGCATAGGCGCCGATCGGGGTGTTGCAGGAGCCGTCCAGCGACGCCAGCACCGCCCGCTCGGCATCGGACGCGCAGTTGGCCTCGGGGTCGGCGATCGCCGAGAGCAGCTCGTGGATCTCCCGGTCCTCGGCGCGGACGGTGACGCCGACGATGCCCTGGCACGCCGCGGGGACCATCACCTCCGGCTCGATGACCACGTCCGCCTCGTGCTCCAGCCCAAGCCGGCGCATCCCGGCGAACGCCAGCAGCGACGCCATGAACTGGCCGCCGCGCACCTTGTCGAGCCGCGAGTGGACGTTGCCGCGGATGTTCACCACGCTCAGGTCCGGCCGCGAGTGCATCATCTGCGCCTGGCGCCGGACGGAGCTGGACCCGATCACCGCGCCCTGCGGCAGGGCGGCGTAGGGGTCGTCGCCGCCTACGGTTTCGCAATCGGGGCCGAGGATGAGCACGTCGCGCGGGTCCTCGCGCCGCAGAGTGCAGGCGAGCACGACGCCGTCGGGCAGCTCGGTCTCGAGGTCCTTCAGGCTGTGGACCGCGAAGTCGATCCGGCGGTCGAGCAACGCCTCGTGAATCTCCTTGGCGAACAGGCCTTTGCCGCCGATGTCGGCCAGGCGCTGCCCGCTGGCCTGGGTGGCGTCGCCGGTGGTCCGGATGGCGTGTTCCTGGAACACGTCCATGCCGCGCAGCACCGGGCAGAACCGGCTCAGCATGTGCAGGAACGCCCGGGTCTGGACCAGCGCCAACGGCGAACCGCGGGTGCCGACCCGCAACGGCAGGCCGGGGTGATGCTTCCTTACGGCGGGCGCCAGGCTTTTGGGCGCCGGGGTAGCCGGAGCAAGACGCGGGGCGTCCAGTGTCGTCGTCAGGCTCATGTCAGCTCCGGACTTTGCGTTAGCCGCCGAACGGCGCGTTGAGGCGGACCACCGCCAGGTTCAAGGCGCCGGCGAACAGCACCCATGCCGCGTAGGGCGCCAGCGCCCAGCCTGCCGTGCGCGAGATCGGCCACGCTGCGACGATCAGCGCGACGATCGACAGCCAGAATGGGATGACCTCGTAGAACGCCCAGTCGGGCCGGCGGGCGCCGAAGAACAGTTCGCTCCAGAGCACGTTGAAGGCCGCGTTCAACGCGAACAGCCCCATGATGCGAAGCCGGGCGCGCCGATCCCGCGCGTGGTTCCACACCAGCACGCCGGCGAGCGCGGTCAGGCCGTACATCAGCGTCCATGCCGGCGCGAATGCCCAGTCCGGCGGCTGCCAGGACGGGACACGGAGCGCGCGGTACCACGGCCCGATGTCGGTCGCCGCGCCGCCAAGGGCCGCCACCACGAGGGCCGCCGCGGCCGCGACCAGGATGGGCCGCCACCGGATCACGCCCGCGCCATGCCGAGCAGGTGCGCGACGTCCTTGAAGAACACGCGCACATGCGCCATCGGACGCGACTTCACGAGGGCCTTGTTCATGTAGGCCTCCCAGGTCAGCCGCTGCACGTCCGGGTCGCGGCAAATCTTGACGAAGGTCTCGCGCCGCTTGTCGGTGGCGTACCAGAACCACTGCATGAACCCGAGCACCATGAACACGCGGCCATGCGCCTTCATGAACCGCGCCCGCGCCGTGCGCAGGGCGCGGGCGTCCCCGGTGGCGCACAGCTGCTCGACCGAGTCAGCCGCGAGCCGGCCGCCCAGCATCGCGTAGTAGATGCCCTCGCCGGATGCCGGGGCCACCACGCCGGCGGCGTCGCCGGCCAGCACCACGTCGCGCCCGTTGTCCCACCGCCGCATCGGGCGCAGCGGGATGGGGGCGCCCTCGCGGCGGATCGTCTCCAGCCCGTCGAACCCGGCGGCCTGGCGCAACCGGGCGACGGCGGGGCGCAGGCCGAAGCCCTTGCGCGCGGAGCCGACGCCGACGCTCATCGTCTCGCCGTGCGGGAACACCCAGGCGTAGAAGTCCGGCGACAGCTTGCCCTGGTAGTACACGTCGCAACGCGACCCGTCGTACTGGTCGGATTCCGCCGGGGCGCGGACGATCTCGTGGTAGGCGAACACGTATTTCACGCGGTCGGCGCCCTTGACGCACTGCCGCGCCACCGCCGACTTGGCGCCGTCCGCCCCGATCACGGCGCCGGCCCGGACCTGCTGCTCGCCGCCGGCCGACTCGTAATGCACCACCGCTGCATCGTCGGCGTCGCGGCTGATGCGCGCGAACGTTCCGGAGCGCCGGGTCGCGCCAGCCGCGACGGCGCGCTCGCGTAGCCACTCGTCGAACACCTCGCGATCGACCATGCCGACATAGCCGCCCTCGACCGGCATATGGGCGTGCTTGTCGGTCGGCGAGACGATGCGGGCCGCGGTGGCGCGGGCGACGATCAGGCTGTCGGGGATGCCGAACTCGCGCACCAGCACGGGCGGGATGGCGCCGCCGCACGGCTTGATGCGGCCGTCGCGGTCCAGCAGCAGCACCGAGCGGCCCTTGCGCGCCAGGTCGGCCGCTGCGGTGGCGCCCGCGGGGCCGCCGCCGACGACCACGACGTCGAACTTTTCCATCTCCATCTTCACGCCTCCACTGCGCCCACCGGCGCGCGAACTGCGGCGTGGGCCGGCTGGAACACGCGTCCCGCCAGCACCGCCGCGACCATGAACAATGCCGCTTCGGCGGCGAACACGGCGGCATACGCCGCACGCGGGTCCGCCAGCAGCAGCCGGGCCACGTCGGAGGCGCCTGTGCCGGCCAACCCGCCGGCGCCGAACGCCAACGCCTGCGCCGCGCCCCACAAGCCCATCCGGGTGCCCTCGCGGGCGGCGCGGCCGTGGCCGGCCAAGCCCATCATCGCGCCGATGGCGGACACGGCGAACATGCCGTTGGCGACGCCCAACGCGACGACAACGGCCTGCAAGGGAGCGCCCGGCCCGATTGCGGAGCAGGCGCCGACGGCCAGTGCGGCCAAGCCGGACGCGACGCAACCGCCGACGGTCCAGGCCCGCATCGCCCGCTCGCGATAACCGCCCGCCAGCGCCGTCGCGACCGCCACCAGCAGCATTCCGACCAGCATGCCCATGTGCTGCGCCCCGGTAAGCCCAGCGGACTGGCCCGGCGTGAGCCTGAACACGGCGCCCGCGAGCGGCTCCAGCACAAGCTCCTCGGCGCTGTACGCAAGCATGGAGAGGAACACGAACAGCGCGAACCGCCGCGCCTTGGGCTCCGCCCAGATCTCCCGCAGGGCGGGGCCGAATGGCTGGCGCGGAACCCGGCGCGACGGCTGGGGAGCGCCCTCGATGCGCCACACCCCGGCCACGGTCGCGGTGACGGCAAGTGCGGCCACGCCAGCGGTGACGGCCAGCAGGCGTTGCGGCGAGAACGGATCGAGCAGCCGGCTCGCCACGGTGGCGGTGAGCGCGATGCCGGCGATCATCATCAGCCACAGCACCGTCGCCGCCGCCGCGCGACGCCCAGCCGCGACCCGGGCCGCCATCAACGCCAGCAACGACGTGCCGGCCGCGCCGACGCCCAACCCCACCAGCGCGAACGCCGTCACGGCCAGCAGGCCGCCAAGCACCGGGTGCGCCGCCACAAGGCAGGTCGCCGCCGCGGCGCCCACGCCGCCGAGCCCCAGGGCGCCGATGCCGCCGATGACCCAGCCGGTCCGGCGGCCGCCCATGTCGGAGCCGTAGCCCAGCAGCGGGCGTGACACCTGGACGGCGTAGTGCAGCGCCACCAGCGCGCCCGGGATCAGCGCGGGCAGCGCATACTCCACCACCATCACCCGGTTCAGCGTCGAGGTGACCAGCACCACCACGGCGCCCAGCGCGGTCTGCACCAAGCCCAGCCGGACGATGCCGCCCCAGCCCAGCG
The DNA here is from genome assembly GCA_964242925.1 of uncultured Acetobacteraceae bacterium. GTDB lineage: Bacteria > Pseudomonadota > Alphaproteobacteria > Acetobacterales > Acetobacteraceae > LMUY01. The sequence continues at coordinate 11,962 of CAXTBW010000100.1, forward strand.
GCGCGCTCATACGACGCCGCCCATGCGCAGGGCAAAGGCCGCGACCAGCATGCCGAGCACGTACAGCGTCGTCCCGGTGCCGTTGTACCAGGGCGCCTGCTCGCGCGGCGCGGCCAGCAGGCGCGGCATCAGCATGAGCTGCGCCGCCAGCAGCAGCACCACGCCGGCGGCATGCAGCGGGGCGCTCCAGGCCAGCAGCAAGCCGATCACCGCCACCTGGGGCGACACCATCACCAGGCACGCCAGCCGGGCCGCCCGGTCCACGCCCAGGATCACCGGCAGCGAACGGATGCCGGTCGCCTGGTCACCCGCAACCGACTTGAAATCGTTCAACGTCATGATGCCATGCGCGCCGAGGCTGTACAGCCCGGCAAGCGCCAGGATGTGCCCGTTGGGCAGCCGTTGCGCCATGATCGCGGCGCCGGTGAACCACGGCAGCCCCTCGTAGCAGGCCGCGCAGGCCAGGTTGCCCCACCAGCCGTTCCGCTTCAGCCGGACGGGGGGCGCGCTGTAGGCCCAGGCGAGCGCCAATCCCACCACCGCCGCGCCGAACGCCCACCGCCCCAGCGCCGACGCCAGCAGCAGCGACAGCGCGGTCCAGGCAAACGCGATCCACAATCCGATGCGACCGGGCAGCCGGCCCGACGGGATCGGCCGGCCCGGCTCGTTGATCGCGTCGACATGGCGGTCGAACCAGTCGTTCGCCGCCTGGCTGGTGGCGCACACCAGCGGGCCGGCCAACGCCACCCCCGCCGCCGCCGCGACCCACCGGCCCGTGAACGGCGCCCCGGCGGACACCACCCCGCACCCGAACGCCCACATCGGCGCGAACCAAGTGATCGGCTTCAGCAGCTCCAGCGCGGCCGACAGCTCCACGCCGGCTGGACGCGAGACGCGAACCGCGCCGGACATCAGCCCGGGTCCTCGGACGCGAGGTCGCCCATGCCGTAGCGCCGCAGCTTCACGTACAGGCTCTGGCGGCTCAGCCCGAGCATCTCGGCGGCTGAAGCCCGGTTGTCGCTGGTCAGCTCGAGCGCCGCCTCGATGCACAGCCGCTCAATCACCTCGGTCGCCTCGCGCACCAGGTCCTTCAGCGGCACCCGCCCGATCAGCTCGGTCAGTTGCGCCACCGAGCGCGGCAGCCGCGCTTGCACCGGGACCGGCGCCGCCAGACGCGCGCCGACGTTGCGGATCGCGAAGCCGAGCGAGGGCTGCCCGCCATTGCGCACCGACACCGCGGAGATCTCGACCCGGGTGGTGTGCCCGGCCTCGCCGCGCAGCACCGTCGCGAAGAACCGCACCGAACCGTGGCTGCGCAGGTTGGCCACCAGCACGTCGAAGTCCACGCCCGATTCGCCGACCCAGCGATCCAGCGCCCGCCCCCGCGCCTGGTCCTCGCGGGTGAGCTCCGCCATCTCGAGGAACGCCGCGTTGGCGTGGATGACCTCGCCGTTCGAGTCGGTGACCACGAAGCCGTCGGGCGCGTTCTCGACTGCCCGCAGCAGCTTCAGCTTCACGTCCGGCAACGAAGCGGGGGCCACGGCGTCCGGCATCGGCGACGCCATGCGCAGCAGGAACATGGTCTCGTCGGCCTGGCGGAACAGCGAGGCGCGCACCACGACCTCGCGCCCGCCGCGGGCGGTGCGCGCATTGGCCTCGTCCGCCTGCGCGCCGCCCAGCACGGCGGCGAGATGCGCCTCCACCGCCGCGGCGCTCTCGGCGTCGAACATCTTGCCGATCGCCAGCCCGGCGAGCTCGCCGACATCCACCCCGAAGATCCCGCGCGCCGCCGGGTTGGCCTCGGTGATGAGGCGCTTGCCCGAGTCGATGACGACCACCGCCTCCGAAGACATCTGGAACAGCAGCCGGTAGCGCATCTCCACATCGCGGAGGCGGGAATAGTCGCGCTCCATCGATTGCTGCGCGCTCACCAATCGCTGCTGCAGCTCCGACATCACCCGCAGGTCGCGGCCGAACGCCACCAGGCGGCCATCCCGGCTGAGCGGCACGCAGCAGTACAGCACCGGGACCGACCGGCCGTCGGAGGCGAGGTGGTTCACGTGCCGCCACCGGGTCTCGGTGGTGTTGGCCGCGTCGCGCAGCAGCGCCTCGACCTTGGAGCGGCTGTCCGGCGCCACGGTGCCGGCGACCGGGCGCCCGATCCAGCTGTGGCTGTCGTCGAGGTCGCGCATCAGGCCGTCGCTGCGGAACGCCATGTCGCGTATGACGCCTGCGCGGTCGAGGATCAGCGTGACGTCCGAGGCGGCTGCTATCAGCGACGCGGCCGATCCAGCGTCGAGGTCGCCAAGCGAGCTGTCTGGTGAGACGAATGTCCTCACGAGTGTTGCGTTCCCTAGCTGCACGCTGTGTGTTGCGCCCCCACCCTTTGTTCGGCCAGCCTGGGATGGCTGGTTCACCCTTATCGATCGTCTTCCGCGCCGCTTAATCCCGGTTGGCGGCCCGCTTCAGCAACGCGCCTGCCGCCGCCACCGCCTGCAATCCGTTCTGGGCGGTGCCGTCGGCCCCAATCTCGGCCGCCAGACCTGGGTTGGCGACGAAGGGCGGCCCGCCCACCATCACCGCCAGGCCCGGGTTTCGGGAGGCCAGCCGCACAGCGCGGATCTCCGCCCGCGCCGAGTCCAGGCGTTCGTCGCAGGCCAGCGAGAAGCCGACGACGTCCACCCATTGATGCCGCACCATGGCGGCGAGCTCGGCCCGGTCGGCCACCGGGCCGCTCCAGGCGTCCCAGCCGCCGCGGCGGAAGAAATCGTGCACCATCGAGAGCCCGAACGTGTGCTGCTCGCCGGGAAGCGGCACGAGCAGCACTCGTGGCCGCGGTCCGGTGGCGATGCCCGCCGAAACGAGAAAGGCGGGGCTGACCTCGCGCATCGCGACCTGCAAGCGCCACAGGCCGGTGGTGACCTGCGTGAAGTCGCAGACATCGTCTTCCCACCACTCGCCCAGCCGCCGCGCCACCGGCGCCAACAGATCAAGGTACACCGCCTCCGGGCCGACGCCCCGTTCCCGTATGTTGGTCACGAAGCGGCTCGTCTGGGCGTCGTGGGCGCCGAGCGTGATCTCCGCCAGTTCGGCGACCTCGGCGGCGGTCACGGCGGCGATGATCGTCGCCCGCGTCGCGGCGAACCGCCGCAACAGCAGTTGCGGAATGACATCCAATTCGACCGTGCGGGCCAGGATCGCGCGGCGATCGATGCCGGCCCGCGCGGCGGCGGCCTGGCTGCGCGCGTGGGCCATCATGTCGGCCTCCGGGTTCGCGTCGGTGAAGGTGGCGTATGGACCCATTTCGACCATCGTTGACGTTCCCTCAATTCACCTCCGTTATCCGGAAGTGTCAACTACGATTTACGTAACGCGCGCTTGACACATCCTTTTCGCCCGCCTTACCCTTCGCTCAAGCCTGAGCTGGCGCATGAACCCGGCCAGAAGCGCGTGAGACAGGTTAACGACTGCGTGAGGATGCGGCTTCAAACGGGAACTCGCACAAGTTTCCAACATCCAGCGCAGCCCGTGGGGGAGGCATTGTCAAGCTGTGTTTACGTACCTCGTAAGTTCTCTCAGCGCCCCGTTCGACGCCTGCCCTTGGGGAGCCGCCGCCGGCCGCAGCGTTCAGCCGCCAAAGCCACGGTGGCTTTACACGCCCGAGGAGCGCCGGCGGCGTGACGCCTCGCCTTGGACCATCGTCCAAGGGGTGCTCGCGCCGGTGCAGTTCGTCGTGTTCCTGGTCAGCCTGGCGCTCGTCGCGCGCTGCCTGCTGACGGGCGCCGGCGAGCACGCCGCGCTCGCCTCCGTCGTGGTCAAGACCCTTACGCTCTACGCCATCATGATCACCGGCTCGGTCTGGGAGCGGAAGGTGTTCGGCCAGTACCTGTTCGCCCCGGCGTTCTACTGGGAGGACGTGATGAGCATGGGCGTGCTGGCCCTGCACACCGCCTACCTCGCTGCGCTGTTCACCGGAGCGCTGGACAGCCGGCGGCTGATGCTGCTGGCCCTGCTCGCCTACGCCAGCTACGTCGTGAACGCCGGGCAATTCGTGCTGAAGCTGCGCGCCGCCCGCCG
>CAXTBW010000101.1:0-15905 GCA_964242925.1 uncultured Acetobacteraceae bacterium
CGAACCGGCATACGCGGATTTGCAGTCCGCTGCATCACCACTCTGCCACCGGACCATCGACAGCGACCGCTTATCCCCGCGGCGCCGCATATGGTCAAGGTTGCCGGTGCCGCATTGGGCGACCTATAAGCGGCGTTCCCAACTCGGACGGCGCATGGACCAGCCCCCAACTCGCGACGCGACACGCACGGCAAGCCGCGACGCGACGGACTACTCGGCTGCCCGCAACAACATGGTCGACGGTCAGATTCGGCCGAACCGGGTGACCGACCCGCGCGTGCTGACGGCCTTGCGCACCTTGCCGCGGGAGCAATTCGTGCCGCCTGCCTTGGCGTCGGTGGCCTATATCGACGAGGACCTGCCGCTCGGCAACGGCCGGGTCCTGATGGAGCCGCTGATCATCGCCCGGCTGGTCCAGATGGCGCGCGTTCGGGCAGGTGAGAAGGTGCTGGTCGTGGCCTCGGGCTGCGGCTACGGCGCGGCGCTGATGGCGGCCTGCGGGGCGCAGGTGACGGCGCTGGAAGAGGACGATGCGCTGATGGCGATCGCGCTGCGCATCCTGCCGCGCGTGGCGCCGTCGGTTCGCCTGGTGGACGGGCGCATCTCGGCCGGGCTGCCCGGCGGCGGTCCGTGGGACGTCGTGATGATCGAGGGCGCGGTGAGCGCCATCCCGCACGCGCTGGCGGCGCAGGTGGGGCCGGCTGGCCGGCTGGTCACGGTGGTGGCGGCGGATGGGGCGCCGGGCGGACAGGCCGTGCTGGCCGAGCCGGCTGGTCCGGGCGGCGCGCTCCGTTCGCGTGCGATGTTCGACTGCTCCACCACGCCGCTGCCGAGCCTTCGGCAAACGCCGGCCTTCGTCTTCTGACGGTGGCCCCAGCGCAAACAGCGGGATGACGTAGCGGCCTGTCATGCGCTATGCCAGGATCGTGAGCGGTTGGAGGGTTTGAAGGCATGGCGAAGCGTTGGGGGCTTCTACTCGGTCTTGGCGCCGCATGCGCCGCAGCGCCGGCGCTGGCGCAAACGCAACCGCACACGCTGCAGGAAGCATTGGCCGCCGCCTACAGCTCCAACCCGACCTTGCTGGCGGCGCGCGCCGCGCTGCGTTCGGTGGACGAAGGCGTGCCGGCGGCGTTGGCCGGATGGCGCCCGACCGTGTCGGTCGCGGCGCAGTATGGCTCGCAGAACGGCTCATATCAGTCCAATAGCTCGACCAGCGCCGCCAGCGGCGTATCGCTCTCGGATACCAAGCCGACGTATCAGGTCACGGCGACGGTCACCCAACCGCTGTACCGCGGCGGCCGGACCGAGGCCGCGACGCACGCTGCCGAGAACCGGGTGCTCAGCCAGCGCGGACGCCTGATCGCCACCGAGCAACTCGTCTTCACCAACGTCATCACCGACTACGTCAACGTGATCCAGACGGAGCAGCTGCTCCAGTTGGACATCAACAACGAGCAGGTGCTGAACCGGCAGTTGCAAGCCACCAACGACCGGTTCCGCGTGGGCGAGATTACCCGGACGGACGTGGCGCAAGCCGAGGCGGCGCTGGCCGGCGCGCGCGCGACCCGGCAGACCGCCGAGGGCAACGTGCAGACCGCGCGGGCCGCGTTCCAACGCGATGTGGGCTTCCTGCCCAGCCAGCTGGTGGTGCCGCAACCGCTTGCGCTGCCGATCAAGAGCTCGGCCGAGGCATCGCGCATCGCCGCGGCCAACAATCCAACGCTGATCTACACCATGTTCGACGCCGCCGCGTCGAAGGATACGGTCGACCAGGCGTTCGCGACCATCCTGCCGACCCTCAACGCGGTCGGCTCCGCCTTCCAGACCAACAACACCGGCCTGGTCGAGAGCCAGACCAAGGGCGCGTCGGCCATCCTGCAGCTCACCGTGCCGATCTACCAGGGCGGCGCCGAATACGCCGCCGTCCGCCAGGCCCGGCAGACCGAGCAGCAGGCGCGCAAGACGGTGGACGACACCCGCCGCCAGGTGATCCAGTCCGCCCTGTCGTCGTGGGAGACGCTGGTGGCCGCGCGCGCCACGATCGAGAGCACGCGCGCCGCGATCCGCGCCAACACGATCGCGCTGGAAGGGACGCAGCGGGAGGCGATCGTCGGCAGCCGGACGACGCTGGACGTGCTGAACGCGGAACAGGCGCTGCTGCAATCCCGCTCGACGCTGGTGCAGAATCTCGCCAGCCTGATCACCTCGTCGTATGGCGTGGCCGCCGCGATCGGCCGCCTGACGGCGCGGGACTTAAACCTCAACGTGCCGCTGTACGACGATACCGCGTACTACAAGGCGGTGCATGACCGGTTGTTCGGCACCGGCGACTACGAACTCAGCCAGCCCGGCCGTTGACCGCATGAGCGGGACGAACGCCCCCCCGAACGTAGGCCCGCATGACAGCTCAGGCGGGGCCGACCCGTCGATGGAGGACATCCTGGCATCCATCCGCCGCATCCTGAACGAGGACGAGGTTGCCCCGGCCAGCCCTGCCGCTCCTGGCGGCGACCATGCCGGGCCGGTCGTGGAGCATGAGATGCCGAATGCCGGCGGCTCGGGCGGCGATGACGGGGTGCTGGTGCTGGATGAGGCCATGCTGGTGCCGATGCCGGGCCAGCCGACCATGCAGCCTGCCCCGGTCGCAGCGCCGCCGGCGCCCGCTCCGGCGCCGCCCATGTTCGCGACCAGCTCTGCGATCGCCGCGCCGGTCAGCGAGCCTGCGCACGGCGGCATCATGGACCCGGACAGCGCGGCCGCCGCCACCGCGTCGGTCGGGGCGCTGCTGCGGCAGCTGTCCAGCGAACGGTCGACGCAGGTCCATCGCGGCGGCCCGACGATCGAGGATCTCGTGCGCGAAGAGGTCCGCCCCTTGCTCAAGTCCTGGCTCGACGCGCACCTGCCTCCGCTGGTCGAGCGGTTGGTCCGCCAGGAGATCGAGCGGGTGACGGGCCGCGCGCTGTCCTGAGCCGCTTGCCTCGGGCCGCTAGGGCTCGCCCGCGCCACTTCAAACGTTAGACATGCTGGAAAAATCCTTCACCCCCGCCGAGGCCGAGGCTGCGCTCTATCAGGCGTGGGAGCGGGGAGGGGCGTTCGCCGCCAACCCGGACAGCGCCGCCGCCCCGTTCACGATCATGATCCCGCCGCCGAACGTCACCGGCAGCCTGCATGTCGGCCACGCGCTGACCAACACCGTGCAGGACATCCTGATCCGCTGGCGCCGCATGCAAGGCCGCGACGCCTTGTGGCAGCCAGGCACCGACCACGCCGGCATCGCGACGCAGATGGTGGTCGAGCGCCAATTGGCCGCCCAGGGAGCCACCCGGCAGGCGCTGGGCCGCGACGCGTTCATCGACCGGGTGTGGGCGTGGAAGGCGGAGTCGGGCGGCGCCATCACCGGGCAGCTGCGGCGCCTGGGCTCGTCGCTGGACTGGGCGCGCGAGCGGTTCACCATGGATGCCGGGTTGTCGGACGCCGTGCGCGAGGTGTTCGTCACGCTGTACGGCCAGGGGCTGATCTACCGCGACCGCCGCCTGGTGAACTGGGATCCGAAATTTCAGAGCGCCATCTCCGACCTGGAGGTGGAAAGCCGCGAGGTGAAGGGCAGCCTGTGGCACGTCCGCTACCCAGTGGAGGGCACGGACGAGTTCATCACCGTCGCCACCACCCGGCCGGAGACAATGCTGGGCGACGTGGCGGTGGCCGTGCATCCGAGCGACGCACGCTACGCCGCCCTGGTCGGCCGGCACGTGCTGCTGCCGCTGGTGGGACGGCGCATCCCGATTGTGGCCGACGATTATTCCGACCCGGAGAAGGGCACCGGCGCCGTCAAGATCACCCCGGCGCACGACTTCAACGACTTCGCAGTGGGGCGCCGCCACGGCCTGCCCATGCCGTCCGTGCTGGACCGCGAGGCGAAGGTGACGCTGGAGGAAGTTGAGCTGGCCGCCGTCCCCGGGATCGCGGACCCGGCCTGGACCGCGACGCTGGCGGGACAGGACCGCTTCGTCGCCCGTCGCGCCATCGTGGCCGAACTGGACCGGCTGGACCTGCTGGCGCTGACCGAGCCGCACACCCACCAAGTCCCGCATGGCGACCGGTCGGAGGTCCCGATCGAGCCGCTGCTGACCACGCAATGGTATGCCGATGCCGAGACGCTGGCCGGGCCGGCGATCGAGGCGGTCGAGCGCGGCCGCACGGAATTCGTGCCGAAGCAGTGGGAGAACACGTTCTTCGCCTGGATGCGCGACATCCAGCCCTGGTGCATCAGCCGCCAGCTTTGGTGGGGGCACCGGATTCCCGCTTGGTATGGCCCGGATGGCGCCGTGTTCGTCGCGCGCACCGAGGCCGAGGCGCAGGCGGCGGCGCTCACGCAGTATGGCCGCGCCGAGACCTTGGCGCAGGACGACGACGTGCTGGACACCTGGTTCAGCAGCGCTCTCTGGCCGTTCTCGACCCTTGGCTGGCCGCAGCAGACGCCGGAGCTGGCGCGCTATTATCCCGGCGACGTGCTGGTCACCGGGTTCGACATCATCTTTTTCTGGGTGGCCCGGATGATGATGATGGGCCTGCACTTCAGGGGCGAGACCCCGTTCCGCACGGTGTTCATCCACGGCCTGGTGCGCGACGAGCGCGGGCAGAAGATGAGCAAGTCCAAGGGGAACGTGATCGATCCTCTCGCGATGATCGACGAGTACGGGGCCGACGCGCTGCGGTTCGCCATCTGCGCGCTGACCGGGCCGGGCCGCGATGTGAAGCTGGGGCCGGCGCGGGTCGAGGAATACCGCCGGTTCGTCACCAAGCTGTGGAACGCTGCCCGCCTGTGCGAGATGAACGCGGTGCGCCCCGACCCGGCGTTCGACCCGGCCGCGGCGCAGGGGACGCTCGCGCGCTGGATCATCGACGCCGCGAACACGGCGACGGTCGAGGCGACGGATGCGCTGGAGGCGTACCGCTTCGACGAATACGCGGCTTCCGTCTACCGCTTCGCGTGGAACGTGTTCTGCGACTGGTTTCTGGAATTCGCCAAGCCGTCCTTCGCCGCCGATCCGGAGCTGCGGGCCGCGACCGCCCACGTGCTGAACGTTTTGCTGCGCCTGCTGCAGCCGGTGATGCCGTTCGTGACCGCCACGCTGTGGGACGCGTTCGGCTTCGGCGAGGCGACGGCGCTGATCCGCGCGCCCTGGCCGGCGCCTGCCGTCATCCCGGATGCGGCGGACGCGCGGGCGGAGCTGGACTGGCTGGTGCGGCTGGTCGGCGACGTCCGCACTGTGCGCTCGGAGATGAACGTGCCGCCGTCGGTGCTGTCGCCCATCCTGTTGCGCCATGCCTCCGCGACCACGCTGGCGCGGGGGGCGCGGTGGTCCGAGGTGATCGGCCGCATGGCGCGCGCCAGCGAGGTCCGCGCGCTGGACGGCGAGCCGCCGCGCAACAGCGCCCAATTGGGTTTGGATGAGGCGGTTGTGGTGCTGCCGCTAGAGGGCCTGATCGACATCGCCAAGGAGGGCGCCCGGCTGGCCCGCGAACTAGCAAAGGCGGAGACGGAGGCGGGCAAGGTCACCGCCAAGCTGTCGCAGCCTGACTTCCTGGCCCGTGCCAAGCCGGAGGTGGTGGAGGAGAACCGCGGCCGTCTGGCGGTCTTCCAGGCGGACATGGCTCGGCTGCGGGCTGCGCTGAAGCGGCTCGACTAAAGCATGCTCACGCCGTCAAGCCCTGGCATGACGAGGTTCATGTTCCACGCGTGTCCGACGCGACGTGGTTCGGTGCTGCAGTAGATGTTGGCCGACGCCGCTTGGGTGCTCACCGCAGGCTCGCTAGGCGGGTTGCTGCTGATTGCACTGTCGCAGATTCCGGCAACGCGGCGGCTGGCTTGGCCCGGCGTCGCGCACGGGCTGCTCGGCCTGGCGGGCTTCACACTGCTCCTGCTCGGCCTGCGCGGCCCTGCGCGCGGGATCGCGCAGGGCGCCGGATCGTTCGGGACCGCCGCGGCGGTGCTGGTTGGGCTGGCGCTGTTGGGCGGCGGCGCCGTCGCGTGGTCCCGCTTCCGCCAGGCAAGACCCGCGCTGGTGGCGATAGGGGTGCACGCGACGTTGGGTGTGGCCGGGCTGGTGATGCTGGCCGCTTATCTCTCGGTTTAACACCGGCCGCCCCAACACCGTCACTGCGAGGAGCGCTTCCGACGCGCGACCCAGCCGCGTACGCCTCGCCCTGGATGCCCGCGCCGCCAAGCGGCGGCTCGCGAAGACGGGTGGTTGTCTTCAGCTGTCGGCGCCAGCCGGGTAGGGCGCCCTACTTCCCCATCGCGCCCGCCATCGCCGACAGGTCCACGCCGTTCACCAGCACCGAGGCGTTGTTCACGGTGACTTGCCACACCGACTGCGCTCCGCTGGTCCGCGCGATCCCCTTGAGAAAGATCACCACGGGGACGCCCTGGGCCAGCATCGGGTCGGCCTGCATCTTGGCGATAAGCCCGTCCAACCCCGTGGCGGTCAGGTCCGCCTGCCCGGTCACCGCGTTCGGCCCCGCCAGGTTGAACTTGCCGGTCCCCGTCAGCTGCGCGCCGACCGCTGTCAGCTCCAGCGCGTCGAACCCGACATTGATCCCGCCGTTGGCGAACAGCGTCTGGAGGTCCGGCGGCGTCGCTTCCGGCGAGCCGTCAGGGGCGGTCGCGGCCATGGCCATCCGGGTCAACGCCGCCACGTCCACGTTGGAGACGGTCGGACGGATCGCGAAATGCGTCGGCACGTAGACGGCCAACGCCGGCGGCAGCGCGCTGAGGGTCAGCCCGTCCAAGGCCAGCCCCATCTGCGCGGTCAGCGTCGCCTGCGGCGCATCGCCGCCGAACGAGATCGCGGCCTTTGCGATCGAGCCCGCCGTGCCGCCGAAATCGAAGACCACCTGCTCCGCCGTCTCCTCCAGCTTGCCGCCGGTCAGCGCCGACTGCGCCGCCTGCAACAGGACGCGAAGCTGCGCGCGCTGCGCCGGCGTCATGCCGTCCGAGGCGTCGTCGCCCTGCTGCCGCGCCAGCTTGCCCAACGTCGCGAGCGCGCGGATCACCGGCGCCACCCGGTCGTGCGCCAGGCCGGACAACGCCGCCGCGATGTGCAGGCGTTGCGCCGACAGACTCACCGGAGAGCCGTCGGGCAACTCGGTGCGGGTCGTATAGGAGCCGGTGGTGACGTCCTCCACCACATCCAGATGGTTGGCGTCGATCGGCCGCGTGCTGGCCTGCAACGCGACCTGCCGCATCTGCGACTGGGACGGACTGGCGCCGCCGGTCTTGGTGATCTCGATGGCGTCGATCGTGCCGCCATTGGTGGCGGGCTGGGTGTTGCTCGGGTCGAACACGCCCTGGAGCGCCTGCTGCGACAACGTGACGTGGTAGGTCACCGGCTCGGGGTGGGTGGCGTCTGGCGTAGCGCTCTTGGAATCGGGCGGGCTCGGCACGTTCTCCGTGCTGGTGATCGTCAAGTCGTCAGGAAACCGCTCGTCGCTCACCTCCCAGCGGGTGGCGTCCAGCATGCGCGCCTTGGCGGTGAAGGCGGCGTCTGCCGGCTGGACGTTGCCGGGTTTGCCGATCGGGATGCGCACCAGGTAGTGGTCGCCCTCCGCAGTCAACTGCACCGGCCGGGTCGTCATCGGCTCGTTGCTGCCCGTCATGGTCTTCAGCCAGGCGGTGATCTGGCCTTCCAAGGCCAAGGCTTGCTCGGGACTAGGCGTCGTCTGCGCGGCCACGGGCGCAGCGAGGGCGGCGGCGACCGCAAGGGCGGGCAGGAAGGCATATCGCGCGCGCATGGTTGGTCCTCGTCGCATTCGGGTTGTTCGTGCGGGCTAGCCGGCGACCATGTCGACGGCGGCCACGTCCAGCAGGCGCTCGATCACTTCCGGCTCCTGCGCGCCGGCGATCGCGTGGCGGCCGCCGACGACGAAACAGGGCACGCCGTTGATGCCGAGGCGATGCGCCCGCAGATTGTCGGCCTGCACGCCGTCGAGCTCCGAGTCGCTGGCCAGCAAGGCCTGCGCGCCCGCGGCGGACAACCCGCACGACGCGGCGATGGCGCACAGCACGGCCTGGTCGCCCAGGTCGCGGCCGTCGGCGAAGTGGGCGGCGAACAGCGCCTCCACGGTTTCGGTCGCGCGGCCGAACCTTGCGGCCCAGCGCACCAGGCGGTGCGCGTCGATGCTGGAGGGGGTCCGCCGCACCCGGTCGAAGCGGAACTGGACGCCCTCGGCGCGGCCGATCTCGGCGATGGAGCTGTACAGCCGCCGGGCGCGGTCCTCGCCGCCGAACTTGCGCACCACGTAGTCCGACCGCGACATGCCGAGGCGGGGCATGTCCGGATTGAGCAGAAATGGCCGCCACACCAGGTCGATCAGCAGGTCCGGCCGGCCGCGCACGGTGCGCAGCAAACGCCGCGTGCCGAGGTAGCACCACGGGCAGACCAGGTCGTGCACGACTTCGACGACGAGACGCGCCTTCGGTGGGGCTAGGACGTTCACAATGTCATATTACGCGCGGATCATGCCTCGCCATAGTCTGAAATGATCGGATCGAGCCGGAACTCGTCCACCAGGAAGTCGATCACCGCGCGGGTGCGCGGCGCCAGGTTGCGGCGCGACGGGTAGACGGCGGAGATCGGCGTCGAGGGCGGCTCCCACCCGGTCAAAACGGGCTGCAGACGGCCATCGGTGAGTTCGGTGCCGAAGAACCAGGTCGGCAGCACCGCGAAGCCCAGCCCGGCCAGCAGGGCCTCGCGCACCGCCTCGCCGCTGTCGGTGCGGAACCGGCCGCCGACGCTGACCGAGCACGGTCCGTCCGGACCCTCGAACCGCCAGTCGTTGGGCGATTGCGACCCGGTGAAGATGATGCAGGGCAGGTTGGCCAGGTCCGACGGATGCCGCGGCTCGCCGTGCGCGGCCAGGCAGGCGGCCGACGCCACCGCGACCCGGTGCGACGAGCCCACCTTGCGGGCGACCAGGCTGGAATCCTGCACGGCGGTCACCCGGATCGCCAGGTCGATGCCCTCCGCGATCAGGTCGGACATGGTGTCGGCCATCCGCAGGTCGATCGCCAGCTCCGGATAGCGCTCCAGCAGGCGGGGGATGCGCGGCACGATGTACAGCCGGCCAAAGGTGGAGGTGGTGGCCAGCCGCACCAGGCCGCCGGGCAGGGCGTGGCGGCGGCCGACGGCGCCCTCCGCCTCCTCCACCGTGTCGAGCACGCGGCGCGCGTGGCCCAGCAGATCGCGGCCATCCTCGGTCAGCGCCAGGCTGCGCGTGGTGCGCTGGATCAGCCGGGCGCCGAGGTGCTCCTCCAGGGCGGCGATTTGGCGGGAGACGGCGGGCTGCGTGGCCCCCGTCTCGCGCGCGACGGCCGAGAACGACCCGGCCTCGGCGACCCGGACGTAGACGCGGAAGGCGGCGAGCAGGTCCACAGCGTTATGTCCCACCCGTATCGGTCATATGGCGTGGCGGTGGATCGTAGAACGTGCGGCGGATGCCAATCTTTTTATTCACGCATCGGTCAAGATGCGATAGGCACGAAACAGCCATGCATGAAACGGGAAACCTCACCAAGAAATTAGAGTCCTTCCGGGCTGGCTTCCTGGCGCGCCTGCCCGCCGACGAGCGGCGGGAGATCCTGGAAGCGGCCGAAGACCTGCGCGCCGGTAATGCCAAGAACCATTCTCCCAAGGCTGGCGACGATGCGCCCGGCTTCACGCTGCCCAACCAGCACGAGCGGTTGGTCCGGCTGGCCGACCGCCTGGCGCACGGGCCGGTGGTGCTGCTGTTCATCCGCGGCGGCTGGTGCCCATTCTGCACCCTGACCCTGCGAGCCTACCAGGCCGCGTTGCCCGCCATCCAGGCGGCCGGCGGCGACCTGCTCGCGATCACGCCGCAGCCCGCCAGCAGTTGCTCGGTCGTCGCCGAGCGCGACCTGCTCGCCTTTCCGGTCCTGTCGGACCACGACAACAAGGTCTCCGAGCGGTACGGCGTGGCTTACGACCTGCCGCCGGCGTTGCGCGCGGTGTACAACCGGCTTGGCCATGACCTGCCGGTGCTGAACCGGACTGGCACTTGGCGGGTGCCGCTCCCGGCGACGTTCATCATCGGCGCCGACGGTCGGGTGGCGCACGCCCATGTGGAGCCTGTCGCGCATCGCCGGCTGGAACCCACCGCCGTGGTGAACATGCTCGAGCGCCTTCATGTGGATGCTTAGCGGGCAATCCCCTGGACCAATATGTCACGTTGTGGGATTGGCGCGGCCGTGTTTCGGACGCCTATGCGGCGGTCAGGTCCGCCGCAGACCCGGCCGAAGCCTGGCTTGCCTGGCGCGCCACGCGGGATGCGCTGTTCCGGGGCCATCCGCAATCCCCGATCGACCCTGATGCGCGTGCAGCATTCGGTGGCGTTCCATTCTTTCCGTACGACAGTGCGCTTCGCCTGCTTGTCGACATTACGCCAATCAGCGGCCCGGTCCGCGCTGTGTCCGCCGGCGTAGACGGCGACGTTCGGCTACGCCCGTTTGCGCGGACAACGGGGTTGGAGTCGTCTTTGGGCGGCAACCTCACCTTGTACTGGATCGAGGGTTACGGCGGCGGGGTCTTCCTGCCTTTCAGCGACGCCACCAGCGGTTCGGACAGCTATGGCGGCGGCCGCTATCTGTTGGACACCATCAAGGGCGCTGATCTTGGCGGGGCGGATGGCCGGGTCCTGCTGGATTTCAACTTCGCCTACCACCCGTCCTGCCGCTATTCCACGCGCTACGTCTGCCCGCTGTCACCGCCCGAGAACCGACTGCAGGCGGCGGTGGAGGCGGGTGAGCGTTTGTGATGCAACAGTTGGATCAACGTTCACGGCAGCCCGGCATGGGCCTTGCCCAATCATGTTCGTGTCGAGAGCTACCCGGCCGTTATCATGCCAGGGCTTGACCGTGACACCCACGGCGTCCGCCTTCACTGGCGCATCCGAGTTGTCCGAAGAGCCAGTTCGCGCCATGTCCTCAGTCACCGCCGTGGATACCAGGTCAAGCCTGGCATGACGAACTCTTGGTCGTATGGTTGAAGACCGCGTGCATCACTGCCCAACCCCTCTCCCTTGAAGAATGGGAGAGGGAGAAGGCATGATGGTCATCGCAGCCGATGCTGCTCTAGTGGGACTCGGTAGGCGGCATGCTGGTCGGCATGCGCGACTGCCACTGCCTGAAGCTCGTCCACCAGCGGCCGATCACCGCGGAAAGCTCCCTGGCGAACTGCTGACGGCCTTGCTCGGCCAACAGCATGACTTCACCGCTCCGTTCGAAACCGTTCATACTCGTGATCCTTCTGCTCGGCCCCAAGGCCGTCGACTGAAGGACGTTCCCGCCTCTTGTGCACTGCAACATATGACGGCCAGTGCCATGCTGCAAGTGCGAAGTCAGTCTCGCATGGCAGCCCGTTGTCGGACCAAATGCAGGATGGCTGCGCTCATCGGCGTCGGGATGCCGGCCCACCCGGCCATCTCCACCACGGCCCCGAGGATCGCCTCGATCTCGAGCGGGCGGCCGAGCTCCAGGTCCTGCAGCATCGACGTTTTGTGCCGGCCGACCTCGGCGGCGCCCTCGATGCGCTTCTCCACGTCGATCGTGAACCGCGCGCCCAGCGCCTCGCCGACCGCCTGGCCCTCCAACATCATCGCCCGCGCTACGCTGCGGCTGCCGGGGTCGGAGGTGATGACGTCCAGCGTGGCGCCCGTGAGCGCGCTGATTGGATTGAAAGCCATGTTGCCCCACAATTTGACCCACAGCTCGTCGCGGATGCGGGGCCGCACCGGCGCTTTCAGCCCGGCGGCGATCAACAGGGCGGAGAGCGTCGTGGCGCGGTCGGATCGCTGGCCGTCCGGCTCGCCCAGGCTGAACCGGTCGCCGTAGGTGTGGTCGACCACGCCGGGCGAGGGGACGGTGGCGGCCGGGTAGACGACGCAGCCAAGGCATTGCGCCGGCGGCAGCGCCTGCCACAGCGCGCCCGCCAGGTCGACTGAGGTGACCCGGCGATCGCCGAACGGCGCGGCCAGGCCATGCGTATACCACCAGGGCACGCCGTTGACCGCGCTGACGATGGTGGTGTGCGGCCCGACCAATGGCGCGAGCTGGGCCAGGGCTGGCTCTAGCGAGTGCGCCTTCAGCGTGATCAGCAGGTAATCCTGCGGCCCGATCGCGTCGCCGTGCGGCACGGCGCGCGGCCGGGTGACATGGCGTTCCCCTCCCGACTGCAGCGCGAGCCCGTGGCGCTGCATCGCCGCCAAGTGGGGCCCGCGGGCGACGATCGAAACGGGCGTTCCCGCCAGTTCCAGCTTGGCCGCCATGTAGCCGCCGATGGCGCCGGCGCCGAACACGCAGACGGAGGGCATTACGAGAGGCCGAGCTTCTGCGCTAGCCCGATACGCTGCACCTTGCCGGTGGCGCCCTTTGGAATGTCGTCCATGATCAGCACCTTGCGCGGCACCTTGAATGCAGCCATGCGCTCGGCGACGAAGGCGCGGATGTCGGCCTCGGTCACGCTCTGCCCTGGCCGCGGCACGATCACCGCGCCGACCTCCTCGCCGAGCTTCTCGTGCGGGATGCCGAAGGTGCAGGCCTGCGCCACCGCGGGGTGGTCCAGCAGCACGACATCCACCTCCAGCGGGCTGATCTTCTCGCCGCCGCGGATGATGATCTCCTTCAGCCGCCCGGTCAGGAACAGGTAGCCCTCCTCGTCCAATCGCCCTTGGTCGCCGGTGCGGAACCAGCCGTCGGTGAAGGCGCGGGCGTTGGCGTCCGGGTTGTTGTCGTAGCCCGGCGTGACGTTGGCGCCCCGGATCACCACCTCGCCGACCTCGCCCTGCGGCAGCAGCGCGCCGTCGTCGCCCATGACGGCGATCTCGGGCCCGGCGGCGACGCCCACCGCGCCCGGCTTGCGCGCGCGCGGCGGCAGCGGGTTGGCGGCCATCTGGTGCGCCGCCTCGGTCATGCCGTAGGCCTCGATGACCGGGGAGCCGAACACCGCCTCCAGCTCCGCCATCACCTGCGGCGGCAGCGAGGCGGAGGAGGAGCGGATGAACCGCAGCCCGGCCGCCCGCGCCTGGTCCGGGTGGCCGCGCATGCGCATCAGGATCGCCTGGTGCATGGTTGGCACGGCGGTGTACCAGGTCGGCCGCAACTCGCCGAGCAGCTCGCCAAACTTGAACGCGTTGAAGCCCGGCGTGCAGCAAACGGCGGCGCCGGCGCTGAGCGAGGCGGACACCGCGGCGATCAGGCCGTGGATGTGGAACAGCGGCATCACGTTGAGGCAGGTGTCGTCCGGGCTCAGCGCCAGGGACGCCGCGATATGGCCGGCGGAGGCCGCGATGTTGCCGTTGGTGAGCGGCACGATCTTGGGCCGCGCGGTGGTGCCGGACGTGTGCAGCACGAGCGCCGGATCACCCGGTTGAACGTCGCGCGGCGGGGCGCCGCCGGTGGGCAGCTCGGACGCGTCAAGCCGGAACGCGCCGGCCTCCTGGTCGCCCGGGTGCAGCCAAAGCACCGGCAGGCCGAGGCGGCTGGCGGCGTCCCGCGCCGGCCCGGCCTCGCCGGTGGCCAGCAGGATGGCGGCGGGCTGCAGGTCCGACAGGTAGAACTCGAACTCGTCCGCCTTGTACGCCGGGTTCAGTGGCGCGGCGCAGCAGCTGGCGGCGACGCACAGGAACGCGGTGGCCATCTCCGGCCCGTTCGGCAGCACGATCGCCACCCGATCGCCGGGACCGATCCCGCTGGCGGCCAGCGTTGCGCGGGTGGTCTCCGCGAGGGTGCGCAGCGCGCCGCCGCTCAGCCAGGGTCGGCCCGGCGCGCCGATCGCGCGGGGGTTGGCGTTGCCGGCGATCATGTCCCAGACGGTTGCGCTCATAGTTTTTTCCGGTCGGCGTTGCCAAGCCCAGCCTTACGCAGGATCGGGCCGCAGCGAGTCAAGCGCGGCCTGGAGGAACACCGCCGCCGCCATGCGGTCCACCGAGGCGGCGCGGCGGGCGCGGTTGGCGCCTTGCTCGGTGAGCGATCGGTTCGCCTCGGCGGAGCTGAGCCGTTCGTCCCACATCGCGGCGGGCAGGCCGGTCGCGTCGGTCAGGGCGAACGTCCAGTCGCGCGCCGCCTGCGCCGCCGGGCCGAGCTGCCCGTCCATCTGCAGCGGCAGGCCGACGACGAGGCCGCCGACATCCTCGCGCTTGGCGATGGCGAGCACCGCGTCGGCCGCTTCCGCCAGCTTGCCGCGCCGGATCGAGCCGTACGGGCTGGCGAGCACCCGGCGCACGTCGCTTAGCGCCAGCCCAATGGTGCGGGCGCCGGGATCGATGCCCAGTAGCCGCTGGTTGCGGGAAAGCCGGGCGTGCAGGTCGGTCAGGTTGAACAGCGGCATGGCCTGCCGTTATGGTCGTCCCTTCCAGTCCCGCCAAGGAGCATCATGTCGCTCGACCCTGCGACCGTCCGCCGCATCGCCAAACTCGCCCGCATCCGCGTCGACGAAGCGGAGGTTGCGCCGTTGCAGGGGCAGCTGAACGCGATCCTCGGGTGGATCGAGCAGTTGAACGAGGTGGACGTGGACGGCGTGGCGCCGCTGACGGGGGCGGCCGACATGGCGCTGCGGTTGCGGGCGGATGCGGTGACGGATGGCGGCATCGCGGAGCAGGTGCTGGCCAACGCGCCGGACCGCGCGGGTGCGTTCTTCGCCGTCCCGAAGGTGGTCGAATGACTCGCCTCCCGCTGATGCTGCTCCCTCTCCCGCCTGCGGGAGAGGGTCGGGGTGAGGGGGTCGCGCGACCAATGCTTCCCGGGTGGCGAAGCCCCCTCACCCAACCCTCTCCCGCAAGCGGGAGAGGGCTTTTCAGCCAGGGCGCGGCGGCATGATCCTCACCGATCTCGGCATCGCCGCCGCTGCCGCCGGGCTGCGCGCGCGGGACTTCACCGCGCGGGAACTCGCACAAGCCCACGTGGACGCCATCACGGCGCTCGACGGCGAGCTGAACGCGTTCATCACCCCCACGCCGGACGCAGCCCTCGCCGCGGCCGACGCGGCGGATGCGGCGATTTCACGCGGCGACGCGGGGCCGCTCGCCGGCATCCCCCTGGCGATAAAGGATTTGTTCTGCACCGCCGGCGTCCGCACCACCGCGGCCAGCCGCATCCTGTCGCCGTTCGTGCCGCCGTACGAGAGCACCGTCACCGCCAACCTGCTGCGCGACGGCGCGGTGTTCCTGGGCAAGACCAACCTCGACGAGTTCGCCATGGGCTCGTCCAACGAGAGCAGCGCGTTCGGCGCCGTCACCAACCCGTGGTCGCCGCCGGGCGCGCGGCTGGTGCCGGGCGGATCGTCCGGCGGCTCGGCGGCCGCGGTGGCGGCGGGACTGGCAATGGGCGCCACTGGGACGGACACGGGCGGCTCGATCCGCCAGCCGGCGTCGCTGTGCGGCGTGGTGGGCATGAAGCCGACCTACGGGCGCTGCAGCCGCTGGGGGGTGGTGGCGTTCGCCTCCTCCCTGGACCACCCGGGGCCGTTCGCGCGCTCGGTGGCGGACTCCGCGGTGTTGCTGCGGTCGATGGCCGGGTTTGACCCGAAGGACAGCACGTCCGCCGACCGCCCGGTGCCGGACTTCGCGGCAGCCTGCGCGCGCGGCGTGAAGGGCCTGCGCATCGGCGTGCCGCGCGACTGGGAGGACGGTGCGCCGCCGGAGATCATGGCGTTGTGGGACCGCGGCAAGAAGCTGCTGAGCGACGCCGGAGCAACGATCGTCGATGTGCTGTTGCCGCAGACGAAGTTCAGCCTCGCCGCCTACTACATCATCGCGCCAGCCGAGGCGTCGTCCAACTTGGCCCGCTACGACGGCGTGCGCTTCGGCGAACGCATCGCGGGCGAAGACCTGAC
>CAXTBW010000102.1:0-15744 GCA_964242925.1 uncultured Acetobacteraceae bacterium
AGCCGGGCGGCGCCGTTGCGGTAGGCGGCCGCCATGCCCTCGAACAGCCAGGCGGGGGCGTAGTCGAACGCCGCGTCGGGCGCGTGGGCGAAGCGGGCGAGCGCCGCCTCCTCGTCGGCCAGCAACGTGGTGACCAGGCTGGCGCCGGCCTTGTAGGCGTGCTCGGTGATGCGGCGCACCAGCGGCACGGCGGCAAGCGGCGCGGTCAGCACCACCTCCTGCCCCGGCGTGAGGCCAAGGCCGACGTTCACCGCCACCTGCGCCAGCAGGTCCAGCCGGTCGGCGTGAGTCAGTCCGGGGGGCATGGCGTTCATGACGGCATTCTCCGTGGTTGGATGGGATTCATTTGCCAGAGCGTGAAATTCAGCACGCCGGCGAACGTCACCCAAGCGAGGTAGGGCAGCAGCAGCACCGCCGCCGCCGTGCTGATCGGGGCGAACAGCGCGGCGGTGAGCGCGATGGACAGCCACAGCAGGATCAGTTCGGCGAAGGCCAGGTCCAGCCGGCGCATGCCGAAGCTGACTGCGGACCAGCCGGCATTGAGCAAGAGCTGCACGGCGTAAACCTCCAGCGCCAGGGTCCATCCGGCCTGCCGCCAGGCGAGCCAGCCGGATACGGCGATGCAGATGTACAGCACCGTCCAGGCCGGCCCGAACAGCCAGTTCGGCGGCCGCCAGCGAGGCTTGGCGAGGTGCTCGTACCAGTTGCCGGGGCGGAACACGGCGCCGCTGAGCGCGACCACGAAGCAGGCGGCGATGAACGGCAGCAAGCCCAGGAGCGACGTTGTTTCCATCTCCTCAAATATGTCCCGTCTAGCGGCGATGTCGAGCGTGGCGGGTTGTTGCCGCACCGCAGCAGGCCCGTTACGATTCCCGGCGATGCACCCCACCTCCCCCCTCGCCGCCGCCCGAGCCGCCCTGGCCGCCGACCACGCGCATGGCGATACGGCGATTTGGATCAGCCGCGTGCCAGACGCCGCCATCCTGGCCCGCGCCGAGGCGCTCGAGGCGGAGGGCCCGCGCGGCCGTGCGCTGTGGGGGGTGCCGATCGCGGTGAAGGATAATCTGGACGTTGCCGGGCTGCCCACCACGGCCGCCTGCCCGGCCTTCGCCTATACGCCGGACCGCTCGGCGCCTGCCGTGCAAAGGCTGCTGGACGCGGGCGCCGTGGTGGTGGGCAAGACCAATTTGGACCAGTTCGCCACCGGGCTGGTGGGGGTGCGCAGCCCGTATGGCGCGCCGCGCAACGTGTTCGACCCGGCGCGCGTGCCCGGGGGGTCGTCCTCCGGCTCCGCCTGCGCGGTGGCGGCGGGGATCGTGCCGGTGGCGCTGGGGACGGACACGGCCGGGTCGGGCCGGGTGCCCGCGATGTTCGGCAACGTGGTCGGGCTGAAACCCACCATCGGCAGCGTGTCCGCGACGGGAATGGTGCCGGCGTGCCGGTCCATCGACACCGTGTCGGTGTTCGCCCGCAGTGTCGACGAGGCTTTGGAGGTCGCCCGCGTGATCGCCGGCTACGACGCAGCCGACCCCTACTCCCGCGCCGCGCCGTTCGCGCATTTGCGCCGCGGCGCCGGGGCCGGGCTGCGCCTGGCCCGCGTGTCCACTGAGGGCTGCGCGCCGGAGCAGGCCAGGCTGTACGCCGCCGCTGCCGAGGGCGCCGAGATGGTCGGCATCGAGCCGCTGCTCGCCGTCGCCCGCCTGCTGTACGACGGCCCGTGGGTCGCCGAGCGGACCGCGGCGCTGCGCCACACGCTGGCCATGCCGGACGCGCTGCAACCAGTGACCCGCGTCATCCTGCAGTCCGGGCTGGAGCGGCGCACGGTGGATGCGTTCGACGCGTTCCACCTGCTGGCCCAAGCCCGCCGCTTCGCCGCCGAGTTGTTCACCCGCTACGACGCGCTGCTGCTGCCGACGGCGCCGGACACGCCCACCCTGGCGGCGCTGGCGGCGGACCCGATCGGGCCGAACAGCCGCCTCGGCACCTGGACCAACTTCGTCAACCTGTGCGACCTGGCGGCGTGGTCGGTCCCATCCGGCATTGGCGCCGACGGGCTGCCCGGCGGCGTCACGATCGTCGGCCCGGCCTGGTCGGAGGGCCGCCTGGCGGCATTGGCCGATCGCCTGCACCGCGCCGCGACCACCACCGTGGGCGCCACGCGCATTCGGTTGCCGGATGCGGCGGCGCCGGATGCGGTGGCGTCGGACGAAACGGCGCTATTCTGCATCGGCGGCCACATGGCCGGGCTGCCGCTCAACGGGCAGCTTACCGAGCTTGGCGGCCGCTTCGTTCGCGCCGCCCGCACCCGGCCGCTGTACCGGCTGCACGCGCTGGGCAACCGGCCCGGCATGGTGCAGGCGCCGGGTGGCGCTTCCATCGCCGGCGAGGTCTGGGCGCTGCCCACCACCGCCATCGGCGCGCTGCTGGCGCAGGTCCCGCCCCCGCTCGGCTTCGGCGCGGCGGAGCTGGAGGACGGCCCGTGCCTGTCCTTCCTGGCGGCGGCGGCGGGCGTGCTCGGCGCACCGGACATCACTCACCATGGCGGCTGGCGCGCCTATCTGGCGGACGGCGGCGCGCAACCGCCCGACCCGGTCCCGGCCATGGTGCGCGCGGGCGCCGCGCAACTGCGGCTGCCGATCGACCCGGCCTGGGATGCGGGCGTCGCGGCCAACCTGCGCTTCATCCTGGCGCAGGCCGACGCGATCGGCGCGTTGCCGGACACGCTCGACCCCGCCCCCGTGTTCCGCGCATGACCTGGCCGACCGCAGCGTCGATCGCCGCCGGAAACATCACCCCGACCGGGGCGGTGCGCGACGCGCTGGACCGGATCACCCGGCATAACGGCGCCTTGGGCGCGTTCACCGACGTGCTGGCCGACCGTGCCCTCGCCCGCGCCGCCACGGCGCCCACGGGTCCGCTCGCCGGCGTGCCGTTCGCGGTCAAGAACCTGTTCGACGTGGCCGGGATCGTCACCCGCGCCGGGTCCGCCATCAACCGCTCGAACCCGCCCGCAGTCGCCGACGCCCCGCTGATCACCCGGCTGGAGGCGGCCGGCGCCATCCTGGTCGGCTGCCTCAACATGGGCGAATACGCCTATGACTTCACCGGCGAGAACTGCCATGACGGCCCCTCGCGCAACCCGCATGACCTCGCCCGCATGACCGGCGGCTCGTCCGGCGGGTCCGGCGGCGCGGTTGCGGGCGGCTTGGTTCCGCTGTCGCTCGGGTCCGACACCAACGGGTCGATCCGCGTGCCCGCCTCGCTGTGCGGCCTTTGGGGGCTGAAGCCAACCTACGGCCGCCTGACGCGGCACGGCACGTTCCCGTTCGTGTCCTCGTTCGACCACCTCGGCCCGTTGGCGCGCTGCGTCACCGACCTGGCGCTGTCCTACGACGCCATGCAGGGGCCCGACCCGGCGGATCCGGCCTGCGCCGGCCGCGTGGTGGAACCCGCGGTCCCATCGCTGGAAGCGGGGGCGGCCGGGCTGCGCATCGCGGTCGCCGGCGGCTACTTCCAGCGCGGCGCATTCCCCGAGGCGCTGGCCGCGCTGCACGCAGTCGCCGCCGCGCTGGGCGCCACGCGCACGCTGGAGCTGCCCGACGCCGCCCGCGCCCGCGCCGCCGCCTACGTCATCACCGCCACCGAAGGGTCCGCGCTGCACCTCGAACGGCTGCGCGCCTGCCCCGAGGCGTTCGACCCGGCGGTGCGCGACCGGCTGCTGGCGGGCGCGATGGTCCCGGCGCCGCTGGTCGCGCAGGCGCAGAAGCTGCGCCGCCAGTTCCGCGCGGACGTGCTGACGCTGTTCGACCAGGTGGACGTCCTGCTGGCGCCCGCCACGCCGTGCAGCGCGCCGCTATTGGGCCAGCAGACGTTCGAACTCGACGGCGTCACCCTGCCGGTGCGCGCCAACCTGGGCATCTTCACCCAGCCGATCAGCTTCGTCGGCCTCCCCGTCGTGGCCGTCCCGGTGCTGGCGCCGGGCATGCCGATCGGCGTGCAAGTGATCGCCGCGCCGTGGCGGGAAGACGTGGCTCTCCGCGTGGCGCGCGCGCTGGAACGCGACGGCGTGTGCGCCGCGCGGCAACCGAGTGGATGGGACTGACCATGGATGTGAACCTGCCGGACGTGCACGCCGAGGTGACGGCCGCCTTCGCCCGCTATGAGGTCGCGCTGATGGCCAATGACGCCGCCACGCTGGGCGCCATCTTCTGGGACAGCGCGCAGGTGATCCGCTACGGCGTCGGCGAGAACCTGTACGGCGCCGGGGAGATCGCGGCATTCCGCGGCGCCCGCTCGCCGGTGGGCCTGGCGCGGCGCCTGTCCCGCACGGTGATCACCACGTTCGGGCAGGATTTCGCGACCGCCTCCACGCTGTTCCACCGCGATTCGGCGCCGGGCAAGGTTGGCCGCCAGATGCAGACCTGGGTCCGGCTGCCGGAAGGCTGGCGGGTGGTCGCCGCGCATGTGAGCCTGATCGACGGGTGATCGCGCTGGTCCGCCACCCGTTGGTGGCTGCCGGCGGGCGCTGCTATGGGCGATCGGACCTGCAGCTGGCGGATCCGGAATCCGCCCCGGCGCTCGCGGCGCAGTTGGCGTCGTACGGCGGCACGGTGTGGACCAGCCCGTCGCAACGCTGCCGCGTGGTGGCGCAGGCGATCGGTCCGCACATCGTAGATGCCCGTCTGCAGGAGCTGGATTTCGGCGCGTGGGAGGGTGTCGCCTGGGACGACGTTCCACGCGCGGCGCTGGACGCCTGGGCCGCCGACCCTCGGGGGTTTGCGCCCCCCGGTGGAGAAAGCGGCGCCACGCTGGCTGCCCGCGTGACAGCCTTCGCTCGCGCGCTGCCGCCGGGCGACCACGTCATCATCACCCATGGCGGCCCGCTTAAGGTGCTCGCGGCGGTGCTGGCCGGACGTCCGATCGATCTGCTGGCGCCTCCGCCCGCGCCAGGGTCGGTTCAGTTCGTCATGCCAGGGCTTGACCCTGGTGTCCGCGGCGTCCAAGGGCACTGACCTGCCGTGTTGGATTCAACGCCGCCACCATCGGACTGACTGAGGCGTCGGCGGCCCGTGGATACCAGGGTCGAGCCCCGGCGTGACCTTACTCGACGAGCCAACACTCCGCCATCCGCCCTTCCCGCTCCCGTCCGGTCGGCGCCTCCACCGCACACCTGGCAAACGCCGCCGGACAGCGCGGGTGGAGTCGGCAGCCGGGCGGGATGTTCGCCGGGTCAGGCATCGCGTCGCCGAGGCCTACATCCGGCAAACCGAGCCCAGGCTCCGCCGTCAGCACGGAAGCCAGCAGCGCGCGCGTGTAGGGGTGCTGCGGCGCGTCGAACAGGTTTGCCGCCGGCGCCCGCTCCACCACGCGGCCGAGATACATGACCGCCACGGTGTCGGCGACGTGCTGCACCACGGCCAGGTTGTGGCTGATGAACACCACGCTCAGCGATAGGTCGCGCCTAAGGTCCATCAGCAGGTTCAGGATCTGCGCCTGCACCGACACGTCCAGTGCGCTGGTCGGCTCGTCGCACAGCACGATGCGCGGACGCACCACCAGCGCGCGGGCGATCGCCACCCGCTGCCGCTGCCCGCCCGAAAGCGAGGCCGGGTAGCGCTCCGCCAGGTCCGGCGACAGGCCGACCCGCTCCAGCATGTGGTCCACCGCGGCGCCTGTATTGCGCGCGCCCTGCACCGTCAGCGGCAGCGCCACGATGTCGCGCACCCGGCGGCGCGGGTTCAACGAGGATTGCGGGTCTTGGAACACCGGCTGGATAAGCCGCGCCCGCTCTCGCCTTTCCAGCGACCCGAGCGCCTGGCCGAACAGCCGCACCTGCCCCGCATCGGGCGTGGCCAAGCCCAGCAGCAGCCGGGCCAGGCTGGACTTGCCGCAGCCCGATTCGCCGACGATGCCGAGCACGGCGCCCTCGGGGAGCGCCAGCGACACCCCGTCCACCGCCCGGGTGCGGCCATACGCCAGCGACAACCCGCTCGCCTCGAGCGCGATCATTCCGTCTCCACCTGGCAGGCGTAGGCGTGCCCTACCCCTGCATGACGGATAGGGACGTCATGCGCGCAGGCGGGCATCGCCAGCGGACAGCGGTCGCGGAAGGCGCAGCCGGTGAAACCGGGCGACAGGCGCGGCACCAGGCCGGAGATGCTGCCCAGCCGCTCGCCGCGCCGGGTGCGCGCCGGGTCGGGCACGGCGGCGAGCAGGCCGCGCGTGTATGGATGCGCCGGACGGGCGAACAACGTGGCGGCGGGTGCGCTTTCCACCACGGCGCCGGCGTACATCACGCTCACCTGGTCCGCGATGCGCGCCACGACGCCCAGGTCGTGGGTTATCAGCAATACGGCCAAGCCTAATTCGCGTTGCACGCTGCCGACTAGGCGCAGGATCTGCAGCTGCACGGTCACGTCCAGCGCGGTGGTGGGTTCGTCGGCGATCAGCAGTTCGGGGCTGCACATCAGCGCCATGGCGATCATCACCCGTTGCCGCAGCCCACCCGACAGCTGGTGCGGGAACTGGCCCATGCGGTCCGGCGCGACGCCGACGCGGCCCAGCAGCGCGACCGCCCGGTCGACCGCGGCGCGCTGCCCGCCGGGCCGGTGGCGGCGCCAGGCCTCGGTCAGCTGGCTGCCGACGGTGTAGGCGGGGTTGAGGCTGGTCATCGGGTCCTGGAAGATCATCGCCATCCGGTCCCCGCGCAGCCGGGCCAGCGCGCGGCCGGCGGGGAGCGGCGCGCCGGCAAACCGGATGGCGCCGCTTGCCCGCCCGCCGCGCGGCAGCAGGCCCATGACCGCCAGCGCGGTGAGCGACTTGCCCGAACCGGACTCGCCGACCACGCAATGCGTCTGCCCGGCGGACACCTCCAGCGACACGCCGCGAACCGGTTCGGACCCGGGGAAACCAACGCGGAGGCCCTCCACCTCCAGTACGCTCATCCCCGGCGCAGCCCGTCGCCCAGCAGGTTGATGCCCAACACGAGCACGAACAGCGCGAGGCCCGGTATTGCGATCACCCAGGGCGAGAAGAACATGTAGTCCCGCCCCTCGGCGATCATCAGCCCCCACGACGGCAAGGGCGGCGGCACGCCCAGGCCGAGGAACGACAACACGGCCTCCAGCAGGATGGCCAATGCCGCCTCGAGCGTGGCGACCACCAGCAGCGCGGGCGCGATATTAGGCAACACCTCACGCAGCATGATGTGCGCCCTGCCCGCGCCGGCGGCCCGCGCGGCCAGCACGTAGTCCAGGGTGCGGACCTGCATGGTGGTGGTGCGCGCGACCACGGCGAAGCGATCCCACAGCAGCAGCCCGAGCGTCAGCACCACGACGGTAAGCGAGCTGCCGACCAGCGCCACCGCGGTCAGCGCCACGAGGATGATCGGGATGGCCAGCCGGCAGGTGATGGCGAACATCACCACGTCGTCCGCGAGCCCGCCGAGGTAGCCGCCGAGCACGCCGAGCGTGATGCCGATGACGCCCGAGACGAGGACAGTCACCGCGCCGATGAGCAGCGAGATGCGCGCGCCCACGACCAGCCGCGCCAGATAGTCGCGGCCGAGTTGGTCGGTGCCGAGCCAGTGCGCGCCGGAGCCGCCCTCCATCCAGGCGGGCGGTGTCAGGCGGGCGGCGAGGTCCTGCGTGTAGGGGTCATGTGGGACGAAGGACGGACCTATGGCCGCGATGAACAGGGCGGCAAGGAGGATGAACGCGCCGAGAAACCTTGTCATGGCGGTGTCGTTGCGATTGAGCCAAGCCTAATCACGTTCGAGGGACCAAAACCTCCGTCATGGCCGGACTTGATCCGGTCACCCACGGCCCGCCAGCACGACTGTCTTTGCCGGGTCGCGGCGGGACCGTCCCAACGACGCTCGCGGCGACGGCGGCGGCCCCGGGCCGTGGGTGGCCGGGTCAAGCCCGGCCATGACAGTGAGGGTGGCGACGGTGGAGGGCGACGACAGGCCTCATCCCGTGCGCAGCCGCGGGTCCAGCACGCCGTTCAGCAGGTCCGCCAGCAGGGTCAGCGTCACGTAGATCACCGCCAAGATCAAAACCACCGCCTGCACCACGGGGAAGTCGTTCTTGCTGATGCTCTCCCACGCCAAATAGCCCAGGCCGGGCAGATTGAACACTGATTCGACCACGATCGAACCCCCCAGCATGAACCCCAGTTGCACCGCCGCGATCGCCACCAGCGGCATCGCGGCGTTGCGCAGCGCGTGCTTGCCCACGATGCTGAGCCGCGACAGCCCCTTCGCCCGCGCGGTGCGGATATAGTCGGCGCCTAAGGCCTCCACCATGCCGCTGCGGGTCAGCCGCATCATCGCGGGGATGCCGGAGAACGCCAGCGTGACGGCGGGCAGGATGTAGCCGGTCCAGTCGTCCAGCCCGCTCACCGGCAGCCAGCCCCAATCCAAACCCAGCCAAATGATGAGCAGCAGCCCAAGCCAGAACGAGGGCGCCGCCTGCCCGAGCAACGCAACCAGCATTAGCGCGCGGTCCAACGCGCCGCCTTCCGCCATCGCGGCCGCGATGCCGAGCGGGACAGACACCAGCAACGCAACCGCCAACCCGGCGATGCCTAGCGTGAGCGTCACCGGAAGGCGCGCCCTAATGAGCTGGCCGACGGGCGCGCGATACAGGAACGATCGGCCGAAATCGCCGGTGGCGGCAGCGGCGGCCCAGCGCCCGAACTGCGTCGTGAGCGGCAGGTCGAGGCCGTTGGCGCGGCGTATGGCCGCCACGTCCTCCGCGCTCGCCTGCGGCCCTGCGATCGCGACCGCGACGTCGCCCGACAGCCGGGTGAGCGCGAACGCCACCACCAACACGGTGGCGCAGACCAGGGCCGCCAGCACCAGGCGGCGGAGCAAGTATCTTAGCACCCGCCTAAGCCGAGGCGTCGCCGCAGCGGTCCGGGTCGAGCGCGCGCATCACGTATTCATCGGCCTCGGGCGCATACTCGCGCCAAAGAGCGCGCAGGGCGTCGATCGGGGCGTCGGTCGCGTCGACCCGCAGGTCCACGTAGGCGAAAGCTTCCCCGCGCACCACCAGCAGCGCGGCGGAGCGCAACGGACGCAGTTCGCCGCCCGCCGCGTCCCCGGCCTCCAACGCCAGCAGCAAGCGCTCCGGCAAGTCGGCATCGGCGTGCGCCTCGAACGAGGCGGCCATGGCGGCGGGCACAGCGGGGTCGCGAAGGATGTTGCCCACCGCCACGCAGCCCTGGCCGGTCGCGGCGCCCTTTATGGACTTGATGCGGTCGCCGGAGTAATGCGCGCCGACGCCGCCATGGTCCAGCACGGCCAACTGGCGCCAGCCCGCATCCGGCGTGCTCGCCACCAGCGCGGCCACCGTTGCCGCCGGGTCGCATCCCTCGCCCAGCAGCGCCAGGCCGCGCGGGCCTAGCCGCGGGTCGGTGCGGTTCTGCGTCAGCACCACGCCGGCGCCCGCCCGAGCGTATAGGCAGCGGCTGCCGACCGCTGGGCTGGAAGTCGTGATGACGCCGCCCAGCATCCCGGTGCGCGCGCAGCGTCCAGCCAGCGAGAACGTCACATCCCGAACTCCCGGTTCCAGCGATCCAGGATCGCGTCGCGCTGCGGCAGCAGCGCCGCCCACGGCGCCTCGCGGATCGCGTCCACCCGCGCGCCGCCGATGATCAGCTTGGCCGCCTGCGCCGGGGTCGGCTGGCACTCGCGGTTGGTCGGGCTGTACAGGTTGTCGAAGAACGCGCTCTGGAATTCGGCGCTCAGCGCCGTGTCGATCCAGGCGAGCGCCAGCTCCGGATTGGCCGCGCCGCGGGGCAGTTGCGCACCGGTGCGCTGGCCCCACGAGCCTTCCTTGGGGATGACCTTGCCGATCGGCAGGCCGGAGTCGATCATCTGCTGCGCCCGGTGCCCGTAGAACAGCGCCGCGTCGATCTCCTTCTGCTGGAACAGCGCCAAGCCCTCGGCGACGTTGCGGTAAACCTTGAACCGGCCTAGCCGCTTGATGGCGGCGAAGCCGGGCCCCAGGTCATTCTCGCTGCCGCCGTTCAACACTGCCGCGATGTGCAGGAACGTCAGCCCGTAGGATGCGCGTATGTCCGGCACGCCGGCGACGATGCCCGGCGTCCAGAGATCGTTCCAAGAAACGGGCGCGGAGGCGAACTTCGCGGTGTTGTACACCAGCGCATACTCGTAGACCTGGAAGCCGTAATGCGCCGTCCCCGGCGGCTTGCAGCTGTCGTAGATCGCCGGCAGGTTCGTCAGCCGCGCCCCAACGTCGTGCGCCCACATATCCAGTCCGGCGCCGAGGATCGCCTTGTCGTTGTCCAGCATCACCACGTCGTACGGCGGCCGGCCCCGCGCGATCTGCAGCTTGGGCAGCATGGTCGTGTCGTCGTCCACGATCACCTGCACGCGGGCGCCGTGGGTCTGCTCGAAGCCGGGGACGA
The DNA here is from genome assembly GCA_964242925.1 of uncultured Acetobacteraceae bacterium. Classification (GTDB taxonomy): domain Bacteria; phylum Pseudomonadota; class Alphaproteobacteria; order Acetobacterales; family Acetobacteraceae; genus LMUY01. Next base: position 10,435 of record CAXTBW010000102.1, read on the forward strand.
TGTTTGCGTTGACGACCTTCTCCACCAATCCGCTGGTCACCTGCACGCGCAGCGCCGGCCGGTCCTGCGCCAGCGCGGGGCGGGCAAGCGGCAGCAGGCTGGCGGCGATGAGCTGTCTGCGGCCGAGCGTCATCTTGGCGCCTCCGGTTCGATGCAGGCGCAGCCTACCGCGATTACACCGGAAAGGCGCAACCCGCATTGCCACGTCGCAGGCGCCAGGAGAGACTGCGCTCCGGACCTTGGAGCGCACCGATGACAACACCGACCCGCGCCCTCCCGCTGCTCGGCCGCGCCGCCTTGGTGACCGGGGCGCAGCAGGGCATCGGCCGCGCCATCGCCATCGAGTTCGCCGCCGCCGGCGCGGACGTCGCGGTGAACTGGCTGGACGACCGCGCCGCCGCCGAGGCCGTTGCGGCGGAAGTGACGGCGCTCGGCCGCCGCGCCGTGCTGGTGCAGGCGGACGTGGGCGACGTCGCGCAGATCCGCGCCATGGTGGACCAGGCCGTGCAGGCGCTCGGGCAAGTGGACGTGATGGTGAACAACGCGGCGGTCTACCCGCGCGTGCCCATGCTCACGCTTGAGGAGGCGGACTGGGACACGCTGATCGACATCAACCTGAAGGGCACGTTCTTCGGCGCGCAGGCCGCCGCGCGGGCGATGGCGGCGGCAGGCATCCACGGCGCCATCATCAACCTGGCGTCGCGCGCGATGTTCGGCAACGCGCCGCGCGGCGTGCATTACTCCGCCAGCAAGGGGGGCGTGGCGTCGCTGACCCGCGCGGCGGCCATGGAGCTGGCGCCGCACCGCATCCGCGTCAACGCGATCGCGCCGGGCCTGACCGACACGGCTCAGCCGCGCTACGGCAGCACGGAGGCGGAGATCGCCGCCATGGCGGACGCCCTGCCGCTGGGTCGCATGGCCGAACCCGCCGACATTGCGCAGACCGCGACGTTCCTGGCGTCCGATGCGAGTTCGCTGATCACCGGGCAGGTGCTGCACGTGAACTCCGGTTCGCACATGCCGTGAAGCAGGTGAACGTGTCCGCTAGAGCGCGCCGCCCGCCACCGCCACCGCCAGCGCCGCCGACGTTGCGCCGATCGCTCCCGCCAGCCACAGCACCTGCGGCAGCTTGGTGATCACCGACACGCTGCCCAGCACGATGGCGATTTCGATCGCGCTGGTGAGCAACTCGTACCACTCGTAACGGTGCAGCGCGCTGTCGCGGGCCGCGTTTTCCGCCGTGGCGCGCGCCATGATCTGCTTGCCGCCGTTGCCGCGCTCGCTGTCCTCGGTCAGCCGGGCGGCCTCCGCAGTGGCGTCGGCTATGGTTTTCGCGGTAGCCGGGGTAGGCGGCAGCGCGCGCAGCACCTCGGCGGTCTGCGTCAGCACCAGCGCGCGGTTCTGCCGGGCCTGGTAGAACGCGTATTCGTTGCTGCCGCCGATGTAGTGCGCCAGGTAGCCAATCTGCGCGCCGCGCTCCGCCACCTCGCACACGGCCAGCGTCGCCGCCAGCACGCCGATCACCAGGGCGGCAACCTTGGAGTGCCCGCTCTCGCCGTGCTCCTCCAGTTGACGGTGCGGCTCGAGCATTTCCTGTTTCACATCGGACATGGGTTGAACCTAACCGCCTTCGCGGCTGAGTTCGAGGGCGCGGGCGTACACCGTCCGGCGCGGCAGCCCGGTCGACCCGGCGACCAGCGCCGCGGCGTCCTTCACGCTGCCGCCGGCCAACGCGGCGCGCAACTGGTCGTCGAGTCGCTCGGCGTCGTCGCTCTCGGCCGGCGGCGGGCCGACCAGCACGGTGATCTCGCCGCGCGCGTCGTGCTCGGCGTAATGCGCAGCCAGGGCCGGCAGCGTGTCGCGGCGCACCTCTTCGAAGCGCTTGGTCAGCTCCCGCGCCACCGCCGCCGGGCGGTCGCCGAACGCCGCCGCCAAATCCGCCAGCATCCCCGCCAAGCGGTGCGGCGCCTCGTGCCACAGCAGCGTCGCGCCCAGCCCGGCCCGCTCCGCCGCGCGCAGCACGCCGAACGACGAGGCCCGGCCGGCGGAGCGCGGCGGCGGAAAGCCCAGGAACAGGTACGGCATCGGCGGCAACCCGCTCAGCACCAGCGCCGTCACCGCCGCGTTCGCCCCCGGGACGGCGCCGACGGGCAGCCCCGCGCCGATCGCCGCGCGCACCAGGCGGTACCCGGGGTCGCTCATCACCGGCGTGCCCGCGTCCGACACCAGCGCGATGCGCTCGCCGGCCCGCAGCGCGTCCAGGATGCCGGGGATGCGCCCGTCCTCGTTATGATCGTGCAACGGCGAGGTCGCGGCGGCGATGCCGTATGCCGACAGCAGCCGCGCCGTCACCCGCGTGTCCTCGCACAGCACCCGGTCGGCGGTCCGCAGCGCCTCCAGTGCCCGCGCGCTGATGTCGCCGAGGTTGCCGATGGGCGTGGAAACCAGCACAAGGCCGGGTAAAGGCGGCGCTTCATCTGCAACGATGGTTTCTGCGACCGTCACCGCCAGGCTCCCCGCCGGGCTACTAGGAGGTTCGACCGTGACGCTACGCGCATTCCCGCTCCCTCTCGCCGGCTTGGTTCTCGTGGCCGGTTGCATGACCGGGCCGATCCCGGTGACCGCGCCGCCGCCGCGGCCGCCTTCCAGCCTGCATGTGGGGGTGCTCCTGCCGCTTACGGGCGCCAATAGCGGGGTTGGCCGCGATCTGCGGCAGGCGGTGGAGCTTGCGCTCGGCCCGGATGGCCCGCAACCCGACGTCCGCGACACCGGGAGCACGGCATCCGGCGCGGTTGCCGCCACGCAGGCCGCCCTCGCCGCGGGGGACGTGCTGATCATCGGCCCGCTGACCCAGGGGGAGACCGCAGCCGCCGCCGGCGTGGCCAACGGGACGCCGATCCTGGCCTTCACCTCCGACCGGCAGCAAGCGCGACCGGGCGTTTGGCCGCTTGGCATCACGCCGCAGCAGCAGGTCGCCCGGTTGCTGACCGCCCTGACCGCCGCAGGCAAGACCAGCGTCGCCGCCGTGCTGCCCGACAACGCGTTCGGCGACGCCCTGCTCGACGGGCTGAATCGCGCCGGCGGCGCCGCGGCGACAGTGCGGCGCTACCCGAACGGCCGCGCCGCCGCGCTGGAGGCCGCCGTGCGCGACATCGCCGGCCGGCCCGCGACGACCCCCGTCGCGGCTGTTCCGCCAGCGCCCGCAGAGGACGCGGTCGCGCCCGAGCCGCCGCCACAGCCCTTGCCGTTCAACGCGCTGATGCTGGCCGAGAGCGGGCCGACGCTGCGGTCCGTCGCGACGCGCCTGCCGGATTACGGCATTCGCATCCCGGAGGTGCAGGTGGTCGGCCCCACGACTTGGGCGAGGGACGCCGCGAACACCAGCAGCCTGACCGGCGCCTGGTACGCCGCGCCCGATCCGGCCGCCCGCACGGCATTCGCGGCGGCCTACACCGCCCGGTTCAACGCGCCGCCGCCGGGCCTCGCCGACATTGCCTACGACGCGGCGCAGATCGCCCGCGCCACCGCTGGCAGCCCCCTCCTGCTGACCCGGCCCGCAGGTTTCGCCGGGGTGGACGGGCCGCTGGCGTTGGGGACCAATGGCGCCGTCGCGCGGGGCCTGGCGGTGTTCACGGTCAGTCCGGCCGGCAACCGCATCGTGGACCCGGCGCCGCTCAGCGTCGTTCCCGGCAGCTGATCGGCCGTCCCAGCATCGTCATGCAAGGGCTTGACCCTGGCATGACGATAGCGAGGTCAGTCGTCCAGCGTGACCAGCACCGGCACGTGGTCGGAGGGCTGGTCCTCGCCGCGGACATGCCGGTCGGGCGCGGCCGAAACCAACCGGTCGGCCAACTGCGGCGACAGCAGGGCGTGGTCGATGCGCAGGCCGCGATCGCGCTGCCAGGCGCCGCCCTGATAATCCCAGAACGTGTAGATGGGCCCGGTCTGCGTGGTGACCCGCACCGCGTCGGTCAGCCCCGCCCATAGCATGCGGCGGAACCGGGCCCGGGTCTCCAGCCGCACCAGCGCGTCGTCGATGGGCAGCGTGCCGGGGAAGAAATCCACGTCCGCCGGGCACACGTTGTAGTCGCCGGCCAGCACGAACGGGCTTTCCGACTCCAGCAGCGCGTCGGCGCGGTCGGCCAGGCAGTCCATCCAGGCCAGCTTGTAGGCGTAACCCGACTCGCCGCCGGAATTGCCGTTGGGCAGATACAGGTTGCCGATGGTGACACCGGCGACCTCCACCTCGAGGTAGCGCGCCTGGGCGTCATCCGACGGCAGGCCGGGCAGCGCGGCGTGGCGCAGTTCCATCGGCAGCCGGCTCAGCACCGCGACGCCGTTGTAGGATTTCTGCCCGGCGACCACGCTCCGGTAGCCCAGCGCCTCGAACGCGGCGGCCGGGAAGGCGGCCTGCTCGCACTTGATCTCCTGCAGCAACAGCACGTCGGGTTCCGCGCGCTGCAGCCAACGGCAGACATGCGGCTCGCGGATGCGGATCGAGTTGACGTTCCAGGTCGCGATCTTCACCGCAGGCAGCCGCTCAATCGACCGCGAAACTCGTCCCGCAGCCGCAGGCGCTGGTGGCGTTCGGGTTGCGCACGGTGAAGTGGCTGCCCATCAGCTCGTCGGTGTAGTCGAGCTGCGCGCCGGCCAGCAGGTCGAGGCTGACCGGGTCCACCACGACGCGGGCGGGCCCGGACTCGACGACCAGATCGTCGGGCTGCACGGTCTCGTCCAGCTCGAACTTATACTGGAACCCGCTGCAGCCGCCTGCCAGCACGGCGACGCGCAGCGCGGTGGGACGGGGCTGGGACGCCACGATCGCGGCGATCTGCTCGGCGGCGCGGTCGCTGACGGCGAAGATGTGTTCCATCACGCGAACATAGGGCAGAGCGACGCCCGATTGAAGGGGCGCGACTCCCAGTGCTGCGCGGGGGTGTGCTACGCAGGGGTGCATGGACCTCGCCCCCTATGCCGTGCAGCCGGCGACCGCGCGCGGCCGGCTGCACCCCGAGCCGGAAGCGGCCACCCGGTCCCCCTGGCAGCGCGACCGGGATCGCATCATTCACTCCTCGGCGTTCCGCAAGCTGCAGTACAAGACGCAGGTGTTCGTCAACCACGAAGGCGATTTCTTCCGCACCCGGCTGACGCACACGATCGAGGTGGCGCAGATCGCCCGCTCGCTGGCGCGCGAACTGGCGGTGAACGAGGACCTGACCGAGGCGCTGGCGCTGGCGCACGACCTTGGCCACCCGCCGTTCGGCCATGCCGGGGAGGAGGGGCTGAACCGGGGCATGAAGCCGTGGGGCG
>CAXTBW010000103.1:0-15735 GCA_964242925.1 uncultured Acetobacteraceae bacterium
GCGGCTGCACGCCGGCCACGCCCTCGATGATGAACACGGCGCCGTCCAGCACGCGCAGCGAACGGTTCACCTCGATGTTGAAGTCGATGTGGCCCGGCGTGTCGATGATGTTGATGCGGTGGTCCTTCCACTCGCACGTGACCGCGGCGGAGGTGATGGTGATGCCCCGTTCGCGCTCCTGCTCCATGTAGTCTGTGGTGGTGTTGCCGTCGTGCACCTCGCCAATGCGGTGCGACTGGCCCGTGTAGTACAGGATGCGCTCGGTCGTGGTGGTCTTGCCCGCGTCGATGTGCGCGGTGATGCCGATGTTGCGAAGCTGGTCGAGCGTATGAGCCGCCACGGGAAAATCCTCCATGCAGAGACGGGCGGCGCCAGGCCCCTGCCTGCGCCGCCTGTCACGCTTCCGGCTTTGCCGGTCGTAAATATGCGCTGCAAATGCGCCCCCGGGGTGCGTAATGCAAGCCTGAGAGTGCCGCGCAGCCAGCTTCCGCCAACGGGAAACAAAGGCGATATCGCGGATTTACCGTTGGTAACACCGCGTCACCTGCCGCGCCTTTACAGTTGCCGACATGGACAACCGCGCTGCGCAAGCCCTCATCCGTTTCGGCCTTGGACGCCGCGGCGGCGAGCCACTGCCGGCCGACCCGGCCGCCTGGCTGCGCGGCCAATTGGCGGGCCCGGATCGCGGACCCGCTGGGCCGTCGATCGCCGACGGGTTCGCAGCCGTGCAGCAGGATCGCGACACCCGCAAGCAGGGCGGCAAGAGCGACCTCGTGCGCACCCTGTTCAAAGGCGAGATCGACGGCCTCGTCGGCAACGCGCTGACCACGCCGGCGCCGTTCCGCGAGCGGCTGGTCTGGTTCTGGGCCAACCATTTCACCGTCAGCCTGCGCGGCGGCCGCACCCCTGCGCTCGCCGGCGACTACATCCGCGCCGCCATCCGCCCCTACGTCGCCGGCCGCTTCGGCGACATGCTGCTGGCGGTCATGCGGCATCCGGCCATGCTGCTGTACTTGGACAACGCCGGCTCGGTCGGCCCCGGCAGCGTCGTCGGCATCCGGCAAAACAAGGGCCTGAACGAGAACCTGGCGCGCGAGTGCATGGAGCTGCACACGCTCGGCCCGGCGTCCGGCTACACCCAGGCCGACGTCACCGCATTCGCCCGGGTGCTCACGGGCTGGTCGGTCGCAAATGGCGAGCGGGAGCCTGCCGGGTTCCGCTTCCGCGCCACGATCCACGAACCGGGCGAGCAGGTGGTGATGGGCCGCACCATGCCGGAGGGCGAGGCGGGCGGGATCGCGGCGCTCGCCTTCCTGGCCGGCCACCCCGCCACGCATCGCCATCTGGCGACCAAGCTGGTGCAGCACTTCGTGGCCGACGACCCCCCGCCGGCCGAGGTGCGTCGGGTGGAGGCCGTGCTGCGCGACACCGACGGTCATCTGGGCCAGGCCGCCGCCGCGCTGGTGGGCCTGCCGGAGGCGTGGCAGCCGCTCGCCAAGCTGCGCGCCCCGCAGGACTACGTGCTGGCCGCCTTGCGCGCCGCCGAGCTGCCGCCAGACGACCAGCCCGACGGCGCGGCTATCATGCGCGGCCTGGGCCAGCCTCTGTTCGGTGCGCCGTTCCCGATCGGCTGGCCGGACCGCGCGGCGGACTGGGCCGGTCCCGAGACGATGATGCGCCGGGTGGACTGGGCCTACGGCTTTGCCGGCCGCGCCGCGCAGCTCGATCCGGACGCGGTCGCGGATGCCGCCCTGGGCGGCTTGCTAAGCCCCGACACAGCCGCCGCCATGCGCCGCGCCGGGTCTCGCCGGGACGCGCTGACCCTGCTGTTCACCTCACCCGAGTTCCAGAGGCGCTGATGCACCCCTCTTTCATCTCCCGCCGTTCCGCCCTGCTTGGCCTGGGCGCCGCGTTCAGCCTGGGACGCGCCTCGGTGGCGCTCGCCGCGGCCCCGACCGACCAGCGCTTCGTCGTCGTCATCATGCGCGGCGCGCTGGACGGGATGGCGGCGGTGACCCCCTACGGCGACCCCGGGCTGGCGCAATTGCGCGCGGAGCTGACGCCGCCGCCGGTCGGTTCGCCCGGCGGCATGGCCGATCTGGGCGGCTTCTGGGGCCTGCACCCGGCCATGCCGCAGATGGCGGCGATGTATCGTGCGGGCGAACTGCTGCCGGTGCACGCCGTGGCCGGGCACTACCGCAGCCGCAGCCACTTCGAGGCGCAGGACTACATGGAGAGCGGCGCCGACCACCGCATGATCAGCGGCTGGCTGAACCGCGCCGTGCTGGTGATGCCAAAACCGCCCGGGCCGGAGGCGGCGCTGGCGGTGGGCATGACGACGCCGCTGCTGATGCGCGGGCCTGCTGCGATCGCCGCCTGGGCGCCCTCCAGCTTCGGCGCGCCGGACAGCGACTTATACGCCCGCATCGCCGCGCTGAACGCCGCCGACCCCGTCACCGGCCCGGCCATCAGTGAGGGAATGCGCGACCGCGGCTATTCCGGCGCCGTGCTGGCGGGCGCCGACAAGCCGGCCAACGCTTACGCCTTTCCCGCCCTGGCCGTAATGGCCGCTCGCTTAATGGCCGCCCCCGACGGCCCCCGCGTAGCAGCGCTGGAGCTGGGCGGCTGGGACACCCACGCCGACCAGATGCGTCGGCTGAACAGCCCGCTGGGCCAGCTGGACGACGGGCTGGCGGCGCTGAAGACCGGGCTGGGCGATGCCTGGGCGCGCACCGCGGTGCTGGTGGTGACGGAGTTCGGCCGCACCGCCCGCATCAACGGCACCCGCGGCACCGACCACGGCACGGGGACGGTCGCTTTCGTAGCTGGCGGCCGGGTGGCGGGCGGCCGCGTGCTGGCGAACTGGCCCGGCCTGTCGGTCGGCAACCTGCTCGACAACCGCGACCTGCAGCCGACAACGGACCTGCGCGCCGTGGCCAAGGGGCTGCTCGCCTCCCACCTCGGCCTGTCGCTGGCCGCGCTGGCGTCCGTGTTCCCCGACAGCGCAGCCGCCGCCCCGCTTGCCGGCCTGGTGCGCGCCTAAGCCCCGCGCGCAGAAGATCGCATTTGGCCTGACGCCGCTCCAGCTCGTCATGTCAGGGCTAGACCCTGGTATCCGCGGGCTGGGCTGATGACGTCGCGCCCGGCCGATACCCAAACGTTCCACGTGCAGGCCGGCGCTCGTCGGACGACGTGGATACCAGGCTCAAGGCCTGGCGTGACGGTGAGGGGGGCGGTTCTCGCGGTCAAACGCGATGCGTTGACCCTGCCGCTTGACGAAACGCTGAGAACCGGAGAACGATACGGTCCCATAACGGGAGCCATGATGCGCGTTCAGGACCCTCGATGGTTCCAGGTCGGTGCGCTGTCAACCCTCCTGGCCGCCAGCATCCTCCGCTACGACCTCGCCGCCACCCCCGCACAGGCCGTGGTCACGCTCGCCGCAGCCCTCGCCGCGCAAGCCGGGTTCTGCGCCATGTTCGGCGTGAGGTTCGACCCGCTCAGCCCCCTCATCACCGGCCTGTCCCTCTCGCTGCTGCTCCGCACCCATGACGCCGCGTTGTGGGCCGCCGCCCCGGTCCTGGCGATCGGGTCCAAGTTCCTGCTGCGGGTCGGAGGCAAGCATGTGTTCAACCCGGCCGCCTTCGCCATTGTCGCTCTGCTCGGCATGGGCGCGAACGTCTGGGTGTCACCGGGGCAGTGGGGAACGCAGGCGTGGCTGGCGGGCGCGATGCTGTGCGGCGGCTGCCTGGTGCTCACCCGCGCCGGGCGCCTGGACACGGCAGCCGCGTTCATCGGCAGCTACGCTGCTCTGCTGCTGGCCCGCGCGTGGCAGCTTGGCGACCCGCTGACGATTCCGCTGCACCAGTTGCAGTCGGGCAGCCTGCTCCTGTTCACCTGCTTCATGGTGACCGACCCGCGTTCCACGCCGGACCGCCGGGCCGGCCGCGTCCTGTTCGCCGCCGCCGCCGCCGGCCTCGCCCACCAGCTGCAGTTCGGCCTGCAATTGCGCACCGGCCTGTTCTGGGCGCTGGCCTGCGCGTCCGCTCTCACCCCGCTGCTCGACGCCCTGATGCCCGCGGCCCGCTTCCGCTGGCGACCCCTGGAGGCCTGACATGCGCGTTCTGCCCGCTGCCGCCGCCCTGCTGTTCGGTTTCAGCCAGACCGCCTGGGCGTTCTGCGGTTTCTACGTCGCCAGCGAAGGCGCCACCCCGTTCAACGATGCCTCCAAGGTCGTGCTGGCGCGGCAGGGCAGCCGCACCACCATCACCATGTCCTCCGACGTGAGCGGCGCGCCCAAGGACTTTGCGCTCGTCATCCCCGTGCCCATAACCATCCAGCGCGACCAGGTGCGGGTGATCCAGTCCGCCACCATCGACCATCTGGACAAGTACAGCGTGCCGCGCCTGGTGGAGTATTTCGACCCGGACCCGTGCGCGCCGGAGGGGAGGGGGCCCCTGCGGTTGTACGCGCTCCCCGCGCCCCCGAGCGCTCCGTCCGCCGCCGCCAGCGCGCTCGGCGTGAAGGTGGAGGCGGAGTACAGCGTCGGCGAGTATGACATCCAGGTGCTGTCCGCGGGCGACAGTTCCGGCCTGGTCGCCTACCTGAACAGCCGCAACTACCGCATCCCCGCAGGCGCCGAGCCGGTCATCGGCAGCTACCTGCGCCAGCACATGCAGTTCTTCGTCGCCCGCGTGAACCTGGCGCGCACCGCCGCCGGCAGCACGTTCCTGCGCCCGATCCAGGTCGACTACGAGTCGCCGAAGTTCATGCTGCCGATCCGGCTCGGCACGGTGAACGCCCGCGGCCCGCAAGACATGATCGTGCTGGCTCTGACGCAGCGCGGACGGGTCGAGACCACCAATTACCCGACCCGCCGGATGCCGACGGGAACGAACATCCCGCTCTATGTGAAGGGCGACTTCAACACCTTCTACCGCGCCGTGTTCGACCGCCAGGTGCAGGACGCGAACGGGCAGGCGACCTTCCTCGAATACGCCTGGGACTTGAACGCCTGCGACCCGTGCTCCGCGCCTCCGCTGGCCAATGACGAGTTGCGGGAGTTGGGCGCAAGCTGGGTCTCGGCCGGCCGATACGGCGCCCAGTCCGCCTTCGTGACCCGGCTGCATGTCCGCTACGACCGCGACCACTTCCCCGAGGACCTGACGTTGCAGGAAACCGGCGACCGCGACAGCTATCAGGCGCGCTACGTGCTCAACCACCCGTTTGCAGGCGCGTCGTCGTGCGACGCCGGGAAGCGCTACAAGGCATCGTTGCCGGAGCGGTTCGCCCGCGAGGCTCGCAACGTGGTCGAGCTGACAAACTGGTCGTACGCCGACGTGAAAGCCAGCATGGCGGCGGCGGGCACGCCGACGCCGTGAGCTGATGTTGGGCGCTGCGCCTAGCGGAGCGTCGCGATCTCCACGCAATTCTGCCGGCCGGACAGCATGCAATCCTCGAGCTTGGCCTCGCGATGCAGCACGTTGATCAGGCCCAGGCACACCACGACCAGCAGCAGCAATACGGCAAGCGCCGCTAAGCTGGCAGTCTGCCGGTTCGCGGCCGTCTCGTCATTCTCAGTATTCAGCCACCTTGGCGCGTGTTGCATTGCCTAACCCGTCGTGTATCCGCCGGTCCCTTGAAATATCGGCTCAGGTGGCGTCCTTGGCAAGCCAAATGAGCATCATTCCGATTTGACGGGCACGCTTGCCCTGCAGGCGCTGCCGCTGGCCGTCGTGGTGGGGCTGCTTGCATCGGGCCGGGTCGGCGCAATCCCAGCCTGCATGGCGGCGCTGCTATGCGCAGTCCCGGCAGCCTGGGACGTGGCGGGGCGCGGCCTGCCGGGCTTTGCGGTGCACGAAACTCTGCGCGGCGCCTGGCTGGCGTTCCCGCCCGTCGCCATCGTGGGCGGCGGGCTGCTGTTCCACGCAGCCACCGAGCGGCCCGACGGCCCGACCGCAGGCGACCCGGCGGGACAGATGTTCACCGCCAGCTTTCTGCTCGGCCCGTTCGCCGAATCAGTGACCGGGTTCGGCGTCGGCTCCATCTTCGCCATCGCGGCAGTCCGGCGCGCCGGCGCCACGGGAGCGCCCGCGGCGGCGATCGGTCTGCTGGCCCTGGCGCTGATCCCGTGGGGCGGCCTGGGGCCCGGGACCGCCCTGGGCGCAGCGCTCGCCGAGGCGCCGGCGCAGGACATGGCGGCGCGCAATGCCGTGCAGGCGGCGGTGTTCCTGCTGGCGCTGCTGCCGCTGTTCTGGTGGTGGGCGGCGCTGACCGGACACCCGATCCCGCTGGCCCGGCGACCGGCGCAAATCGGTTGGGTGGCCGCGACAGGCGCCTTGCTGGTGCTGTGGTCCCGCCTGCTGCCGTGGGAGCTGGCGGGCCTGCTTGCGACCGGCCCCGTGCTGATCGCCCGCCTGATGGTCACGGCGCCCCCGCGCGGCGTTGCGGCGTTGCGGCGCGCCGCGGGGCTGGCCGCTCCCTACGCCGTGCTGGTCGCCGTCATCCTGCTCGCCCGGCTGTGGCCTGACCCACCGGCATGGCGGCCGTTCGCAGACCTGCCGGCGATGCCGATCACCCACGTCGCCGCCGCGCTGTGGCTGGTGGGCGGCCTATTTCTGCTGCAGCGCCGCGTCTCCCCGCGCGCGGCGTTGCTGCGCGCCCGCAAACCGGTGCTGACGATCCTCTCGTTCGTCGTGCTGTCGCGCTGGCTGGCGGCAGTCGGCACGCCCACCGCGCTGGCCGGCGCGATGGCGGCCGCATTCGGCGGCGTCGCGCGATACGGCGCGCCTTTCCTGGCGCTCTTGTCCGGCTTCATCGGCGGCTCCAATGTCGGGTCCAACGCCATGATGATGCCCCTCCAAGCCACGCTCGGCCGCCTCGACGGCCTGCCCGCGACGCTGCTGCCGGCGGTGCAGAACTTCACCGGGGCGCAGGCCTCGATGTTCTCGCCGCAGGTCGTCGGCGTGTTCGGCGGCCTCGCCGGCGTCACGCCCGGGCCGGTCTGGCGGATCGCCTGGCCGGTGTTCGTCGTCGTCCTGCTGATCGGCCTGGCCAGCGTCGCGATCGGATGAAGCTCCCCCCAGCGACACGTCACCTGTCCGCCGCCGACCCGGACCTCGCCGCGCTGATCGCCCGCATCGGCCCTTGCGGCCTGACCGTGCTGCCGCGCGAGCCGTACGAGGCGCTGGTGCGCGCCATCAGCCACCAGCAACTGCACGGCCGCGCCGCCGAGCTGATCCTGGGTCGCTTCGTGGCGCTGCACCCGCCGCCATTCCCCACCCCAGCCATGGTGCTGGCCACCGAGGACGCGGCCATGCGCGCCTGCGGCTTCTCCGGCAGCAAGGTCGCCGCCATTCGCGACATCGCCCGCCACGCGCTGGACGGCACGGTGCCGACCGCGCTCGCCGCCGCCGCCATCCCCGACCCGGCGCTGATCGAGCGGCTGATGGTGATCCGCGGCGTGGGCCGCTGGACGGTGGAGATGCTGCTGATGTTCAGCCTCGGCCGACCCGACATCCTGCCGGTGGACGATTTTGGCGTGCGCGAGGGCTGGCGCCGCATCAAGGGCCTGGATGCGCAGCCCCGCCCGAAGGAGCTCGCGGCGATTGGCGAGGCCTGGGCGCCGCACCGCTCCGTCGCCGCGTGGTACCTGTGGCGCGCCGCCGACGAGGGCAAGAAGATCAAGCAATCGGTTTAGGCGGCCTCGCTTGCCCGGCCGGAACATGCCTTGTAACAGTGCTGCGTCGTTGAATCGGAGTCGGGCGTGCGAAAACGTTGCGCTTTTTGCCTTTCATTGGCGCTGGCGCTCGCTCACCCGGCTCTTGCCGCAGACCAGCCGCTGGTCAGCCTCGGCGTTGGCGGCACGGACATTCTGAACCAGGAAGTAAAGGCTGCAGGCGACCTTCGCATCGAATACCGTTCCGGTCTGTCACTGGTCCCGTTTTTTGAAGATTACTTTAAGGTCAAGCCCTGGGCCGGCGTCGAGACCACGACCCGGCAGTCGATCTATGGCGGCGGCGGCATCCTGATCGAGATCCCGCTCGGTCCGCACTGGGTGCTGACGCCCAACATGGGCGTGGGCGCCTATGGCCGCGGCAACGGCAAGAACCTCGGCTCGGTGTTCGAGATCCGCAGCACATTCGAGGGCGGCTACGTATTCGACAACGGCACGCGCCTGGTCGCCTCGTTCGGACACACGTCGAACGCCGGCGTCAGCCGGCATAACCCGGGGACGGAGGCCGCCGTGATATCGTTCCAAGTGCCGTTGAACCTGCTGATCGGGAACCGCTAAGGCCATGCAGCCCCCACCCGCCCAACCAGGCATGCGCCAGGACGAGGTCGACACCCCGGCCCTGCTGATCGACCTCGACGCGTTCGAGGCCAACCTCGACCGCATGGCCGCGGCGGTGGACGTCGCGGGGGTGAAGCTGCGCGCGCATGCCAAGACGCACAAATCGCCGGTCATCGCGAACCTGCAGATGGCGCGGGGCGCGGTCGGGCAGTGCGTGCAGAAGGTGGCGGAGGCGGAGGTGCTGGCCTGGGGCGGCGTGCCCGACATCATCGTCACCAACCAGGTCGTGGGCGGCGCCAAGCTGGCCCGCCTGGCCGCCCTGACGCGCATCGCCCGCATCGCCGTTTGCGCCGACGACGCCCGCCAAGTGGCCGCCATCGAGGCGGCGGCGGAGGCGGCCGGCGTGCGCATCCCGGTGCTGGTGGAGATCGACGTCGGCGCCGGCCGCTGCGGCGTGGCCGCCGGGCCGGACGCGGTGGCGCTGGCGCAGCTGATCGCCGGTTCGCGCCACCTCGAGTTTCGCGGCCTGCAGGCCTACCAGGGCTCGGCGCAGCACATGCGCTCCCTGGAGGAGCGGCAGGCCGCCATCGGCGTGGCTGCGGACCGCTCGCGCCGCACCGTCGAGCAACTGCGCCAGCAGGGGCTCGCCTGCCCGGTGGTGGGCGGCGGCGGCACCGGCAGCTTCGCGCTGGAGGCGGCCAGCGGCATCTACACCGAGGTGCAATGCGGCTCCTACTGCTTCATGGACGCCGACTATGCCCGCAATGCGGACGCGCCGGCGTTCGAGCAGTCGCTGTTCGTGCTGGCGACGGTGATGAGCGCGGCGATGCCGGGCGTGGCCGTGGTGGACGCCGGGCTGAAGGCGTTGTCGACCGATAGCGGCATGCCCGTGCCGTGGCGCCGCGAGGGCGTCCGCTACGTCGGCGCGTCCGACGAGCACGGCAAGCTGCTGTGCGAGCCCGGGACGGCGCCCGAGTTGGGCGAGAAGCTGTTGCTGGCGCCGGGCCATTGCGACCCGACGGTGGACCGCTATGACTGGTATGTCGGCGTCCGCGCCGGCCGGGTGGAGTGCCTTTGGCCGGTCGCGGCGCGCGGGGCAATGGCGTAGGCGCCCCGGCTTAGGCGAGAAACTGGCTTAGGCGAAGAGTTCGAGTAGCGAGAACAATCCCTCGATCAGGTCGCCCAGGTCGAGCCAGGACCTCGCGTCGCTGGGCTGCGCGTCCGTTGCGGGTGGGGACTGGGTGGCGGCTTCGTCGATCATGGGCGCGTCTCTCGTTGATGACGGGATCATGGCCGGCGGCGTTGCGGCCTGCGATGAAACGCTTCGGTCGCCCGATGGCGACGAGCGGTGAACGGTTTGTAAACTCCTGTGTGGTCAAACTGGGCACGCGACAAAATGCCGCAGCGTGATCCCGCTGTGGAGCACTGTGCCATGGTTGCCATTTCCCCCGTCGTCGCGTTGCCTGTCGCCGCTTCCGTACCGTCCCGCGCCATCGCGCCGCCTGCGGCTCCTGCCGTCAAGCCCGCCGCGGCGTTGGCCCCCATCACCGAGCAGCTTGACCCCAAGCTGGGCATCACCGTGTTGGACCTGAACGGGATCGACCCCGACATCTCCACCAGCGTGCCCTCGCAGAAGCAACTAGAGGCGTATGCTCTGCCAGATGGCGGACGTCCAAAAGGCGCATCCAGCGTAGCTTGAGTGCGCAACCCTGTGACAAACCTTAGTAAATGTCGCCTGCCAGGCAGGCTGCAAGGGCAAGAATTACTGATCGAGATGCCTGCATCCGGCTTGCCCGGAGCGCGTTCGCTTCCAGCACGATATAAACGGGAGTTATGACATGGCTGATGCGAACGCGGTGATGGACGTCTACCTGACGGGGCTGCGCAACCAGCACGCGGTGGAAACGCAGGCGATCGGGACGATCCAAAACGAGTTGCCCCGTATGACGGAATATCCCGAACTGCATGCGAAGATGGCGCAGGACAAGGATCGATCGGAAGCTCAGGCGGCCCGGCTGGACGATCTGCTGGCGAAACACGGCTCCAGCAAGTCGCTCGCCAAGGAGGTCGTCACTGGCGCCGTCGCCACAGTCGCCGGGTTCGCGCATTCCACCGCGTCGGATGAGGTGCTGAAGAACGTGCTCGCGGCAGTCGGCTTCAAGGCTTACGAGATCGGGTCATACAAGGTGCTGATGACCCTGGCCGAAGCCGCCGGGGCCGAGGCCGACAAGTCCGTGCTGGAGCAGTCGATGCGCGAGGAACAGGAGATGGGCGACTGGCTCGGCAGCCACCTCCCCGCTTTGGTGCATGCCTACCTCGCACAATCGAAGGCGTAGGCAGCAGCCAGCCTCGGCTCGATGGGCATTGTTGGGCCGAGGGCTTGGCGCTATACCGGCGGGGCGGAGGGGTGGCCGAGCGGCTGAAGGCGGCGGTTTGCTAAACCGTTATGCACTGTCAAGGTGTATCGAGGGTTCGAATCCCTTCCCCTCCTCCATGCTTCGCGCCTAGAACTCCATCAGGTTGTCCCGGAAATGCTTGTGCGGGTAGCCCGTCCGGGTCAGGCCGCGGCGCTGCAGTTCCGGGACGAGCCCGTCGGCGATCTCCATGATGTAGCGGCGCGTGAAGTCGCCGTTGAACAGCAGGAAGCCGTCGCCGCCCACCTCCTGCATGGTCTCCTGCATCACGCCCGCCACGTGGTCCGCAGTCCCGGTGAAGTCGATCCCCGACTTGATCGCGTTGTTGAGCGCGATCGAACGCGTCGTCTTGCCTGCATATTTGGCCACGCTGGATTGGTGGCCGTTCGTGGTCAGCGCCGGCAGCGGCTCGTCCAAGTCGAATTGCGAGAAGTCGATTCCGCCCGTGGTGGAAATCAGCGCCAGGTGCATGTCGATGTGCGTCGCCGCATCCAGCCGCTCCGCCTCGCGGCGGTCCCGTGCGGCCTGCATCGTCGTGTCGACGATCGGGTAGCAGAGGAACAGGATCTTGACCCCGTCCGGGTCGCGCCCGGCCGCCACGGCGCGGGTGCGCACGTCCTGCCGGAACGCCTTCATCTCCGCCACGCTCTCGGCCGCGGCGATGATGGTGTCGGCCCACCGCGCCGCGTACAACTGGCCGCGCGGCGACCCGCCGGCCTGGCACAGAACGGGGCGCACCTGCGGGGAGCGCGGCGCGTTCAGCGGGCCGCGGCAGCGGAAATACTGGCCCTCGTAGTGGATAGGATGCACCTTGGCCCCGTCCGCGAACATCGCCCGTTCTTGGTCGATGACGACGGCGTCCGGCTCCCAAGACTCCCATAGCCGCGTGACGATCTCCGCGAACTCGTCTGCGCGGTCGTAGCGTTCGTCGTGCGGGAACTGGCCGTCGCGGCCGTAGTTTTGCGCGCCATGGTCGCTGCTGCCGGTCACCATGTTCCAGCCGACCCGGCCTTGCGTCACGTGGTCCAGCGTGTTCACCAGCCGGGCCAGCATGAATGGTTGGTACTCGGTGGTGGACAGGGTCGGCACGATGCCGAGGTGCTTGGTGGCCTGCGCCAGGTAGGGCACCAGCACCGCCGGGTCGAGCTTGGGCGTGGCGACGGCGTATTTCAGGTAGGCGTCGTGCGAGCCCTGATACTTGTAAGGCACGTGCGACGAGTCCTCGAGGATGAGGTAGTCGAAGCAGGCGCGCTCCATGCCGCGCGCCAGGTCGACGAACAGGTCGGGCATCATCCAGTTCTGCGCGGTGTCGCCGGCCCATTCGTAGCGCCACGCCTTCGGGCTGAAGCCGCGCGACAGGAACCAGGCGAGGTGGAAGTGGTTGCAGCCCATCATGGATGCTCCGTCTCGGGGTTAGGCGCGTCCTGGCCTGCCAGCCTCGCCAGGTGTTCGTAGGCCTCGTCGGTCAGCGTGATCCCGTGCAGCGCCGCGTCCGCCCTGCGACGGTGTCGCGCATCGCCGGGCAGGCGCGCCGAACCGGCTGCGCGAAACCGTTCGGCAAGTCCGGTGATGCGCGCGCCGAAACCGCCGCCGGCGCTGCGGGCGGGGTCGATCAGCAGCAGGAACTGCCCGGCGCGGCTGGTCTGCGCCCCCGGATAGCCGGCCGGGTCGTCCTCGAACCCGAACTGCCCGCCGGTGAGCGCGGCCGCCAGCACCTCGACCATGAAGGCGAGATTGCCGCCCTTGTGTCCGCCAAACGGCAGCAGGGCGCCGCCATCAAGGATGGCGGCCGGGTCAGTCGTCGGTTCTCCCGCTGCGTCCAGCCCGGCGCCGATGGGAACCGGCCGGCCGGCCTTGCGCGCCAGCAGCAACTCGCCTTGCGCCCGCAGGCTTGACGCCTGGTCCCACACCAGCGGCGGCCCGTCGGCGCGCGGGCAGGCGAACGCGATCGGGTTGGTGCCCAGCACCGGGCGCCGCGCATCCCATATGATCATGCGGCTGCGCGCGTTCACGGCGGTCAGCGCGACCAAACCCTGTTCGGCGAACGGCTCGACATCGGGCCACAGAGCCGCGAAATGATGCGAGTCGTGGATGCACACGGAAGCGATGCCCATGGCGCGAACCGTTGCCAGCGCCGCGTCCCGCGCCGCGTCCAGCGCCACCTGCGCGAAGCCGTTGCGCGCGTCCACCGTCACCACCGCGGGGGCCGCCTGGCGCACAACGGGCACGGCGGCGCCGTCGACCCAGCCGCTTCGCAGCGAGGCGACGTAGCCGTCCATCCGCAGCAGGCCGTGGCTGGCCGCGCCGTCCCGCTCCGCAGCCGCGACGATGCGCGCCACCAACGCGGCGTTGCCGTCGCGCATGCCGTGGCGGGCGAGCGCCTTCGCGATCAACACCGCCAGCGCGGCCTCGGTCATGGTCATAGGCGCCTCCTAACCCGTGGCGGGCCGCATGGCGCGGTGGGGCGCCATGTCGCCGCCGCCGTTGACGACGACGGGGTCGCCCTCCTCGGTCAAGCCTTCGGACCGTTATCCGGCAGCGGCTCGTTGTCCAACACCCGCTGGTAGGACAGGCGCGACAGATCGATGCTTTGGAACCCGCCGTCGAGGATCATCTCCTTTACAGCGCGGCCGACCGCGGGACCGTGCTGCAGCCCGTGGCCGGAGAAGCCGGCGGCGAGGATGAAATTGGGCACGGACGCGAAGCGGTCGATCACCGCGTTGCCGTCCAGCCGGTTCATGTCGTAATGGCCGACCCAGCCGCCCTTCATCTTCACCGCCTCGAACTTGCTGCTCTGCGCCGCCAGCGCCGGCCACAGCACCTCGTCGAAGTCGGCGTGGTCCAACTCCCAGTCGAACCCGCCGGTCTGGTCGAAGCGCGTGTATCCGGTGAGGTATCCCTTGCTCAGCTTCCGCATCGCAAAGCCCGAGGCGTGGCGCATCGCCGGGATCTCTTCGAGCTCGCCCTGGATGTCGAAGTAAAATTGCTGGCGCCGCATCGGCTCGATCGGGACGGTCATGCCGACCATGTCGCAGATGCCCGCCGCCCAGCAGTTCGCCACGTTGACCAGCGTGTCGACCGCCAGCGTGTCCCCGCTGGCCAGCCGCGCCGTGGTCACCAAGCCGTCGGCCACGTCCAGGCCGACCACCCGGTCCTTCAGGTAGGTGATGCCGCGCCCCTCCGCGGCTCGGCGGAACCCCATCAACGCAGCATTCGGGTCGATCTGTCCGTCCGCAGGCGTGAGCGTCGCAGCGTCCACCCCGTCGAAATGGAACGACGGATAGCGCGCGCGCAACGCGTCCCGGTCGAGCCGGTGCACCTCGACGCCCAGCCCTTCCTGCATATCGGCGATAGATTGCAACGCCGCCGCGTCCGCCGCGCCCGACACCTGGTAAAGGTAGCCCTTGCGATGGAATTGAGGATCGAACTGCACCGCGCCCCCGGTGACCTGGTTGGCGAAGTCGGAGTAGACCGTGTCGCCGTACAGCGACATCTGCACGTTCTCCGACAGCGCGTGCTGCAGCCGCACGCCGCCCACGGCGCGCGGCGTGGCGGCCCACTCGTACGTAGGGTCAGCCTCCACCACCACGACGTGGTCCGCGACGCCGGCGAGCGCCAGGTGGTAGGCGATGCAGGATCCCATGATCCCGCCGCCGACGATGACGATCCGCTTCATGCCGCTCCCTCCACCAGGTCTTCCGCAGGCGCCGCGTCGGGCAGCCGGAACAGCGTGTGGCTGCGCAGGAAGTCGCGCGTGCGCGGGCGCTGCGGCCGGGTCAGGACCTGCTGCGGCGTGCCCTGCTCGTAGATCGCGCCCTGCTCCAGGAACACCACGCGATCGGCCACGTTGTAGGCGAAGCCCAACTCGTGGGTGACGATCAGCATGGTCATGCCGTCCTCGCGCAGTTGGCGCATCGCCAGCAGCACCTCGCCGACCAGCTCCGGGTCCAGCGCCGACGTCGCCTCGTCGAACAGCATCATCGCCGGCTCCATCGCCAGCGCCCGGGCGATGGCGACGCGCTGCTGCTGCCCGCCCGACAACTGCGACGGGTAGTTGCGCGCTTTCTCCGGAATGCCGACACGGTCCAGATTGGCCAGCGCAATCCGCCGCGCCGCCGCCTCGCTGAGCCCGCGCAGCTTCATCGGGCCGATCATGACGTTCTTCTCGACCGTCAGATGCGGGAACAGGTTGAACTGCTGGAACACCATGCCGACCCGCATCCGCAGCAACGCCAGTTCGCGCTGGCCGTAGCGGACCCGCCCGCCGGCGTCGCGGCCAACCGGGCGGCCCTCGAGCTCGATGCGCCCCCCGGTCGGCATCTCGAGGAAGTTCAGGCAGCGCAGCAGCGTGCTCTTGCCGGAACCGCTGGCGCCCAGGATGACGACCGCCTCGCCCCGCCGCACGGTGAGGTCGATGCCGCGCAACACGTGGAGCGGTCCGAAATGCTTGTGCAGCCCATCAACGCGCAGGATAGGCTCATCCATTCCGCGCCATCCTCCGTTCCAGCAGGCTCGACCCGGCGCTCGCCAGCAGCAGGATGACAATGAAAAATCCGCCGATCGCGCTGTATGCCTCGACCGGCCGCATCTCCTGCTCGCTCATCACCTTGGCGTCGTACAGCAGGTCGGCATAGGCGATGGTGGACGCGACCGTCGTAGTCTTGAAGATCTCCAGCACCTGGTTGGTGAACGGCGGCAGGATGCGGCGGAACGCCTGCGGCAGAATCACGTAGCGCATCGCCTGCGCGTTGCCGAAGCCGATCGCCCGCGCGCCATCCCACTGCGTCCGCTCCACCGCCTGGATGCCGCTGCGGACGATTTCCGCAAGGTAGGCGCCGGCGTAGAGCGAGATGCCGATGGCGGAGGCGACGAATGCGCTGGGCTGCGCGCCGGTGAGGATCGGGATGGTGAAGTAGAACCAGAAGATCTGCACCAGCACCGGGATGTTGCGGAACAACTCGACGAAGCCGATCCCGACTGCGCGAAGCGCCCGGCTGCCCGAGATCTGCGCCGCGGCGCATAGCAGGC
>CAXTBW010000104.1:0-15630 GCA_964242925.1 uncultured Acetobacteraceae bacterium
GGCTGGACGGGTTCGAGATCGACGCCTACGGCCACCTGCCGGACCAGTTCTGGTCCCCCGCCACCAACCACCGCGACGACGAGTACGGCGGCGGACTGGACAACCGCATGCGCTTCTCCGTGCGGGTGCTGCAGGCGATGCGCGACGCCGTAGGGCCCGCCTTCCTGATCGGCGTCCGCATGGTGGCCGACGAGGACTGGGACATCGGCCTGAGCCGCGAGGACGGCATCGAGATCGCGCGCCGCTTCGCCGCCGGCGGCGTGGTGGACTTCCTCAACATCGTGCGCGGCCACATGGACACCGACAACGCGCTGTCGCACGTCATCCCGATCCACGGCATGGGCACGGCGCAGCATCTGGACTTTGCCGGGGAGGTGCGCGCGGCCACGCGGTTCCCGGTGTTCCACGCCGCCCGGATCAACGACGTGGCGACCGCGCGGCACGCCATCGCCGAGGGCAAGCTCGACATGGTGGGGATGACGCGCGCGCACATCGCCGACCCGCATATCGCGCGCAAGATCCTCGCCGGGCAGGAACACCTGATCCGGCCCTGCGTAGGCGCGACCTACTGCCTGGACCGCATCTACGAGGGCAACGAGGCGTTGTGCGTGCATAACCCGGCCACCGGCCGCGAGGCGACCATGCCGCACGTGGTGCCGCGCAGCGATGGCCCTGCACGGCGCGTGGTGATCGTGGGCGCCGGGCCGGCCGGGCTGGAGGCGGCGCGCGTCTCGGCCGAGCGAGGGCACCGCGTGACGCTGCTGGAGGCGACCGAGCGGGCTGGCGGACAAGTGTTGCTGGCAGCGCGCACGCCGCGACGGCGGGAGCTGATCGGCATCGTCGACTGGCGCGTGGCGGAGCTGGCGCGGCTGGGCGTGGACGTCCGGTTCAACAGCTACGCCGAGGCCGCCACGGTGCTGGCGCTGCAGCCGGACGTGGTGCTGGTGGCGACCGGCGGCGTGCCGGACACGGAGGTTCTGGAGGAAGGCAACGACCTGGTCGTCTCGAGTTGGGACGTGGTGGGCGGCGCGGTTCCCGGCGCCGGCCGCGTGCTGGTGTTCGACGACAACGGCAACCATCCGGGCATGCAGGCCACGGAAGTGCTGGCGGAGGCCGGCGCCGAGGTGGAGCTGGTGACCCCGGAGCGCATGCTGGCGCCGGAGATCGGTGGGCTGAACCATGCGGCATATGCGCGCATCTTCCAGCGGCGCGGGGTTCGGGTGACGATCAACACGAGGCTGCGGTCGGTGCGCCGGGCGGGCAACGAGTTGATTGCGGTGCTGTCCAGCGACTACGGCGAGCGGGCGGAGGAGCGCCGGGTCGACCAGGTTGTGATCGAGCACGGCACGTTGCCGCTGGACGAGCTGTACGAGGCGCTGAAGCCAGGCTCGCGCAACGGCGGGGCGGTGGACCACGCGGCGTTGCTGGGTGGCCGGCCGCAGGGCATGGTGTTGAACGAAAACGGCAGTTACCAGCTGTTCCGCATCGGCGACGCGGTAGCCAGCCGCAACATCCACGCTGCAATGTTCGACGCGCTGCGACTGGCGAAGGATCTCTAACAGGCCGTGCCCGTCAGAACTGGCCGCTTCCCATAATCACCGTCATGCCCGGGCTTGACCCGGGCACCCACGGCGCCACGACCGCACTGGCCTACCGCGTCGCTCTCGGTGCAGCCACTACGCCCGACCGGCGCGTTGGCGCGGCGTGGGTGCCCGGGTCAAGCCCGGGCATGACGACTGCTTGGCTGTCTACTGCACCACGCGCGGGGCGCCGGTGTTGGCGCCGGAGGGGTCCAGGCCGAAGGACGACAGGTACTTCGCAATGGAGCCGTCGGCGTGCATCGCCTGGATGTCCGCATCGAGCGCCTCGCCGAGCGAGGTGTTGCTCTTGGTGTAAAGCAGGGTGGCCTGCGCCGCCTCGGCGGACGCGCGGACCCGCGGATCGGGCTCGGCCACCTTGATGACGATCCCGGCGTAACCGCCGCGCTTCTGCGCGTAGGCGCCCGTGCCGTAGCTGTCGACGCCGATCTGGATGCGCCCCGTGTCCAGGTCCTGCGCCAGCGCCACCGGGTTCGGATACAAATGCAGGTTGGCGCCCAGCAGCTTCTGCAGATCCGTCACCCACAGGAAGCCCGAGACGGTGCCGACCTGCTTGCCGACCATCGCGGCGACGGTGGAGACGCCGTCCTTCGAGTAGATGCCCATCTGGTCGAGATAGGTCGGGAAGGACAGGCCCAGCACCTTGGCGCGCTCGGCCGTGCGATACCAGTCGCCGCCGGCGATATCCGCCTTGCCGCTGATGACGTACTGGATGGTGGCGGCCGGGTCGACGACCTCCGGAACCAAGGTGAGGCAGGCGGACTTGGCGATGCTCTTCAGCATCTCGCCGTCCACGCCGCCGATCTCGCCGCCGGCGGTGACGGAGAACGGCGGGTATTCGTAGATGGCGACCGTGAGCTTGCCGGGGCTGACCAGGTGGTCGATCTTATGGTTGGGCGTGCAGGTCTGGGCGAATGCCGCGATGGGTGCGAGGGCGAGAGCGGCGGCGATGGTAAGCGTCTTCATAGGGCGGTCCTTCCCGTAGGTAATCATCAAGCGGCATGCCGGCCGAGCCGGCGCTCGAGCAACGAAACCAGGATGGTGGCCGGGATGCAAACGGCCGCGAACATCAGCGCCGCGAGCAGGAAGATCGGCAGGTATTCGAAGGTGTTGGAACCGACGATGTAGGCCTGGCTGACGATCTCGGGCAGCGCGATGGTGAAGCACAGCGAACTGGCCTGCAGCATGATGATGGAGAAGCCGAGCAGCGCCGGAATGGCGACGCGCAGCCCCTGCGGCAGGATGACGTAGCGCAGCGCGTCCAGCCGGCTCAACCCGATCACGATCGCGGCCTCCGTCTGCCCGGCGGGCACCGCCTGCAGCCCGGCGCGGATGATCTCGCTGGTGTAGGCGCCGGTGCACCAGGCCAGCGCCACGCTGGCGGCAATGAAGGAGGACAGCGACAGGCCGGCGCTGGGCAGCCCGAAATACATGAACTGCAACAGGATCAGCGCGGGCGTGCCGCGGCCGATTTCCACCACCAGCAACGCCACCCAACGCAGCGCCGGCGTTTTTGACTGCACCGTCAATGCCAGCGCCAGGCCGAGCGGGATGCCCAGCGCCAGGCAGACCGCGGTCACCTCCAGGCTGATCACGAAGCCGCCCAGCAGGTCGGGGAACCAGTCGCCCCAGAACGACAGCAGCTCGCTCATCGGGCGACGGCGGCGCGCAAGCGCAGATCGGTCCAACGGGCGAGCGTGGCGACCGGGATGCTGATGAGGATGTAGATCAGCCCGGCGGCGGCGTAGACGCTCAGGCCGCGGAACGTCTGCTGCGACAGGTGATACGACTCGTAGGCGATCTCGTGCACGCCGATCGCAGACGCGACCGCGGTGTCCTTCATCAGCCCGATCGCATAGGTCGTGGCCGAGGGCAGCGCGATGCGCATGAGCTGCGGCCCGATCACGTCGACGAATTTATGCCGCGCCGACAGGTTCAGCACGGACGACGCCTCCCACTGGCCCGGGTGGATGGCGGACAGCGCGCCACGGTAGATCTCGGCCATGTTGGCGGCGGTGATCAGGCCGAGCCCGACGGTGGCCGAGGTGAACGGGTCGAGCCGGACGTAGCCCATGCCTACGCCGAAGAAGATGATGAACAGCCAGACGATCGGCGGGATCGCGCGGAACACCAGGATCAACGCGGTCCCGATGAAACTCACCAATCCGGAGCGAGACAGCCGCATCGCGCACAGCGGCAGGCCGAGCAGCGCCCCCACGATGAACGACGTCAATGTCAGAGCGATGGTGAACGGGATCCCGACCAAGATGGTCGAGAGGTTGTCCAGCAGCGTCACCGGTCTTTCACCGCACTGAGGAAACGCCTTGCCCGCGCGCTCTGCGGGTTGCGCATCACGTCGGCGCTGGCGCCCTCCTCGACGATCTTGCCGTCCGCCATGACCAGCACGCGGTTCGACACGTTCTCGGCGAAGTGCATCTCGTGCGTGACCACGATCATGGTCATGCCGCCCTCCGCCAACTCCCGCATCACGGCCAGCACCTCCAGGCCGAGCTCGGGGTCGAGCGCGGAGGTCGGCTCGTCGAACAGCATCACCTTCGGGTCGAGCGCGAGCGCGCGGGCGATGGCGATGCGCTGCTGCTGCCCGCCCGAGCAGCGCGCCGGATACTGGTTGGCCTTGTCTGCAAGACCCACGCGCTTGAGCAGTTGCATGGCGACCGCCTCCGCCTCCGCCCGGCTGCGGTTGAGCGTGCGTTCCTGGGCGAGGCAGATGTTGCGCAGCACGGTGAGGTGTGGGAACAGGTTGAACGACTGGAACACCATGCCCACGGCGCGGCGAAGCTGGTTCAGTTGCTGGCGCGAGGTGGGTTTGCCGGCCTCGACCACCACCCCGTCGAGGGTGACCCGGCCGGCACTCGGGTGTTCCAGCAAGTTCACGCAACGCAGCAGCGTGCTCTTGCCGGAGCCGCTGGGGCCGATGATGGCCATCACCTCGCCGGCGCGCAGCTTGAGATTGACGTCATGGAGCACGGTCAGCGGGCCATAGCGCTTAGAGATAGAGTCGAGGCGTACTAGATCAGGCGCGGTCGCCGGGTCGTGCTCGGCCTGGGTGAACGTGACGCTCATACTGCTTCCTCGTCGAGCCTCTCGCGCCGGGCCCGTGTTCCTTCCGCCGAACCGTGGCGCTTGAAGAAGGAGAGCAAGCATCATGCCAGGCGCTGAAGCGAGCCGGCTATTGCGCCGCGACAGGCAACGCCCGATCGATCCCAGGGCGGTTCAGCCGCAGGAAGCCGATGTCGTGCCGCGTGCCGCCATCGCCGGTCGCGAGGTCGGCCAGGATCTCACCCACCACACTGCAGAACTTGTAGCCGTGACCGGAGCAAGGTGAAGCAAGCACGACCTGCTTCAAGCCCGGATGATGGTCGATGATGAAGTGCTCGTCCGGCGTGTTGGTGAACATGCAGGTCCGCAGCGCCATCGTGGGACCGCTTCCCAGCGGGAAATAACGATCGCCGAACTGGCGCAGCAGGGCTTCGTCCTCGGCGTCCACCTCGCGGCGCATGGCGTCGGCGGCGGTCGCCTCGCCACGGTGGTGGTAGCGGCCAAATTTGAAGCCGGGCACTTCGTAGACCGGGAAGCCGTAGTAGCGGCCTTCCTCGACCTGCAGGTTGAACACGGGGAAGCGCTCCGGAGTGAACAGCTCCGGCCGCAGCGGCTGCAGCCAGGCGAGCACCTGGCGCTCCGGAACGGCCCTGCCCGCCAGCAGTTCGACCATCTCGCCCATCCAGGCGCCGGTGGTCAGAACCAGGCGCTCAGTCTCGTAGACGCCTTTCGGGGTCCGCACCTCGACGGCGCCGGAGGGCATCACCTGCCAGCCCAGCACCGGCTCGCGGGCGCGGATCGTGGCGCCGGCCGCCTGCGCCGCTTGCACGTGGGCGACGATCGCCCGTTCGCTGGCGATCAGGCCGCCTTGCCGTTGGAACACCGCGCGGCTGCTGGGCGGCAGGCGGTAACCGGGGAAGCGCGCGTTCACCTGGTCGCCGGTCAGCACCTCGTGGTCCAGGCCGTGCAGGCGGGCGGAGGCAAGCGCGCCCTGGAACAAAGGGTCGTCCTCCGGGCTGGCGTCGATCGACCCGGTGGTCACCAGCAGCTCCTGCCCGGTGGCGCGCTCGGCGTCGGCCCACAGCTCGTAGGCACGGTGCAGCAAAGGCACGTAAGCCGGGTGCTCGTAGTACGGCAGCCGGATTATGCGGCTGATGCCGTGCGACGAGCCCATCGAATGCGGGATGTCGAACCGCTCGAGCCCGAGCACGCGTTGTCCCCGCCGCGCAAGTTGCCAGCAGGCGGCGCTGCCCATCCCGCCGACACCGGCCACGATCACGTCGTAAGTCACGCCTGCACCTCCGGCCCTTGCACCAAGCGGAGCCCCGTCGGGGCGCTTGAACACAGCACGCCGCGTTGCTGGGCGTAAAGCCGCTAGCCGATCACGCCGCGGCCCCAGCGGTCGCGGCCGCGATCCAGTCGACGGTGGCGGCCAACGCCTGCCTGGCATCGCCGGCGGCGGCCGCGAAGACGGCGAGCTGCCGGTCGGCGCTCGTCCCGTGCGCGGCGATCGTGCGCAACTGCGCCAGCTCGGCCTCGCAGCCCAGCGCCGCTGCGTCCGCCGCCACCTGCGACAGCACGGCCTCGAGCCCCTCGGCGAACGGCGTCGTGGCGCCGTCCAGGTCCAGGAACGCGGCGCGGATGCCGTCGCGCTGCGCCCGCCAAAGGTTCTCGCCCGTGATCGCCCGCGACGCGCCGGTCTGCCCCCGGTTCAGCGCCGGCGAGCGGTCCACCAGCCGCACCAGGCAGCGATACAGCGCGGCGATGCCCAGCGTGTCGTCCACCCGGGTGCAGCTGTCGGCGACACGCAGTTCCAAGGTCGGGTAGTGGATCGACGGCCGCAGCGTCCACCAAAGAAAGCTGCCATCGGTGATCGCGCCCGACCGGACCATGGCCGCGACGTAACGGTCGTAGTCGGCCGCGTCCTCGAACAGGTCGGGCATGCCAGTGCGCGGCATCTCGCCCCAGACCGAAAGGCGATAAGCGGCCAACCCCGTGTCGCGCCCCTGCCAGAACGGCGACGACGCGGACAGCGCCAGCAGCAGCGGCGTGAACGGCAGCATGCGGTTCATCAGGTCGACACGCTTCGCCGGCCGCGGCACCTCGACGTGCACGTGCATGCCGCACACGAGGTCGCGTTGGCCCAGCATCCGCATCTGCTGCATCAGCCGGTCGTAGCGCGCCTTCTTGGTCTGGCGCTGCTGGTCCCAGCGGGCGAGCGGCTGCGTGCCGGACGCCAGCACCAGGATGCCGTGGTCGCGCCCGGTCTCGGCCAGGCCCGCGCGCAGTTCGAGCAACTGCGCGCGGGCTGCGGCGGGGCTGTCGGTCGGCGCCGTCGCCACCTCCACCTGGGCGGCGAGCAGTTCGCGTTCCGCCGAGGATACGCGCGTCTTGACCGCATCGTGGAACGGCTTCGTGCGGCGGGGCGTGCCGCGGGTGACGGCGTCCGCCAGGAAGTATTCCTCCTCGATGCCGAAGCGGTAATTTGCGTCCATGCCGGCGGTCAGATCCTGAAGACGTAGTTTTTCGAGCCGTCGCGCTCGATATCCGGCGGATAGGCGGCGTGTTTTTCCGCGTAATAGCGCTCCCGGTGGTCCCCGTCCGCGGCGAGGTTGTAGGTTAGGTACAGGATACGCCTGGGCAGCGCGGTGAAGTTCGGCTTGGACGCGTGCGGCGCGTAGCTGTCGAAGAACACCACGTCGCCGGGTTCGGTTGGCGTCGGGACAAGCGCCAGCCCGGTCTCGTCCAGCGGGTTCCATTCCTCGCCTATCAGCCCCTCGCGGTGGCGGCCAGGCGCCATCTCGAGGCAGCCGTTCTCGAGCGTGGCAGGGTCGATGGAAACCAGCGCGGTAACGAACAGCGGCGCGTAGCGTGACCATCCGGCCTGCTGATCCTGATGCGCCTTGAAACCCGGGCCTCCGGGCGCCTTGAAGTTGATCTTGTCCTTGAACAGCACAACCGGCCCGCCCATCAAGGCCGCCGTCCAGCGCGACAACGCGCCGTCGCGCACCAGCCCGTCGAACCCTGGGTGGAACGGGCAGAAGTTCTCGATCCGCTGGATGATGCGACGGCCCGGTTCCGTCAGGCTGTCCTCGTGATACACCCAATGCTGGCCCGGCGCTTCCGGCGCGCGCTCCAGCTGCTCGGTCCAGCGCAGCAATTCCGCGGTCTGCGTCGCGTCGAAGAACTTTGGCGCCACCAGATAACCGTCCCGCGCCATCGCGGCCGTTTCCTCGGCGTCCGGCGCCCGCAGCCCGGCGGCGTTCAAGATGCCAGCGCCGGAACGAGGGCGGCGGCCTTGGCAACGTCCTCGGGGAAGTCGATCTCGGTCCAGGGCAGGCCGCTGATGTCCTCGAACCCGAAGCGGCCGGCGGCGCTCGCCATCATCATGTCGCGGACCGGCTCCTCGTATTCCATGCCCCGGCGATCGTTCTCAACGTAGCGTTCGGCGCGGTTCGCCAACTCCGCCGCCGCATCGGGCGCGAAGCGAAAAAACCCGACCGACTCGCCGTGCCAATCGTAGGCCTCGGTCGGGCGCTTACGGAAATCCACGATCCGACCCTCGCGGATGCACAGTTTGACGGGCTCGTCGCCCGGCTCGATCTCGCGGTCCAGCAACAGCACGTTCGGCGCCGCGCCGGCGATCAATCGCGCCATGAGGCGGTCGTCGTAGAGCACGTCGCCATCCATCAGCACCACCGGACAGCCCCGGCGCAGCACCGCCCGCGCCATCCACAGGGACACGACGCTGCCCTCCCGGTAGTCCGGGTTCTCGATCAGGACAACCTCCAGCATCGTGGTGGAAGCCGCAACGGCCGCGCGGATGTGGTCCGCGGCATAACCGATGACGATCGAGACGCGGCGCAACCCGGCGGCTTGGAGCGAGTGCAGATGCCGGGCCAGCAAGCTCTCCCCGCCGAACTCCAGCATGACCTTGGGCCGATCGATCCCGTCGCCGAGCCGGCGTCCCACGCCCGCGGCCAATATCACCGCCTCGGGAAGCGCTTCGCTGGGAGCTTGTGCCGGCATCTGCGACCTCAATGAAGTTGTGTCCACGTCACCGAACCGTTACTTAGCGTAACCTGACCGATCGGTCAGCCCCCATCGGGAGATGCAGTTTTGCCACACGAGACACGGTCTGGTGCAGGGACCGGGCGTACGCAGCACCATGTCCACGCCGGGTCCTAGCGCGGTCGCCCCGCGTCGCGCCAGGGTGTTGGCGCTGAAATTGCTGCCGCTCGTGTCCGGGCTGGCCGGGCTGGCGCTGGCGGCGTGGCTGCTCGAGAGCTTCGGCATCGGCCGCATCGCCGCGCTGGTCGCCCGCGCCGGCTGGTTGGGCGTGGCGGCGGTGACTGCGTTCCACCTGCTGCAAGTGCTGTTCTCGGCGGCGGCTTGGCGCGCCATCGCCGGCCCGGCCGCCGCTCGCCCATCGTTGCTCGCCTACTCTCAGCTGCGGTGGCTGCGCGAGGCGGTGAACAACCTGCTGCCGGTGGCGCAGATCGGCGGCGAGTTCGTCGCTGTCCGCCTGTTGCAGCGCAAAGGCGTGGCGCTGGCGGCGGCGGCGGCCGGCACGGTTGCGGACCTGACGATGGAGATGCTGACGCAGGTGGCGTTTACTCTGCTCGGCCTCGGGCTGCTGCTGCACAGCGTGGGCGGCGGGGGCATCGCCGGCTACGTAGGGGGATTCGTTGCCATCGGAGCGCTGGTCGGCGGCGCGTTCCTGGGCGCGCAGTGGCTGGGGCTGGCCAAGGCGCTGGAGGCCGGGCTGCTGCGGCTCGGCAGCGCGATGGGGTGGAGCGGCGCCGCAGAGGTGTCGGGGCTGCACGAGGCGCTGCTGTCATGCTATCGGAACCCGCGCCGGCTGATCGGGGCGAGTTGCTGGCACATGATCTCGTGGCTGCTCGGCGGGGCGGAGGTGTGCCTGGCGCTCCATCTGCTCGGCCACGATGTCAGCCTGACGGCGGGGCTGGTGATCGAAAGCCTGGGCCAGGCGCTCAAGGCGGCTGGGTTTGCGGTGCCGGGGGCGCTCGGCGTGCAGGAAGGTGGGCTTATCGTCGTGTGCCAGCTGTTCGACCTGTCGCCGGAACTCGCCATCGCGCTGTCGTTGATGAAGCGGCTGCGGGAGGTCGCGCTCGGAGTGCCCGGCCTGGTCGCCTGGCAGTGGTTGGAAGCGCAGGCCCGCAACCGGCGTTCGCAGCCATCGAGCGTCCTGAGGTGAGCGGCGAGTCGTGGACGCACCTCGTTGCGCGACCGTTGGTGCGGCCGATGATCGGCACCCGCATTCGCCCCAACCACTTGACGACGTTGCGGTTGCTGACGGGTCTGGCAGCGTGCGCATGCCTGGCCAGCGGCTCTGCGGCGGGCGCCTGGTGGGGCGGCGGGCTCTGGTTGGTCTCGGCGTTCCTGGACCGCGCGGACGGGGAGCTGGCGCGGATCGGCAACCTGATGAGCCACAACGGTCACATTTACGATTTCTACACCGACGTCGTGGTCAACGCGTTGCTATTCGCCGCGATCGGAGTCGGCCTGCGGCATTCCTGGCTGGGCGCCTGGGCGGTCCCGCTGGGGATCCTGGCCGGCGGCTCGATGTTCATCCTGGGACTATTTTCCGAGTGGCTCGAACGGCGCAGCCCGCCCGACACCAAGGCCTATTCCGGCCGTTGGGGCTTCGACCCTGACGACGCGCTCTACCTCATGGGGCCGCTCGCCTGGCTTGGCTGGCTCAGCCCTATCCTAGTGGGCGCCGCGGTCGGCGCGACGGCCATGATGGCGCTCACCGGGTTGCGGCTGCGACGACTGATCCGGCAGGTGTAACGCGATGCTGCTGGGGCGGATCGCCGCCATCTGCGGTCGCCGGGCCGGATGGGTGGCGGGTGGCGCGGCGGTGCTCGCCGTGCTGGCGTTGCTGTTGGTGTGGCGGGGGCTGGGCGTGTCGACGGATACGGGCGCGTTGTTCTCCGCCAGCCTGCCCTGGAAGCAGCGCCAGGCGCAGATGCGCGCCGCGTTTCCGCAAAACGAGGACATCCTGGTCGCGGTGGTGGACGGCCGCATCCCGGAGGCGGCCGATCTCACCGCGGCCGCCTTGACGGCGGCGCTGCGGACCGACGCGACGCATTTCACCAGCGTGCGCCAGCCGGACGCCGCGCCCTATTTCGCGCGCAACGCGCTGCTGTTCGTCGACCCGGCGCAACTGGCCGCCCTGCTGAACACCACGATCGACGCGCAACCGTTCCTGGGCAAGCTTGCCGCCGACCCGAGCCTGCGGGGGCTGGTCGGCGCGCTCGGCTTGGTTGCCCTGGGCGTGACGCGGCACGAGGCGAACCTGGGTCCGTTCGAGCCGGCGCTGGCGGCGTTCCACCAGACGCTCGCCGCCCCCGACGCGGCCCGGCCGTTGTCGTGGGAGACGCTGCTGGCCGGCAAGCTGGCCGACCTCGCCGGGCGCTACCGCTTCGTCCTGGTCAAGCCGGTGCTGGACTTCGGCGCGCTGCAGCCGGGCGCCACCGCCGAGGGCGCCCTTCGCGCCGCGGCCGCGCGACTGGAGTTCGTGCGCAGCGGGCTGGCGCGGGTGCGCATCACCGGCTCGGTCGCGCTGGACGACGACGAGTTCGCCACCGTGGCGCAGGGCGCCGCCGGCGGGCTGGCCGGCAGCTTCCTGCTGATCACGCTGTGGCTATTCCTGGCCGTGCGCTCGTGGCGGCTGATCGTGCCGATCGTGCTCACCTTGCTTCTGGGCCTATTGCTCACCTCGGCGTTCGCGGCGGTGGCGATCGGCACGCTCAACCTCGTCTCGGTCGCCTTCGCCGTCCTGTTCGTGGGCTTGGCGGTGGACTTCGCCATCCAGTTCACCATGCGGGTGCGCGAGGTGGGCGGCACGGCGGCGGCGCTGGGCGAGGCCGGTCGCCGCAGTGGCGGGCAGATCCTGGTCGCCGCGCTCGCGACCTCGGCGGGGTTCCTCGCCTTCACCCCGACCGACTTCGCCGGGGTGGCGCAGCTCGGCCTCATCGCCGGGGTGGGCATGCTGATCGCGTTCTGCTGCACCATGACGGTGCTGCCGGCGTTGATCGCGCTGCTGCGTCCCGCGGCGGAGACGGCGGAGGTGGGCTTCGGCTGGGCCGCCCCGCTGGACGCGTTCGCCGTGCGCCGGCGTCGTCCGATCCTGGGGGTGTTCGCCACGGTGGGCGTGCTCGGGGTGGCCTTGCTGCCCTGGCTGCAGTTCGACAGCGACCCGCTGCACACCAAGAACCAGGCGACCGAGTCCGTGCAAACCTTGAACGATCTGGTCGCCGACCCGGTCACCAGCCCCTACAGCATCGAGATGCTGCTGCCCTCGCAGGCTGCCGCGCGCGCGTTGACGCCTCGGATAACGGCGCTGCCTTCGGTCAGCGGAGTGATAAGCCTGGACAGCCTGGTTCCCGAGGACCAGGAGGCCAAGCTGCCGCTGCTTGCGGATGCCGCGAGCCTGCTGCTGCCCACGCTCGACGTCCCGCCCAGACCGCGCCCAGGAATAGCGGAGCTGCGGGCGGCCTTGCGGGACGCGCTGCCGGGCTTGGCCGCGGCGTCGCAGGAGTTGCCGCCAAGTCACCCGTTCGCCGTCGTGGTGCAGGATTTGCGCGGGTTGGCGGATGGGCCCGATGCCGGGTTGCAGACCGC
The DNA here is from genome assembly GCA_964242925.1 of uncultured Acetobacteraceae bacterium. Taxonomy (GTDB): domain Bacteria; phylum Pseudomonadota; class Alphaproteobacteria; order Acetobacterales; family Acetobacteraceae; genus LMUY01. The sequence continues at coordinate 12,309 of CAXTBW010000104.1, forward strand.
CGACGCCGCGCTGAGCCGTTTCCTGCCCTTGCAGCTGGACCGCCTTCGCAATGCCCTGGAGGCTGGCCCGGCGACGCGCGCCGACGTCCCTGCGGACCTTGCGCGGGACTGGCTGACGCCGGATGGCGCGGCCAAGCTGCAGGTGCTGCCGACCCAGGCCTCGTCGGCGGATAGCGCCGGGCTGCACCGTTTCGTCGCGGACGTATCCGCCGTGGCGCCCGATGCGGGCGGTTCGGCGGTGACGATCGTTCGCAGCGCCGACACTATCATCAGCGCGTTCCGCATCGCGGCGGCGGGGGCATTGGGCGCCATCACGCTAATCCTGCTGGTGGCGTTGCGACGGGTGCTCGACACTGCGATGGTGCTGGCGCCGTTGCTGCTGTCCGCCTTGCTGACGGTGGCCGTGATGGTGGCGGCGCCGCTTTCGCTAAACTTCGCCAACATCATCGCGCTGCCGCTGCTGCTCGGGGTGGGCGTGTCGTTCAACGTCTATTTCGTGATGAATTGGCGGGCCGGGCGCCGCGCGCCACTGCGTTCGGCCACGACGCGGGCGATCCTGTTCTCCGCGCTGACCACGGCGACGGCGTTCGGCTCGCTCGCGCTGTCGGCGCACCCGGGGACAGCCAGCATGGGGGCCCTGCTGCTGACCAGCTTGGGTTGCACGCTGCTGACGACCCTGGCCTTCGTGCCTGCCCTGCTCGCCTTCCGGCCACCGGGCTGACGCCGCGCCCGCAACTTGCTGCGGAACCCTCAACGTCCTCGGGGCGCGGATATCGTCATTGCCGAATCGTCATCGCGAGGAGCGCTTGGCGACGAAGCAATCCAGCCGCGAGCACCGTACGCGCCGCCTGGATCGCCGCGCCGCCAAGCGACGGCTCGCGATGAAGGCCCGTTCTCTTGGCCATCGATGTTGGACGAGGCCGTCCTTCCGGACGGCCTCGCACGCGTCAACGCGCCGCGATCGGCGTAGGCCCTTGCAGCTCCGGGAACGTCCTCACCATGCTCACCCCGTAGAGCGGCTTGAACACCCCCTGATGGCAGGTCGCGCAGTTCACCTTCGGCGAGTCGCCCGTCGCGCCAAGACGGCTCACCGGAAACACCGTGACCAGCGGGTCAAGGTAGTTGGTGTTCAGGTCGCGCACCATCCGGATGCCGTGCCACGCCACCACCCGTTGCGGCGTGCTCTGCTCCCAATTCCCCAACGCGCGGCTGTTGTGGCAGTAGGTGCAGTTCACTCCCAGCGATGTGGCGAAGTGCATCATCAGCGCGTAGGTCCACTCGGTCTCCTTGATCGAATGGCGATCCGTGCCGGGCAGAGCCTGCTCCGCCTGCACGCGGATGGTCGCGTCCTTCTCGAGGAACGGCGAGAAGGGATCGTACGGCAGCGACGACTTGCCGGCCGCATCGTTCGCCAGACCCATGCCCGTCCCGGTCTCCGCCATGCCGTTGAAGTGCGCCGGCGCCGGGTTGAACCAGATCTGCGACGGCACGAGCTGGCCGCGGTGGCACGTGTAGCAAGTAACGCCCGTTTCGGCCACGTGCGGCTTGTAGTCGGCGTTGATGTGCTGGACCATCTGCAGCATCCGGCGCGCGACGACCTTCGTGTAGACGGAGTCCTCGGCCATGTTCGCCGTGTTGTGGCAACCCGCGCAGCCCTGCGCCGGCGCGACCCATGCGGTGATCGACACCATGAGGCGGGTGAACTCGCCCACGCTCACGTCTTTCAACACCTGGACGTTCTTGTAGACCACGCCTGCCTTGGGCCCGTTGTTGCCGCCGTACGGCAACGAGGCCGGGACCTTATTCTTGGCCAGATAGGCCGCCACCTCTCGCGGGTCGTAGTTGGTTTCCATCGCGACGCCGCGGAACCCGCGCTGCACGGTTTGCACCGGGGGCCGCTGGAAGGTGGTCAGCATCGCGATGGTGAGCAGGGCGGCGATCGAGATGCCGATCGCCACCATGATGGGCCGAAGTCCCAGGGTCATTGCGCGGCTCCCTGGGTGAGGGCCGGGTCGATGATCTGGCCCCACACCGCGGGGTATGACGGCGCCAAGCCATGTTTAACGCCCCACAGGTACCAGTTGTCCACCACGGTGCCGGTCAGCAGGATCCCGATGCCGCCGCATAGCGGGCACAGCACCGCGAACCACCAGGCCCAGCGATGGATCGACTCCGCGCTGGCGCAGAAGCCCATCGTCCAGCGCCAGAACAGCGCGCCGCGCTCGAAGGCGGTGCCGCGATCCACGATCTGCTCGAGCTCGCGTTCGGCGCCGAAGCGGCTGATCGCGAGCACGGTCGCGCCGTGCATGGCGAACAGCAGAGTCGAGCCGTATAGGAATACAATCGAGAGCATGTGAAACGGGTTGTAGAATAGATTGCCGTAGCGGATGGAGAACGCCGCGGTCCAGTCCAGGTGCGGGAAGATGCCGAACGGCACCGCCTCCGCCCAGCTTCCCATCAGGAGCGGCCGGATGAAGCCGAGCACCAAGTAAAGCCAGATCGCCGCCGCGAACGCCCAGGCGACATGGGTGCCCAGGCCGAGCGAGCGGGCCCGGGTGTAGATGCGCGTCCACCAGAGCAGGATGGAGGCTGTCAGGAAGAACCCGGCCATCAGCCACCAGCCGCCTTGCGCCAGCGGCGGGAATTGCAGGCCGTAGCCGGGCGCGGGAGGCTCCAGAGCCAGCCAGGGGAGCTGCCGGAGGAACTCGACCGGGCTCCAGTTCACCGATGCCCACATGTTGAGCCCGATGATCTCGAACGCGATGAAGCCGCACATCAAGGATGCGACGCCGGTCGCGCCCAGGTAGATCGGCCCGACCTGCGCATCGCCGAGCACGCCGAAGAAGTGCAGGAAGAACGGCTTGCCGGTGCGGGTCCAGCCCGTCGTGGTGAGCGGGACGCCGGCATAGGCCGGGCCGCGGACCTGCACCCGGGTGAAGAGGTTCTGATATTCAGCCATCGAGGCGTTTCCCGTTATGTGCCCAGTGAGGCGTTCATTTCCAAATCGGCAGGTTCAGCCACCAGCCCCACCACTCGGGCCAACCGCGAGTCCAGAACGGGCCGCTGATGATGATGCAGACCGCGCTCCAGAACCCAGCCGACAGGGCCAGGAACAGGCCAAGGCGGTGGATGCCGAGCGTGCCGATCGACCAGCCGATCGTGTCGCGGAAGAAGGTGTTCTCGTGCTCGGCCGTCTTGACGACCTGGCCGCGGCCGGGATTGGCCGCCGACAGCACCAGCCCGCCATGCATCGAGAGCGCCAGGGTGGTGGTGAAGAAGAACGACACCGCCAGCATGTGCGCCGGATTGTAGTGGAAGTGCA
>CAXTBW010000105.1:0-15462 GCA_964242925.1 uncultured Acetobacteraceae bacterium
TCGCCCTTGCCGCGCAGGAACGGCGGCACCCGGCCCTCCACGCTGGCGGCGCACAGCACCTCGGTGCCGCCCATGCGGATGATGCAAGACCCTTCGGCGTGGCGGGCGAACCCGGTGGTGAACGAGACGTCGCGCAGCGCGTCGGGGGCGCGGCCGGATGGGCGCATGGAGGTTCTCCGTTTGAGACGCGTGCCCTGCACCGGCATTCGGGCGCTGTCCATAGCGCGAGCTTCATTTGACCCGGCGATGGCGGCTACCTAGCTTCCCCTCCCATGGCGGACATGCCGTTTCCCCCGCGCCCGCACGTGCCGCCCGGCCTGGACCCGCGCAGCGCAGCCGTGCTGCGCGAGATCGTCGAGCAGTTCGTCGAGACCGGCGGCCCGGTCGGCAGCCGAACCCTCGCTCGCCGGCTGCCGATGTCGCTGTCCCCTGCCACGATCCGCGGCGTGATGGCGGACCTGACGGAGGCCGGGCTGCTGTTCGCGCCGCACACCTCCGCCGGGCGCTTGCCGACCGACCGCGGGCTGCGGCTGTTCGTGGACGGCCTGCTGCAGTTCGGCGACCTGAGCGAGGACGAGCGCGATCAGATCGGCCGCGCCGTCGAGGCGCGCGGCCGGTCGCTGCAGGATACGCTGGCCGACGCGTCGTCCATGCTGTCCGGCCTGTCGATGGCGGCCGGGTTGGTGCTGGCGCCCAAGAGCGAAGGCGCCGTGCGGCATATCGAGTTCGTGCCGCTGGGCGCCGGCCGCGCGCTGGTGATTCTGGTGGGCGCCGATGGCCAGGTGGAGAACCGGGTGATCGAGACGCCGCCGGGCCTGCCGCCCAGCTCGCTCACCCGGGCGGCCAACTACCTGAACGCGCGGTTGTCCGGCCGCACGCTGAGCGAGCTGCGCACCATCGTCGGCGCCGACATGACGGCGGACCGCTCGCAGCTGGACGAATTGTCGGCCCAGGTGGTGGAGGCCGGGCTGGCGACTTGGGCGACCGGCCCGGGCGGCTTTGGCGGCAGCCTGGTGGTGCGCGGACAGGGACGCCTGCTGCAGGACGTCAGCCAGATCGGCGCCATCCAGGTGTTGTTCGACCGGCTGGAGACGCAGGAGACCATGCTGCGCCTGCTGGAACTGGCGGACCAGTCCGACGGCGTGCGCATCTTCATCGGCACCGAGAGCGGGCTGTTCGGCGCCGCCGGGGTGTCAATGGTGGTGGCGCCGGCGCGCAACGAGGCCGACCGCATCGTGGGCGCGATCGGCGTGATCGGGCCCACGCGGATCAATTACGGCCGGATCATCCCCGTGGTGGACTACACCGCCCGGGCGATCGGGCGCCTGCTGGGCTGATAACCGCTTGTTCCCGTTCCGCCGCCATCCTACTTCTGCGCCCATGAGCACGACCGATCTATCGCCTGACGAGGCGGACCCTTCTTCCCACGCCCCCGACACGCCCGAGCAGCTGATGGCCGCCGCCACCGCGCGGATCGCCGAGCTGGAGGCCGAGTCGCAGGAGTTCCGCGACAAGTGGCTGCGTTCGGAGGCCGAGATGGCCAACGTGCGCACCCGCGCCAAGCGCGACGCCGACGACGCGCGCCAGTTCGCGGTGCAGAAGTTCGCCCGCGACGTGGTGGAAGCGGCCGACAACCTGCGCCGCGGCCTGGACCAGCTGCCCGCCGCCCAGCCCGGCGAGCCCGAGATCGTCGGCAAGCTGCGCGACGGGTTCGAGGGTGTGGAGCGGTCGTTCCTGTCGCTGCTGGAGCGCAACGGGATCGCGCGCGTGGACCCGACGGGCAAGCCGTTCGACGCCAACTTGCACCAGGCGATGGCGGAGCAGCCCAGCAGCGAGCACCCGCCGGGCACCGTGATGCAGGCCTGGACGGCGGGGTGGACGCTGAATGGACGGCTGTTGCGGCCCGCGATGGTGGTGGTGGCAAAGGCCGAGGGGTAAGATCGGGTACGGTAGCGGTCATCGTCCTCGTAGCGATGACCGTCCCTATCCCGTAAAGCCCTGGCATGACGAATTGAGTCTCCACGTGTGCTTGCGGACGCTCGCTACGACGGTCTCTGGGCCAAGTCGCCTCGTTCGAGCTGATGCTGAGGCACTCGTGATAGTCGGCGACTTCTTCAACCAGTTGCTCGATGCGCCCGTCGACGGTCCGATCGACGTCAGGCTGCTCGCCACCTCATAAGAGCCGGAAAAACCTGCCAGCCCCTTGCCTAGCCCGCCCCGGCTCAATACATCCGCCCTGCCACAATTCCATAGGGTCCTCCGCGGTGCTTCGGGCTGCGCGGGACCGCTGACAAGGAGCATAGTATGAGCAAGGTCATCGGTATCGACCTGGGCACGACCAACTCGTGCGTCGCGATCATGGAGGGCAAAGAGACCCGCGTGATCGAGAACGCCGAGGGCGCCCGCACCACCCCATCAATGGTCGCCTTCAGCGATAGCGGTGAGCGGCTCGTCGGCCAGAGCGCCAAGCGCCAGGCCGTCACCAACCCAACCAACACCCTGTTCGCCGTCAAGCGCCTGATCGGCCGTCGATTCGACGACCCGCTCGTCACCAAGGACAAGGCGATGGTGCCGTACGCCATCGTGCGCGGCGACAGCGGCGACGCCTGGGTCGAGGCGCGCGGTGAAAAGTATGCGCCGGGCCAGATCAGCGCGTTCATCCTGGGCAAGATGAAGGAGACAGCCGAGAGCTACCTCGGCGAGAAGGTGGATCAGGCGGTCATCACCGTCCCCGCCTACTTCAACGACGCGCAGCGCCAGGCCACCAAGGACGCCGGGCGGATCGCCGGGCTGGATGTGCTGCGCATCATCAACGAGCCGACTGCGGCAGCGCTGGCCTACGGCATGGACAAGAAGAACCACGGCACGATCGCCGTCTACGACCTCGGCGGCGGCACGTTCGACATCTCCGTGCTCGAGATCGGCGACGGCGTGTTCGAGGTGAAGTCCACCAACGGCGACACCTTCCTGGGCGGCGAGGACTTCGACGGCCGGGTGATCGACTACCTGGCGGACGAGTTCAAGCGCGACCAGGGCATCAACCTGCGCACCGACAAGCTGGCGTTGCAGCGGCTGAAGGAAGCCGCCGAGAAGGCCAAGATCGAGCTGTCGAGCAGCAAGGAGACCGAGATCAACCTGCCGTTCATCACGGCGGACGCGTCCGGCCCGAAGCACCTGGTCATGAAGCTGACCCGGGCGAAGCTCGAGAGCCTGGTCGAGGACCTGGTGCAGCGGACGCTTGGCCCGTGCGCGGCCGCGCTGAAGGATGCCGGCGTCAATGCCGGGCAGATCGACGACGTGATCCTGGTCGGCGGCATGACCCGCATGCCCAAGGTCATCGAGGCGGTGAAGCAGTTCTTCGGCCGCGAGCCCGCCCGCAACGTGAACCCGGACGAGGTCGTGGCGATCGGCGCCGCGGTGCAGGGCGCGGTGCTGAAGGGCGACGTGAAGGACGTGCTGCTGCTGGACGTGACGCCGCTGTCGCTCGGCATCGAGACGCTGGGCGGCGTGTTCACCCGGTTGATCGAGCGCAACACCACGATCCCGACCAAGAAGAGCCAGACCTTCTCGACCGCCGACGACAACCAGCGCGCCGTGACGATCAAGGTCAGCCAGGGCGAGCGCGAGATGGCGGCCGACAACAAGACGCTCGGCCAGTTCGACTTGGCCGAAATTCCGCCCGCGCCGCGCGGGGTGCCGCAGATCGAGGTCACGTTCGACATCGACGCCAACGGCATCGTCAGCGTCCAGGCTCGGGACAAGGCCACCGGCAAGGAGCAGCAGATCCGCATCCAGGCCAGCGGCGGACTGTCCGAGGCCGACATTCAGCAGATGGTGCGCGACGCGGAGGCCAACGCCGAGTCCGACAAGCTGAAGCGGGAGCAGGTCGAGACGCGCAACGGGCTGGAGGCGACGATCCACTCGGTGGAGAAGAACCTGTCCGAGCACGGCGCCAAGCTGCCGCCCGCCGACAAGGGCGAGGCGGAGGCCGCCGTGGCTGCCGCCAAGGCCGCCATGGAGGGCGCCGACACCGAGGCGCTGAAGGCGGCGGCGGAGCGGCTGACGCAGGCGGCGATGAAGATCGGAGAGGCCGTCTACAAGGCGCAGTCGGAGACGCCGGCGCCGGAAGCCGCCAAGGCCGAGGGCAAGTCGGGCGAGAAGGTTGTCGACGCCGAGTTCGAGGAAGTCGACGAGCAGCACAAGAAGTCCGCCTGAGTCTTTATCTGAACGGGGTCCGGGGTCTCTGGGCCCGCGCGGGCGGGAGGGGCAGCGCTCCTCCCGCCCGTTGCCGAGGGACTGTAATTGGCCAAGCAAGACTTTTACGCGCTGCTCGAATGCCCTCGCGAGGCGTCCGCTGAGGATCTGAAGCGGTCCTATCGCAAGCTTGCCATGAAGCATCATCCGGACCGCAATCCGGGCGACAAGGCAGCCGAAGCGAAGTTCAAGGAAATCAGCGAGGCCTACGAGGTTCTGCGCGACGAGCAGAAGCGCGCCGCGTACGACCGTTACGGTCACGCCGCGTTCGAGAATGGCGGCCAGGGCGGCGCCGGTTTCGCCCAGGAAGGCGGACTCGGCGACATCTTCGACCAGATGTTCGGCGAGTTCATGGGCGGCCGAAGGTCCGGCGGCGCCCGCACGCGCGCCGGCTCCGACCTGCGCGCGCAGGTCGAGATCGACCTGGTGGACGCATTCGCCGGCACGAAGGTCGATTTGCGCATCCCCACCCGGGTGGCGTGCGACGCCTGCGCCGGAACCGGGTCGGCCAACAAGCAAGCCGAGCGGGACACCTGCAGCACGTGCGGCGGCAATGGCAAGGTGCGCGCGCAGCAGGGCTTCTTCCTGGTGGAGCGCACCTGCCCGACCTGCGGCGGCATGGGCCGCGTGGTGCGCAACCCGTGCCGGGTTTGCAGCGGCGCCGGCACCGTGCCGCGCGACCGCACTCTGGCTGTGTCGATCCCGGCGGGCATCGAGGACGGCGTGCGCATTCGCCTGTCGGGCGAGGGAGAGTCGGGCGCGGCGAACGCGCCGGCCGGCGACTTGTACGTCCACGTGGCGATCCGTCCGCACGACATGTTCCAGCGCGACGGCGCCAACATCTACTGCCGCGTGCCGCTGCGCATGACCCAGGCGGCCCTAGGCGGCGACGTGGAGGTCCCGGTGATCGACGGCAGCCGGGCCAAGGTGAAGATCACCCCCGGCACGCAGAGCGGCGACCAGTTCCGCCTGCGCGGCAAGGGGTTCTCGATCCTGCGCAGCGTTGCGCGGGGCGACATGTACGTGCAGGTCGCGGTGGAGACTCCGCAGCAACTCACCAAGAGGCAGCGCGAGTTGCTGGAGGAGTTCGAGACGGAGGCGAAGCGCCACAAGAGCGGCAGCCCGGAGAGCGAGGGCTTCTTCGCCAAGATGAGCGCGTTCTTCGACGGCCGCACTTGATCGCGGCGCCGCGGATCGCGATCGCCGGAGTGACGGGTCGGATGGGCCGGTTGCTGGAGGAGGAGGTGGGCCGCGCCGGCTTCCCGTTCGCCGGGGGTTCGTCACGGTCGGGCGCATCGCTGGCTGCGGTTGCGGTGGCGGCCGACGTCGTGATCGACTTCACCCATGCCAGCACCGTCGCCGCGCATGCCGCCGTCGTGACCGGCGCAGGGGTCGCATGGGTGCTCGGTTCGTCAGGGCTGTCGAACGAGGCTGAGGCGATGGTGCGGGAGGCTTCGACCGTCGTTCCCGTGGTTTACGCGGCGAACTTCTCCCCCGGCGTGAACCTGGTGCTGGCGGTGGCGGAGCGCCTTGCGAAGGCCTTGCCGGCGGAGCGGTATGACGCCGAGATCGTCGAGATGCACCATCGTCAGAAGGTGGATGCGCCGTCCGGCACCGCGATCGGGTTGGGTCGTGCGGTGGCGCGCGGCCGCGGCGTCGCGTTGGCGGACGTGATGCAGAGCGGCCGCGACGGTCACACGGGCGCCCGCCAGACCGGCGCGATTGGCTTCGCGGCATTGCGCGGCGGTCAGGTCGTCGGCGAGCACACGCTGCTGTTCGCCGCCGCCGACGAGCACATCGCGCTGACGCATCGCGCCTTCGACCGCCGGGCCTACGCGATCGGCGCCATTCAAGCGGCGCAATGGGCGGTTGGGCGTGCGCCGGGGTTGTACGACATGGGCGACGTTCTCAGCCTGACGTGAGGCGCGCCAGCTTCGCCGAACTGCGACCGTTTCTGTGTCATGTCGCCGAACGCTCGGCCCTTCCATCGATCAGGCGGCACGGCCTGCTGAGCGCCGAGGCGCTGTGCGAACTGCACGGGATCGGCGTTGACGAGCGCCAAACGCTGCTGTCCGCCAACCGCACCGCTTGGCGTCGCCTGTCCCATCCGGCGCAGGAGGAGGCGTGGCTGCGGCGGCAGTTCCTGCCCGAAGCGCCGCTGCAGGCCCGGCTCGCACCCGGTCTTACGCCTGCAGCCTGGCGCCGCTTCATCAACGGCCACGTCTTCCTGTCCGTGTCCCTGGCCGCCGCCAACCGGTTGCGCCGTTTCGAGGCCGCGCGGGACCAGGTCGTGCTGCAATGGCGCACGACCGACCTGCTGGGGGCAGGTCTGCGGTTGAACGGATGCCGGTTCAACAACGGCATGATCGACCGCTCGTCGCCGGGTCGTCGCCGCCTGCGATCGCCCGGCGACTATCAAGATGTTTGCGGTGGCGCGGACCCTGGCGCGGTCAAGGAGGTGGCGATACTGCACGCCATCCCGCCTGAACTTCAGTTCACGGTGGTCGATGTCACGCTGACAGGAAGCGGACTGTGCGCCCTTCCAGCACGGCGCAGGTGAGCGCGCCGCCGGCTACCGCGCCCGTGTCGATGCCGATGCGCATGCCGACGATCTCCGGCCGCTTCGCCGGGGTATGGCCGTGCACGACGGCCATTTCGGACGCCTCGGGCAGGATGGGCCCCGTCCAGCGCAGGAAAGCGTCGCGGATCCAAAGCATGTCGTGCTCGCTCTGCTGGTCCATGCGGACCGTCGGGCGCAGGCCGGCATGGACGAACACGTAGCCGTCCACCTGGTGCGTGAACGGCAGCTGTTGGAGGAACGCCAACTCCGGCGCCATCGCTTCGCGCCAGTCGGCGGGCGTGCCGCGTGCGCCGGTTCGCCAGCTTCGCAGGGTCGCGTCGGCGCCGTTGCCTAGCCAGTCGTGGATGTGGTCCGCATCGCCGGTCAGCGCATCGAGCATCATCTGCTCGTGGTTGCCCCGCAGGCACACGAGGGGACAGCCGGCCAGCACCGGCCCCGCCGCCAGTCGGCGGACCACCTGCGCCGAATCCGGCCCGCGGTCGACGTAATCGCCGACATGCAGCAGAAGCGGGCGATCGACCGGGCGCCGCGCCAGATCGTCCGCCACCTGCCGGTGCAACGCGGCCAGGCGACCGTCGCAGCCATGCACGTCGCCTACCGCGTAGATGCGCGCGCCGGGGGACAGCCAGCCGGGCGCGGGCTGGCTTAACGGTTCAGCAATCATCGGGACGCAGTCTAGCCTCGTTCCTTGGCGCGTCGACACATCAATGGGTGGAGCGGGGATGCGGGCAGACGTGTTTCGCGGCATTGAGCGTCGATCGACGGAGCGGGTGACGCTCGCCGAGTGGGCGCCGGCCGTCTCGCCGTTCCATCAGGCGCTGGATTTGGGCCTCGATTGGGCGACCCGCAGCCGCTCGCCGGTTGCGCTGTTGGTGTTGCGCCTGTCGCATCTGCACGCGCCCGGGCCGCGGCCGCACCACCGCCGCATCGCCGCGACCCTGTTGAACGAGGCGGTGACCACCCATGGCGGCCAGGTGTTCGCCTGCCCGAGCGGCGACCTCGTGGTCCTGACGGAGCCGGCGGCGGCAACGCGGCTGATTTCGACGCTGACGCAGCTGTTCCGCGCCGAGTCGCCGGGCGCTGACCGGCTGCTCGCCCTCTGGCTGCTGCCAGCCGACGAGGCGGCCGCCCGCGCCCACTTGGCAGGCGCTCCTGCCCCGCTGGATCGGGCGGAAGACGCGCCTGTGCCGCTCGGCGCCGTGGCCGTGGTGGAAGCGGTGCTGGCGTCGGCCGCCGTCGACCAGTTGATGCGACGGCAGGGTGCGGTGCGGATCAGCCGCGCCGGCATGCAGCCGCTGTATCAGGAGCTGACCGTCTCGTTGGCCGCGCTGGAAGCCCGGATGGCCGGCTGCACGGACGCGCAGGAGGCGCCGATGGGTGCGCTGATGGCGGACCGGTTCCTGTTCCGCCACTTGGCCGCAAGGCTGGACCGGCGCGTGCTGGACGCGCTGGCGGGCGGCGGCCTGACGACGGGCTTGACGCTGCACCTGAACCTGACCGTGCCCGGCATCCTGTCGCGAGCCTTCGCCCGGCTCGCCGCCGCCCTGCCGAACGATGCGCAGTTGGGCGTGGAGGTGCAATTCATGGAGGCGGTGGCCGACTTGCCCCGCTTCGCCGCCGCCTGCCAGGTGCTGCGAGACGCCGGTTGCCGCCTGGTTCTGGACGGGGTGAATCACGGCCTGCTGTCGCTGGCCCGGCCGGGGGCGCTCGATCCGGACCTGCTGAAGCTGGACTGGTCGCCGCAGATGGCCACCCTGCCCGGGCGGGAGCGGCGGCTGCTGGCGCAATCGGTCGCCGCGCTCGGCCCCGACCGCATCGTGCTGCATCGTGCGGAGACGGAAGCGGCGCTGGTGTGGGGCCGCGCGCACGGCATCAGCCGGTTCCAGGGCCGCCACGTGGACGCGATGCTGGCCGCCGCACGGCTATCCGCCTGTCGCTTCGCGAGCGGCTGCACGCTGCGCCAATGCGTCGACCGGGCCGCCGCCACCGGGCCGGCGGGCCGCGCCGGCTGCCGCGACACGGCGCTGCTCGATGCGACGCACCCCCCCGCAATGCGCGAAAGCCTGGCCTGAGATTGACCCCGTTCGACCGGCTCGGGGCGCTGATCGCCGACTGCGCCGCCGCCGGGGTGGCGCGGCAGGCGCTGCTGTTCCGCTTCGACCGCCTGCCCCCGGCGCTGTCCCGCCCGCACCATCAACGCCTGGCGGAGGCGGCGTTGGCGCCGCTGCTGGCCTGCCCGCGGGCGGAACTGTTCCAGTTGCCCGGCGCCCGCCTGGCCGTCATCTGGCGCGGCGAAGCGGAGGCCGAGCTGCTGGACGTGGTGGACGCGCTGGAGCACCTGCTGGCCGATTCCCCCGTCGCCACGCCGCCGCTGCGCGAGTTGGTGTTCCTCTACGATCTGCCGCAGTCCGGCGACCTCCTGCTCGCCGCGGTGTCGGACGGAGGCGCGGCGCCGCCTGCCCTGCAAACCCCCGACCCGCCCCTGGACCCGGCGTTGCTCCTCCTGCTGGAGGCGGCGTTGTCGCAGGCGGACCTGGCGCGGTTCGCCCGGCGGGAGACGGTATGGCGGCTCGGGCCCGGGGCGACGGAAGCCGCCTGGGAAAAGCGCACCCTGTCGCTGACGGAGCTGGGCGCGGCGCTGATGCCCGGCTGCGACCTGGCCGGCGACCAATGGCTGCTGCGCCGCCTCACCCGCACGCTGGACCGCCGCGTGCTGGCCTTGCTGGCCAGCCCCGGGGAGCTGGCGCAAGCCGGGCCGTTCGCGGTGGAGCTGAACGTGTCGAGCGTGCTGGGGCCGGAGTTCCTGCGTTTCGACGCCGCCCTGCCGGCATCCCTGCGCGGCCGCGTGACGCTGGTGTTGGCGGCGGCCGATATCGCGGCCGACGCCGCCGCTTTCGGCTTCGCCCGCCTGTTCGCCCGCGCGCGCGGCTATCGCCTGATGCTGCGGGACGCGGCTCCGGCGCTGCTGTCGGTGCTGCCGCCCGCGTTGCTGGCCATGGATTACCTGGCGGTCCCCTGGAGTGCGGGACTGCCCGCGCAGGCGGCGACGGCGCTGGACGAGGCGCCGTCAGACACCCTGATGCTGGAGTGCGGCGCCGATGACGCCGCGGTTCGGTGGGGCCGTTCGATTGGCATCCAGCTGTTCAGCGGGGCGGCCGCCGACCGCGCCGCCAGCCGGGCGACCAACCGTGCGACACTTGGCGAACGGGCCGTCACCGCCTAATCCACGCGGCATGCAGGCAATTCAGGTGGATGGGCTGACGAAGCGCTACGGGGCGCTGACAGCGGTGGACGGGCTGTCCTTCGCGGTCGGCCGCGGGGAGACGCTCGGCCTGCTGGGCGGCAACGGCGCCGGCAAGACCACGACCATCGCCATGCTGCTCGGCCTGCTGATCCCAACCTCCGGCAGCATCACCGTGCTGGGCCGCGACATGGCGCGCGACCGCTTCGCCGCCCTGGCGCGGATGAACTTCTCCTCGCCCTACGTGGCGCTGCCCGCGCGGCTGTCGGTGGCGGAGAACCTGCGCGTCTACGGCCACCTCTACAGCGTGCCCAAGCTGGAGCGCCGCATCGCCGAGCTGGCTGAGGAGCTGGAGCTGACGCCGTTCCTGCAACGCCCCGCCGGGCAGCTGTCAGCCGGGCAGAAGACGCGGGTGGCGCTGGCGAAGTCGCTGATCAACCGCCCCGACGTGCTGCTGCTGGACGAGCCGACCGCCAGCCTGGACCCGGACACCGGCGACTGGGTGCGCTCGTGGCTGGAGCGCTACCGGGAAACGAGCGGCTGCTCCATTCTGCTGGCGAGCCACAACATGGCCGAGGTGGAGCGGCTGTGCTCCGACGTGCTGATGCTGAAGCAGGGCCGCGTGGTGGACCGCGGCACGCCGGCCGACCTGCTGACGCGCTACGGGCGGAACGATCTGGAGGCGGTGTTCCTGGACATCGCCCGCGACCGCAGGGTCGCAGCGTGATCAGCAATCGCAGGGTTGCAGCGTGATCAGCGACCGCAGGGGCGCAGCGTGATCAGCAACCTTAGGGTCGCGGCATGACCGGGCCGGCGCGGCGGGTGTGGGGGCTGTGCTATCGGCATCTGGCGCTATACCGCCGGTCGTGGCCGCGGCTGCTGGAGCTGGCGTACTGGCCGACGCTGCAGATGCTGATCTGGGGCTTCACCGCCAGTTTCATCGCCGGGCATAGCGGCGCACCGGCCGTCGCCGCCGGCACGCTGCTGGGCGGCGTGCTGCTGTGGGAGGTGGCGCTGCGCAGCCAGATGGGCGTGGCGATCTCGTTCCTGGAGGAGGTCTGGTCGCGCAACCTGGCCCACGTGTTCGTCAGCCCGCTGCGGCCGTGGGAGATGCTGGCCGCGCTTGTCACGGTGTCGATGGCGCGGATGTTCATCGGCGTGTTGCCCGCGGTGCTGCTGGCCTGGGCGCTGTATGCGTTCGACCTGTTCGCGCTTGGCCCGGTGGTGGTGCTGTTCTTCCTCAACCTGATGATCATGGGTTGGTGGGTGTCGCTCGGCGTGCTGTCGCTGATCCTGCGGCATGGCGCGGGGGCGGAGGCGCTGGCCTGGTCGGTGCTGTTCGGGCTGACGCCGTTCTCCGCCGTGTTCTACCCGGTGTCGGTGCTGCCCGCCGCGATCCGGCCGATCGCGCTGGCGCTGCCGTCGGCGCATGTGTTCGAAGGCATGCGCGCCGCCATCACCGACGGGGTGGTGCGGTGGGATCACCTGGCCTGGGCGTTTGGGCTCAACGTGGCTTGGATGGCGGCGGCGATCTGGGTGTTCGCCGGGCAGTTCCGTCACGCGCGGCAGGGCGGGGCCCTGCTGAACATCGGGGAATAGGTGGAAATCATACGGTTCTGGCTGATCCGTCACGCGCTGGTCGAGGCAAACGCGCGACTGATGCTGTACGGCACGATGGACGTGCCGCTCTGCCCGGACGCGCTGGTGGCGGAGGCGCCGATGTACCGCGCGCTGGCGGCCCGGCTGCCCCGCCCGGCCACCTGGGTGGTGACCCCGCTGTCGCGCACCGCGCTCACGGCGCAGGCGCTGTTCCGCGCCGGCTACCCGGAGCAGTCGCCCGCGGTCGAGCCGGACCTGGTCGAGCAGGACCTTGGCGAATGGCAGGGGCTGCCGCACGCCGATCTGCCCGGCCGCCTGTTGCTCGCGCCCCACCCGTTTTGGCCGCTGGCCGGCGAGGAGGCGCCGCCCGGGGGCGAGAGCATGGCGAGCGTGATCACCCGGGTCGGCGCCGCAATCGAGCGGCTGGCGGCGGCGCACGAGGGCGAGGACGTCGTGGTGGTGAGCCATGGCGGCGCCATCCGCGCGGCGGTGGCGCACGCGATCGGCATCAGCGCGGACAACGCGTTGCACCTGTCCGTGCAGAACCTGTCGCTGACCCGGCTGGAGCGGCACGAGGCGGCGTGGCGCGTGGTGTGCGTGAACGAGGTGTGCGGCAGTTAAAGCCCGCAAATTGGAACTCACACGCGCGCAAGGATGTCTTTGCCGCGCAGCTTAGCGATCTGCGCCTGGCCGTAGCCCAGCACCTCGGCCAGCACCGCGTCCGTATCCTGCCCCAGCACCGGCGCCGCGGTCGGCGGAATGCCGGGCGAGCCCGTCAGCGACAGCGGAATGCGCGGCGTGAGCACCCGGCCGACGCCGGGCTGGTCCACCTCGGCGAACATCGGGTTGGCCGGGGAGCACCGCGGATCCTCCGCCACCAGCTGCCCGAAATCCTGGTACGGCCCCCACAGCACGCCCGTGCCGTCCAGCTCCGCGCGCACCTGCGCCAGGCTGCGCGCGGCGAACCACGGTTCAAGCACGGCGGCGATCGCGTGGCGCGCGGCGTAGCGGCCGCCCTCCGTCGCCATGTCCACGTCCATCAACGGCCCGACCATCTCCAACTTGGCCGCCAGCCCGGTCGCCTTGCCGATGGCGCGGAACTGCCGGTTCGAGATCGCCACCAGCATGGCATGCCGCCCGTCCGCGGTGGCGAAATCCCGTCCGAACGCGCCGTAGAGGTGGTTGCCGATCGGCTCGCGCACCGTCCCGTTCACCTGCACGTCGCCGATGTAGCCGAGGTTGCCGACGGTCGCGAGCATCACGTCCGACAGCGCCAGCACCGCCTCCTGCCCGGCCCCGGTGGCGCGCCGCACCCGCTCCGCCGCCACGATGCCCAGCGCCAGGTATAGCCCGGCCGCCACATCCCAGGCCGGCAACACGTGGTTCACCGGTGCGGCATCGGCGCCGGTCGCCATCGGGAAGCCGCTGGCGCAGTTCACCGTGTAGTCCAGCGCGCCGCTTCCGTCGTGATTGCCCACCAGCCGCATCATGATCAGGTCGTCCCGCCGCGCCCGCAATGCGTCGAACCCCATCCAGCCCCGCGTCGGCAGATTGGTCAGCACGATGCCATTCTCGGCCCCCGGCGCCGTGATGAGGGAGGCGGCGATCTCCTGCCCCTCCGGCGTGTCCAGCGCGAGGGTGATGGACCGCTTCGCCTTGTTCAGGCCGGCCCAGTAGATGCTCGCCCCGCTCGGCGCCAGCGGCCAACGCCCGGCGTCGATGTTGCCGCCGATCGGGTCGATGCGGATCACCTCGGCGCCCAACTGCGCCAGCGTCATGCCGCCCAGCGGCGCGGCGACGAACGCCGAAACCTCCACGACGCGCAACCCCGCGAGGGGCGCCTTGCTGCTGTCCATGACGACCCCCCATTCGTGACGCCGCGCAACCTGGCATTCCGCCGCGGGCGCGCGCAAGCTGTCCGCAAGGCCGCCAAGGGCCGCGAGGGGAAGCATGTCCGCACCGATACCCGCGACGCCACGGCTGCGCGCCATCCAACGCACCGCGCTCGCCCTGCTGGTGCTCAGCGGCGCCATCAACACCATCGACCGCGCGGCGCTGGCGGTGGCCAATCCGCTCGTGCGTCATGACCTCGGCCTCTCGATCTCCGACATGGGGCTGCTGCTGTCGGCGTTCCTGTGGGCCTACGCCTTCGCCCAGCTGCCGGTCGGCCCGCTGATCGACCGGCTCGGCCCACGGCGGCTGCTGGCGGCAGGCCTGGCGATCTGGTCCACCGCGCAGCTGCTGTGCGGCATGGTCAGCACCGTCACCCAGTTCGCCGCCGCCCGCGTGTTGCTGGGCATCGGCGAGGCGCCGCAGTTCCCGACCGGCGGGCGCGTGGTGCGCGACTGGTTCAACACGCGCGACCGCGGCGCCGCGTCCGGCATCTTCAACAGCGCGTCCACGCTCGGCACGGGGATCGCGGCGCCGCTGCTCACCACGCTGATGCTGCTGTTCGGCTGGCGCTGGATGTTCGCCATCATGGGCCTGCTCGGCATCGGCGCCGCCATCATCTGGTACGCGCTCTACCGCGACCCGTCGCAGATGGCGCTCACCCCGGCGGAGGACGATTACCGCACCGCCGGCGACGTGCCCGAGCCAAGCCGCCCGGTCACCTTCGGCGAGTGGCGCAACCTGTTCCGCTGCCGCACCACCTGGGGGATGATCCTGGGCTATTTCGGCGTGATCTACGTCAACTGGCTGTTCAACGCCTGGCTGCCCGGCTACCTCGAGATGGGCCGCCACATGAGCATCCGGCACACCGGGTTCGTCGCCGCGATCCCCTACATCTTCGCGGTCGGCGGCGGCGTGTCGGGCGGCTTCCTGGCGGATTGGCTGTTCCGCCGCGGCCTGTCGCGCATCGACAGCCGCAAGTTCCCGCTCTGCCTGGCGATGCTGGTGCAGGCCGGGTTCGTCGTCGTGGCCGCCGCAGTGGAGAGCAACTCGGTCGCGGTCGCCTGCCTGTGCGGCGCGATGTTCTGCGGCACCGTCGCCACCACCTGCGCGTGGGCGATGGTCAGCGTGGTGGCGCCGGCCAACAGCACCGGCTCGCTCGGCTCGCTGCAGAACTTCGGCGGCTATCTGGGCGGCGCGCTGGCGCCCGTGGTCACCGGGTTCATCGTGCAGGGCACGGGCTCGTTCGTGCCGGCGCTGATGGTGGGCGCCGGGATGTGCGTGTTCGCGGCGGTCAGCTACTTCGTCATCCTGCAGCGCCCGATCACGCCGGAGGACCTGCAGGACAAGCCGCGCTACCGGATCCCGAGTTCGGCGTAGGGCTCGTTCGCCACCACCCGGGCATAGCCCATCCGGCTGAGGTCGAGCGTGGCGAAGCGGCCGTCCAGCACGAGCTCCGACAGCGCCCGGCCAACTGCGGGCGCGTGCATCAGGCCGTGGCCGGAGAAGCCGCAGGCGACGTGGAAGTTTTCCAGGCGGCCGGGCCAATTGCCCAGGATCATGTTGCCGTCCAGCCAGTTGCGATCGTAATGGCCGACCCAGCTGTCGCGCAGCCGCAGCATCTCGAACGCCGGCACGCGCCGGGCCAGGGCTGGCCAGGCGACCGTCTCGAAGTAATCGTGGTCCACGTTCCAATCGTACCCGGCCGGCGTGTGGTGGTCCACGACGCTGCCGGTGTAGCCGGTCCCGACCGGGCGGAAGCCGAGGCCGCCCAGGTCCTTGATGAAGGGCAATGGCTCGATCGGCGTGGCGCATTGGAAGTAGTGGTTGAACCGCCGCATCGGCTCGACCGGCAGCGCCATGCCCGCCAGGGCCGCCACCTCAGCCGACCAGGTGC
>CAXTBW010000106.1:0-5781 GCA_964242925.1 uncultured Acetobacteraceae bacterium
CCTGGCTGCGCTGGGACTGGCCCATGCCGTCGCGGATCACCTTGCCGCCGCCGAACTTAACTTCCTCTCCGTAGACGGTCAGGTCGCGCTCCACCTCCACGAACAGGTCGGTGTCGGCCAGGCGGACGCGGTCCCCCGTGGTCGGGCCGTACATGTCGGCGTAGGCGCGCCGGGTGATCGTCGTCATAGCGGGCCCATCACGTCGCCGCGGAAACCGTAGACCTCGCGCGCGCCGCGGAATGGGATCAGCGTCACCTCCCGCGCCTGCCCTGGCTCGAACCGCACGGCGGTTCCGGCGGCGACGTCCAGCCGCTGCCCGCGCGCCGCGGCGCGGTCGAACTGCAGCGCGGGGTTGGTCTCGGCGAAATGGTAGTGGCTGCCGATTTGGATCGGGCGGTCGCCGGTGTTGGCCACCGTCAGCGTCGTGCGGGGCAAACCGCCGTTCAGGTCGATGTCGCCGTCCAGGGTGATGACCTCGCCGGGGATCATCGAATCGGCTCGTGCACGGTGACGAGCTTGGTGCCGTCGGGGAAGGTCGCTTCGACCTGCACGTCGTGGATCATCTCGGCGATGCCCTCCATAACCTGGTCGCGGGTCAGCACGTGGGCGCCGTGCTCCATCAGGTCGGCGACGGTGCGGCCGTCGCGGGCGCCCTCCACCACGAAGTCGCAAATGAGAGCCACCGCCTCCGGGTGGTTCAGCTTCACGCCGCGGGCGAGCCGGCGCCGGGCCACCTCGGCGGCCATGGACACGAGCAGCTTGTCCTTCTCGCGCGGGGTCAGGTTCATTCAGCAACTCCAGACGCGTGGCAGCGGGCGGTCATGTCGCAACGCCGCCAATCCTGCCACGATTGCGGCGCGTGCACAGGCCCCATCGCGCGCCACGATCCGGGCCACCAGCAGGCCGTCCAGGCACGACGCCCCCGCCTCGAATGGCGCCAGCGCGGCGCGCAACCGCTCCAGCCAATCCGCCGCGTCGGGCGCGGCGAGCAGCAGCGTCGCCACCGCCCGGCCGCCGCCCGCTACGGCGGCGCGGTCCAGCACGCCTTGCGCGGCGCCGTCGAGGCGGATGGCGTCGTGCCACAGCAGGCGGCCGCCGCGGTGCAGGCGGATGGTGTCGCGCAACGTGGCGGTGCGGACCGTCTCGCCCATCAGCGCGCGGCCGAACACCAACGTTTCGGCGGCGATCAGCGTCGCCTCCGGCGCCAGGTGGGCGTCCAGGCGCCGGTCCAGCGCGCATGCGTCGAACAGGATCGTCTCTTGCGGCAGCCATTCGAGCGCGGCCCCTTCCGCAATCGTCAGCGAGGCGCGCACCCGCGCCGGGGCGCCGCCGGGGGAGCGGTAGCAGCGCTCCGCCGCCTGGCTGGCGACGGTCAGCCGGGCGCCCGGCCCGGCCTCGATGGCGGTGGCGAGTTGGTCGCCCTGGGCGATGCCGCCGGAGCTGTTGAGCGTGACGCCAGTGGTCCAGGCGCCCCGTTCCGGCCGCGGCAGGCGCGCCTTGAGGCAGCCCTCCTGGCGGAACCGGTCCAGCACGGTGGCGCCGTCGCGCAGCTTGACGCTCAGGCGCAGCACGCCGCTCGCGCGCTGCGGGGCTGGATCGGTCGGCGATGCGGTCATGCCCGGCAACGTGGCAGCCGGGCTGGCTGGCGCCAATCACGGTATGGCCTGCGGTGGATTTGGCGCGATAGGATGCGCCGCAACGATCCGGGTGCGCAGGGTGGACGTCACAGAGGCTCATGCGCGGCTGGCGAAGGACCTATCGATCCAGTTCCGGTTTGCCCAGCCAGCCCCTCCAACGCCGCCAACCCCGCCGCACGCGCCGGACCCGCTGTCGTGGCTAGGGATCGGCAGCTGGCTGTTCTGGGGAATCGTAGCGGTCGCCGTCGTCGCGCTGCTGGCCGTCGTGGTCCAGCGCGCGCGAGGGCGCGGCCTGCCGCGCCTGACCCAGGCGAGCGCGCCGCCGCCCGAGTCGGCACTGGGCATCGTGCCCGCCGCGGTGCTGCAGGATGCCGACTTGCTGGCGGAACGGGGCGAATACGGCGCGGCCGTCCACGCGCTGCTGCTGCGCGGCATCGGCGCCATTCAGCAGCGCTTCCCCCGCATTCTGACCCCCGCGCACACCAGTCGCGACATCGCCGCGCTGGCCGCCCTGCCCGCGCCGCTGCGCACCGCCTTCGCCGAGATCGCCGGCCTCGCCGAACGGGCGGTGTTCGCGCAGCGCCCGCTCGGCCGCGCGGAGTGGGAGGCGTCGCGGGCGAGCTACGCCGGGTTGCTGGGGCCGCAGCCCTGAGCCAGACGAGCGCGCAACCGTTCTCGCCGTTGATCGTAGCGGCGATGATCGTCGTGGGAGTCGGGTGCTTCGCCGGGTTCGCGGTGCTGCTCGCCTTCTCGCGCGGGCCGAACGGCGGCGATGGCGGCACGCATGCCCTGTCGCGCTCCGCCGTGGGCTTCGCCGGCCTGGCCGATCTGCTGCGGGCCACCGGCGCGACCGTGGTGGTCAGCCGCGAGCAGGCGGCCAGCGGCGGGCCAAGCGCGGCGCTGCTGGTGCTGACCCCGCCGCCCGGCGGCCACGGCCCGGCGTCGATGCCCGACCTGAACGCCGACACGGTGCTGATCGTGCTGCCGAAGTGGCGCACGGCGGCGCTGGACGATCATGCCGGCTGGGTGCGGCCAACGGGGCTGCTGCCGTCCCGCGACGTGCTGGGGGTGCTGCCGCGCGATTGGGACCAACCCGCCTTGCGCCGCCGCGACGGCATTGCGCGTCCTGTGCTGACCGCCGCCGTTCCGTTCCGCGAGCCGCCCGGCACCCGCGCCATCGACCGGCTGCAGGTGCTGTCGGACAAGGATTGGACGCCCATCCTGCGCGACGCGGGCGGTGGGATCGTGCTCGGCCAGGCGTCCGAGGACGGCCCCTACGTGCTGTCCGACCCCGATCTGCTGAACGACCTCGCCCTGGGCGACCTGGCGGGCGCCAAGGGCGCGATGCACCTGGTCACCACGCTGTCGGGCGGCGGATCGGTCGCGTTCGACGTCTCGCTCAACGGCTTCGGCCGTTCCCGCGACCCGCTGCGGATGATCTTCGAGCCGCCACTGCTGGGCGCGACGCTGTGCGCGGCGGCGGCGGCGCTGCTGACCGGGCTGCTGTCCGCCAAGCGCTTCGGGCCGCTGCGACGCGCGGGCCGCGCCTTCGACCTGGGCAAGCGCGCGCTGGCCGACAACGCCGCCGCGCTGATCGCCCGCGCCGGACGGGAGAAGCGGATGGCGCTGCCCTACGCCGACCTGACGCGCGCGCTGGCCGCCCGGTCGGTGGCCGCGCCGCGGCTGGATGCGGCCGGGCTGGACGTGTTCCTGGACCGCGCCGGCGTCGCCCGGGGCGCGTCGGAGCGCTGGGCGACCTTGCTGGCCGACACCGGCGCGGTGCGCGACGGCGCTGGGCTAGTGCGCCTGGCGCGCCGTCTGCATCGCTGGCGAATGGGGTTCGTGCATGGACATCGCTGACGTCGCCCGCCTGGCGGCACGTATCCGCGAGGAAGTCGGCCGCGCCGTGGTCGGCCAAGTGGCGACGGTGGACCTGATCACCACCGCATTGCTGTCGGGCGGCCACATCCTGCTGGAAGGCCCGCCAGGCACCGCCAAGACGTTCATGGCGCAGTGCTTCGCCAGAGTGCTGGGCCTGCAGTTCGGCCGCGTCCAGTTCACCCCCGACCTGATGCCCGGCGACATCGTCGGCGCCAACATCTTCAACTTCCAGACCAGCCGGTTCACCCTTACCCGCGGCCCGGTATTCTGCGAGCTGCTGCTGGCCGACGAGATCAATCGCACCCCGCCCAAAACGCAGGCCGCGCTGCTGGAGGCGATGCAGGAGCGCCACGTCACCATCGACAGCGCGCGCTATGACTTGGGCGCCCGCTTCACCGTGATCGCGACGCAGAACCCGATCGAGCAGCAGGGCACCTACCCGTTGCCGGAGGCGCAGCTGGACCGGTTCCTGTTCAAGCAGGTGCTCGGCTACCCGTCGGAGGTGGAGGAGCAGGCGATCGTCGCCGGCCATGGCACGCAGACGGGCATGTCGGAGCCGGCCAGGTTCGGCGTGACCCAGGTGGCCGACGCCGCCACGATCGGCGCGGCGGTGGACGCGGTGAGTCGGGTCGGGCTGGCCGCGCCCGTGGTGGCCTACATCGTGGCGCTGGTGCGCGCGACCCGCGCCAGCGCGGACCTCGAGGCGGGGGCGTCGCCGCGCGCCGCCGCGATGCTGGCGGTGGCCAGCCGCGCTCGCGCCGCGCTGGACGGGCGGGACTACGTGATCCCCGACGACGTGAAAGCGCTGGCGCTGCCGGCCCTGGCGCACCGGGTGATCCTGTCGCCCGCCGCCGAGATCGACGGACGAAAGGTGTCGGACGTGGTGGCTGGGCTGATCACGCAGGTCGAGGCGCCCCGCTGATGACGTATCCATGATTTTGCCCACCGGGCGCGCGGTCGCGGCGATGGCGGCGGGGATCCCGGTGGCGCTCGCCTTCGGCCTGGCGCAGGACGCGCTGTGGGTGACCGGGCCGGCCTGGATCGGCGCCGTGCTTGTGCTGATGGCGGCCGACGCCTTGCTGATGCGGCGGCCGGGGCAGTTCCGCCTGGCCGCGTCGCTGCCGGCGGTGATCGAGACCGGACGGCCGGGACAAGCGTCGTTTCGGCTGGACGGCCGCCCGCCGCCGGGGTTGGAGGCGGCGTTGGAGACGGATGCGCGGTTGGACGCCAGCCCGGCGCTGCGCCGTCTGCCGGCCGGGTCGGACACGCTCGGCTTCACGCTGGCGCCGCGGCGGCGCGGAACGGCGGCGCTGCTGCGGCTGCACCTGCGCTGGCGCGGGCCGCTCGGCCTGGTGCGCCGGGTGCAGACGCGCGCGCTGGACCGGGCGCTGCAGGTGGTCCCGCAGATCAGCCTGGTGCGGGAGGAGGCGATCCGCCTGTTCTCGCGCAACCGCGCCGCCGGGCAGGCGATGCAGCTGGAGCAGGCGGACAGCATGGAGTTCCACGCGCTGCGGGAGTTCCAGCGCGGCGACGACCCTCGCGGGGTCAACTGGCGGCAGTCGGCGCGCCACGCCAAGCTGCTGGTGCGGGAGACGCAGGCGGAGCGGAACCGCACGATCATGCTGGCGCTCGACACGGGGCGGGGCATGTGCGAGCCGCTGGCCGGCGGCCTGCCGCGGCTGGACCATGCGCTGAACGCCGCGCTGGTGCTGGCCTATGTGTCGTTGAAGCTGGGCGACCGGGTCGGGCTGTTCGCGTTCGACGCGCGCCCGGTGCTGTCCACGGGGGCCGTGGCGGGAACGGCCTCGTTCGGCGCGCTGCAACGGCAAGCGGCCGCGCTGGACTACTCGACGGAGGAGACGAACTACACGCTGGGTCTGACCGAGTTGGGCGGGACGCTGGGCGGCCGCGCGCTGGTGATCGTGTTCACCGACTTCGCCGACGCGACAGGCGCGGAGCTGATGATCGAGAATATCGGCCGGTTGCTGACGCGCCACCTGGTGCTGTTCGTGGCGTTCCGCGACGACGAGCTGACCGCGATGGCGGATGCGGGGCCAGAGACCGCGGAAGACGTGTGCCGCGCGGTGGTCGCGGGCACGTTGCTGGCGGATCGCGAGGTGGTGCTGGCGCGGCTGCGCCGGCTAGGGGCGGAGGTGATCGACACGCCGGTGCGCGAGATGGGGCCAGCGCTGATCCGCCGCTACGTGGACCTCAAACGGCGCGGCCGGTTGTGACGATGCCTCTGTGCTTCTTCCTCTCCCGC
>CAXTBW010000106.1:5881-14971 GCA_964242925.1 uncultured Acetobacteraceae bacterium
GCGGGAGAGGGCTTTTTAGCGAAGATCGAGCGGCTTTGAGCACTGGGGAGCTACGCAGCCGGCGCTTCCGCGACGAGCGGGAGGAGGGCTGGCGCACGCTGGAGAACCTGCTCGCCCGGCTCGAACGCGGCTCGCTGCGCCGACTGTCGGACGCCGAGCTGCTCGCCATCCCCTCGCTCTACCGGGCGACGCTGTCGGCGCTGTCGGTCGCGCGGGCCACCTCGCTGGACCACAACCTGATCGACTACCTGGAGGACCTCAGCACCCGCGCCTACTTCTTGGTCTACGGCACCCGCACCGGGCTGGGCCGCCGCCTGGCCGCGTTCTTCGCCACCGACTGGCCTGCCGCGGCGCAGGCGCTGTGGCGCGAGACGCTGGTCGCGTGGCTGGCGATGGGCGGCGGGACGCTGCTCGCCTACCTGCTGGTGCGGGCGGATGCGGACTGGTTCTACGTCTTCGTGCCCGGCGGCCTGGCCGGCGGACGGGACCCGGCGGCCACCACCCAAGCGCTGCGCGACACGCTCTACGGCGGCGGCGCGCTAGCTCATGCGGGCACGTTCTCCGCCTATTTGTTCACCCACAATGCGCAGGTTGCGATCCTCGCCTTCGCGCTCGGCTTCATGTTCTGCCTGCCTACCGCGCTGTTGCTGGCCTACAGCGGCGCCACGGTCGGCGCCTTCCTGGCGCTGTTCGCGAGCCGGGGGTTGGCGCTCAACCTGGGCGGCTGGCTGCTGGTGCACGGCGTGACGGAGCTGACTGCCGTGGTGCTGGCGGGCGCGGCCGGGTTCCGCATCGGCGTCGCGATCGCCATGCCCGGCGCCGACACTCGCCTGGCCGCCGCCGCCGCAGCCGGGCGCCAAGCCGCGACGCTGATGGCGGGGGTGTTCGTCATGCTGGCCTGCGCCGGCCTGCTGGAAGGCATCGTGCGCCAGGCAGTGATCGGCGACGCGCAGCGCTACACGATTGCCGGGCTGACGGCGCTGGCATGGTACGCCTACCTTTACCTGCCCCGGCGCCGCCTACGATGAGCGGGCAGGCGCGCCTGCTGCGCGAGCTGGTCACGCCCGAGGGGATTGGTCTGCACCTGCTGCTCGCCGAGGCCAGTGTGCGGCTGGGGGCGTTCCTGCTCGACGTCGCGTTCATCTGCGCCGCCCTGGTGGCTTTGACGCTGCTCGCGCTGCTGACGCTGGCCGGGACCGGGCTCGACTTGGCGGCGATCGTCTGGCTGCTGGGCTTCTTCGTCCTGCGCAATTTCTACTTCGCGTTCTTCGAGCTGCAGCCGCGGGCGGCGACGCCGGGCAAGCGCATCCTGGGCATCCGCGTCGCTTCGCGCAGCGGCGGCCGGCTAACGGCGGACATGGTGTTGGCGCGCAACCTGCTGCGCGAGCTGGAACTGTTCCTGCCGCTCGCGCTGCTGCTGGCGCAGGGCTCCGCCGCGTCGTGGCCGCTGGTGCTGCTGGGGATCGGCTGGACCTGGATCTTCCTGTTCTTCCCGCTGTTCAACCGCGACCGGCTGCGCGTCGGGGACCTGCTTGCCGGCACCTGGGTGGTGCGCACGCCACGCCGCCGTTTGCTGGCCGACCTGGCCGCGACGCCGTCCATGCTGCGGTTCACGCCCGCGCAACTAGCCGTCTACGGAATCAAGGAACTGCACGTGCTTGAAGACGTGCTGCGCGCGCCAGACCCGCCAACCATCGCGGCGGTCGCAATCCGGATTGCCGCCAAGATCGGCTGGGCGCGCGGCGCAGAGACCGATCTCGAGTTCCTGAACGCCTACTACGCCGGCCTGCGCGGGCGGCTCGAGCGCGGTCTGCTGTTCGGCCGGCGACAAAAGGACAAGTTCGACCGCGCGTGACGCCTCAGCTTACCGCGCCGATTCAACGCCGAGCGCGCGCAGCAGCCGGGCGCGCAACGATCCGAAGCTTGCCGGGTCGCGCGGGCGCGGCAGGTCTACGGCGACGTCGGTCGCAATTCGGCCGCTCTCCAGCACCAGCACGCGGTCAGCCAGCAGCAGCGCCTCGTCCACGTCGTGGGTCACGATCAGCGTCGTCGGCGCGTGCGCCCGCCACAACTCGAGCGTCAGCGCGTGCATCCGCATCCGGGTCAACGCGTCCAGCGCGGCGAACGGCTCGTCCAGCAGCAGCAGGCGCGGCTGGCGCACCAGGGCGCGGGCCAGGGCGGCGCGTTGGGCCTCGCCGCCCGACAGCGTCACCGGCCAGGCGTCCAGGCGATGGCCCAGCTCCACTTCCCGCAGCGCCGCCTCGGCCGCGCGGCGGGCGCCGGTCAGCCCAAGCGTCACGTTCTCCGCCACCGTCTTCCACGGCAGCAGCCGCGGTTCCTGGAACACCACGGTGGTGGGCTGCGGGGTGGACACGGTGGCGCCGGCGGGAACCGGGTCGAGGCCGGCGAGCGTCCGCAGCAGCGTGGTCTTGCCGGAGCCGCTGCGGCCCAGCAGCGCGGTGAACGAGCCGGGCGCCAGGTCCAGGTCCAACGCATCCAGCACCCGCGGGCCAGCCCACTGCCGGGTCAGCCCGCGGACCTGCACGGCGCTGTCCGCCACCGCGTCGAGCACGTGGGCGCTCATCGCCGCACGAGGCTCGGCCGCCACACCAGCACCCGGCGCTCCGCCAACCGGACCAGCGCGTCCGCCGCAAGGCCGAGCAGCGCATAGACCCCCAGCCCGACCACGATGACGTCGGTGCGCAGGAAGTCCCGCGCGTCACTGATCATGTAGCCGATGCCCGCGGTCGCATTGATCTGCTCCGCGACCACCAGGGACAGCCAGGCCACGCCCAGGGAGTAGCGCAGGCCGACCAGACCGGACGGCAGCGCGCCCGGCAGAACGACGTGGCGGATGATCCCCCAGCGCCCCAGCCCGAAGACGCGCCCGGCCTCCAGCAGCTTGGGGTCGATCCCGCGGATGCCGGCGAACAGGTTGAGGTAGACCGGGAACGTGCTGCCCAAGGCGACCAGCGCCACTTTGGGCAGCTCGCCAATGCCGAACCACAGGATGAACAGCGGCACCAGCGCCAGAAACGGCAGCGTGCGGAACATCTGCATCGGCGCGTCCACGACGTCCTCACCCAGGCGCGACAGTCCGGCCACCACCGCCAGCGCCGCCCCCACGGTGACGCCAACCGCCAGCCCGACCGCAACCCGCTCGAGCGACACCAGCATGTTGGCCGGCAGCTCGCCCGTCAGCAGCAGCCCCCACGCGGTTGATAGGATGACGCTCGGCGCCGCGAGGATGCGCGGCGGCAGCACGCCTGTCATCGACGCCGCCTGCCACAGCGCCACCAGCGCCAAGGGCGAGGCGAACCGCCGCAGCGACGGCAGCCGCCACGACCGGCGCGGCGCTTCCACGGTGGCCGGGCTTGCAGAAGTCGAGGCGCGCAGCTCGGGAATGGCAGACATCACGGACACTACAGCGCCTCCTGCCCCGGCATTGCGACAGAATTGCGCAATCGGCCCGTGATAGAAAATCGGCCCCCGGACTGCCCAAGTCAAAGGGGCCAGTCTTGCTTTGAACGGTCTTAAAAGAGACTGCTGTTCATCTGCAGAGCGTCTGCGGGAGAACGCCTTACCTGCCGTAGACGGCGTCCGGCAGCCACAACGCGATGCCGGGCACGAACGACATGATCACCACGCCCACCGCCATCAGCGCCACGAACGGCAGCGTGCCGCGGATGATCGGGCCCAAGCCGATGTCCGGCGCGATGCGGTTGATGACGAAGATGTTGAGCCCGACCGGGGGATGGATCAGGCCCATCTCCATCACCACCGCCATGACCACGCCGAACCACACCAGGTCGAACCCGGCGGCGCGCAACGGCGGCAGGATGATCGGCGCCGTCATCAGGATGATCGACACGGGGGGCAGGAAGAAGCCGAGCACCACCACCAGCAACAGGATCGCCGTCAGCAGCAGCCAGCGCGACAGCTGCAGGCCGACGATCCAGCCGGCGGCGCCCTGGCTGATGTGCAGGTAGCTCATCACGTAGCTGTAGAGCAGGCTCATGCCGATGATCATCAGCAACATGCCGCTCTCGCCCAGCGTGCCCTCGAAGATCGGCTTCAGATCCCGCGGCCGCCACGCGCCGTAGATCGCGGCGATCAGCAGCAGGGCCAGCACCGCGCCCAGGCCGGCCGTCTCCGAGGGGGTGGCGATGCCGCCGTACAGCGCGACCATCACGCCCGACAGCAGCAGCAGGAACGGCAGCACTCGCGGCAGCGCCACCATGCGCTCGCGCATGGAGTAGGTGTCGGCGCGCAGGATCTCGCCCCGCGGGCCGCCGGCGGCGGCGGTGCGCACAGCCCGGCCATACTCGCGGCGCCAGTTCACCACCGCCCAGGCCGCGAACAGCGCAACCAGCAGCACACCGGGGCCCAGCCCGGCCAGAAACAGGCGGCCAAGCGACTGCTCGGACGCCACGGCGTACAGGATCAGCACGATGGATGGGGGCAGCAGGATGCCCAGCGTGCCGCCCGCCGCGACCAGGCCGGCCGCGAAACCGGGGGAGTAGCCGCGGCGCCGCATCTCGGGGATGCCGGACGAGCCGATCGCAGAACAAGTCGCAGGGCTGGATCCGGCCATCGCGGCGAACAGTCCGCAGGCGAGCACCACGGCCACGCCCAATCCGCCGGGCACCCGGTGCAGCCAGGTGTGCAAGGCGTCGTACAGGTCCTTGCCGGCGCGCGACTTGCCGATCGCCGCGCCTTTCAGGATGAACAGCGGAATGGTCAGCAGGGTGATGGAGGCGAGTTCCTCGTAGACGTTCTGCGCCACGGTATCGAGCGAAGCCGCCGGCATGAACAGCATCATGAACACGGTTGCGACCCCACCCAGCGCGAACGCGATCGGGATGCCGGAGAATAGCGCCACCAGCGTGGACCCGGCGTAGAGCAGGCCAATCGTACCAGTGCTCATTGCGGTAAAAGCCCTCTACCGCTTGCGGGAGAGGGTTGGGTGAGGGGGCTTGCCCACGTCCCCTCACCCCGCCCCTCTCCCGCAAGCGGGAGAGGGAATAGGAAGAGGGTCACGCCAGGTTCGCTTCGGTCGAGTCCGCGTGGCGGCTTCCCAGCAGTTGCAGCAGCAGTTGCACCGCCAGCAGCGCCATGCCCGCCGTCATGCAGCCATAAGGGATCCACAGCGGCGGGCCCCAGGAGGACGGCGTGGTCTGCCCCTCCTCCCACGCCTCGCCCAGCAGCTGCCAGCTCTTCCAGGCGAAGAACCCCACGAACAACAGCGAGCACAAATCCGCCAACAACCGCCGCACCCGGTCCACGCCCGGCGGCAGCACATGCGCCAGCGCGTCGATCCCAACATGCCCGCGCCGCGCCTGCGTCCAGGCGGCGGAGCCGAACGTCGCGCCGATCAGCAGGAAGGTGGACAGCTCGTCCTGCCAATCGCTGGCGATCGAGAGGAAGTACCGCCCGATCACCTCCCACGTCAGCACGCCGCCCGCCACGGCGATCGCGAGCGCCGACGCTACCGCCAGCGCCCCGTTCAGCCCGGTGACCGCGCCCTGCACCGAACCCAGCACGCCCGTGCGCGGAACGTCCGCCGGGGAACCGACGCCGGTGGCAACGGTCAAGCGACGGCCTCGGCCAGCTTCAGCAGGTTCGCGCACGCCCCGTTGCGGTTGGCGAAATCCTTCCACGCGCTGTCCTGCGCGACCGCCTTCCACTTCGCGATGTCGGCGGCGGTCATGTCGGCGACCTTCACCCCCGCCTTGCTGTAGATCTCCGCCAGGGCCTGGTCGTCCGCCTTGGCCGCCGCCAGCGCGAACGGCTCCTGCGCCGCGCCCACCTCGGTCATCGCCGCCTGCTGCTCCGGGCTCAGGCTGTCGAACACCGACTTGGACATCAGCAGCGGCTCGAACATGAACCAGAACGACCCGCCGCGCGCAGTCGTGACGTTCTTCGCGATCTCCTGCAGGCGGAAGCTGATCAGGCTGGTGGACGACGTCACCGCCGCATCCAGCGAGCCGGTCTGCATCGCGGCATACGTCTCGTCCGACGTGACCGAGCTGATGATCCCGCCCGCCGCCTTGAGCATCTGGTCCATCTCGCGCGAGCCGCCGCGGATCTTCAGCCCCTTGGTGTCGTCCGGCTTCGCCACCTCGGCCGCGCGCGAGGCCACGCCGCCGCCTTGCCACACCCAGGTCAGGATCTTGATGCCGCGCTTGTCCAGCAGCGCCGTCAGCTCCTGCCCGATCGGCGCCGTCTTCCACGCCAGGCCCTGCTCGTAGCTGGTCACCAGGCACGGCATCAGCCCGACATTGACCTCGGGCACCTCGCCGCCGGCATAGGCCAGCGGATACAACGACAGGTCCAGCGCGCCGCGCCGCAGGGCGGAGAACTGCGCCACCGTCTTCATCAGCGACGAACCGGGATAGATCTCGAATGTCAGCGAGCCGCCGGTCTTCTCCTGCACCTGCGCCGCGAAGCGCCGCACCAGCCGGTCGCGGAAGTCGCCCTGGTCTACCGTGCCGCCGGGGAACTGGTGACTGATCTTCAGCACCCGCCCATCGGCGGCGCGCGCGCCGGCGGCCCGGAGCACGAACGGCGCAGCAAGCAGCCCGACAGCCGAGCGGCGGGTCATGGTCATGGACGCTTCCTTGTTTTGCTTTTCTGGCGGCACGCTAGACGCCTGTTGGCCTACCCGCAATTCGTGCGGCCGACCGCCACGCAGTCCTGGCGCGCGATGTAGGCCTGCACCAGGGGGAACGCCTGCCAGGCCAGCAGGCCAAGCAGGACGATCCCGGCCAGCACCAGCAACGGCACGAACCGGGATGGATCACGCTGATCGGACATGAGCCAGAGATAGCAGGGTTCGTTCCTGTGGCTACCCCGTTCGGCGCCGCGGAACAACGATCTTACCGCCCCGCTCCCTTGCCCATGGGCGCAGTGAACGCTAGGTGCAGAGTCAAGGAACGGAAGGGAGTGGGACGATGTCGCAATCGGCCGAGACGATGGGGCGCGATGGGCATTCCGGCTCCAACCAGCCGCCCATGTCCCAGGACGCGTTGCTGCAGGCCTATGGCGACATGCTGCTGATCCGCCGCTTCGAGGAGCGCGCCGGCCAGTTGTACGGCATGGGACTGATCGGCGGCTTCTGCCACTTGTACATCGGGCAGGAGGCGGTGGTGGTCGGCGTGCAGGGCGCGCTCAAGCCAGGCGACCAGGTCATCACCTCCTACCGCGACCACGGCCACATGCTGGCAACGGGGATGGAGCCGCGCGGCGTGATGGCGGAGCTGACCGGGCGGTCGGGCGGCTATTCCAAGGGCAAGGGCGGCTCCATGCACATGTTCAGCAAGGAGAAGCAGTTCTACGGCGGCCACGGCATCGTCGGCGCGCAGGTCAGCCTCGGCACCGGGCTGGCGTTCGCCGATTGGTATCGCGGCAACGATCACGTCGCGGTCACCTATTTCGGCGACGGCGCCGCCAACCAGGGCCAGGTGTTCGAGAGCTTCAACCTCGCCGCGCTGATGAAGCTGCCCTGCATCTACGTCATCGAAAACAACATGTACGGCATGGGCACCAGCGTGGAGCGCGCCACGGCGTCGCGCGACCTGTCCAAGAACGGCTCGCCCTGGAGCATGGCCAGCGCCGCGGTGGACGGCATGGACGTCGTGGCCGTGCGCCAGGCGGCGGAGGTTGCGGTGGCGCATTGCCGCGCCGGCAACGGGCCGTACCTGATGGAGATCAAGACCTACCGTTACCGCGGCCACTCGATGTCCGACCCCGGCAAGTACCGCACCCGCGACGAGATCGAGAAGATGCGCGGCGAGCGCGACTGCATCGAGCACGTCCGTCACCTGCTGAGCGAGATGGGCGTGGGCGAGGAGGTGACCAAGGCGATCGACGCGGACGTCAAGGCGCGCATCGCGGAAGCGGCCGACTACGCGCAGGCGAGCCCCGAACCCGATGCGGCCGAGCTGTGGACCGACATCCTGCTGGAGGACTGAGAGTGTCCACGCAAGTCCTGATGCCTGCGCTGTCGCCCACCATGACGGAGGGCAAGCTCGCCCGTTGGCTGAAGAAGGTCGGCGAGGACGTGCGCGCCGGCGACGTGATCGCCGAGATCGAGACCGACAAGGCCACCATGGAGGTGGAGGCGGTCGACGAGGGCAAGCTGAGCCAGATCCTGGTCGAGGAAGGCACCGAGGGGGTGGCCGTGAACACCCCGATCGCCGTGCTCGGCGAGGGCGCCGCCCCAGAGAAGCCGACAGCCGAGGCGCCGCAGAAGCTGGAGCCGAAGCGTCCGGCCGAAACCGCCTCCGCGCCCGTTCCGGGGCTGGCCGCCGCGGCGCCGGAGAAGGATTGGGGCGCCACCGCCCCCGCCACGGTGCGCGAGGCGTTGCGCGACGCCATGAGCCTGGAGATGCGCCGCGACGACAGCGTGTTCCTGCTCGGCGAGGAGGTCGCGCAATATCAGGGCGCCTACAAGATCAGCCAGGGCATGCTGGACGAGTTCGGCCCGCGCCGGGTGCTCGACACGCCGATCACCGAGCATGGCTTCACCGGGATGGCGGTCGGCGCGGCGATGGCCGGGCTGCGGCCGATCGTGGAGTTCATGACGTTCAACTTCGCCATGCAGGCGATCGACCAGATCATCAACTCCGCCGCCAAGACGCTGTACATGAGCGGCGGCCAGATGGGCTGCCCGATCGTGTTCCGCGGCCCCAACGGCGCCGCCAGCCGCGTCGCCGCGCAGCACAGCCAGTGCTACGCCAGCTGGTACGCCCACGTGCCCGGCCTGAAGGTCGTCGCCCCCTGGAGCAGCGCCGACGCCAAGGGCCTGCTGCGCGCCGCCATCCGCGACCCGAACCCGGTGATCGTGCTGGAGAACGAGATCCTCTACGGCCAGACCTTCGAGTGCCCGACCGACCCCGAGTTCATCCTGCCGATCGGCAAGGCCAAGATCGAGCGCGTGGGCAAGCACGTCACCATCGTCGCGTTCTCCATCATGGTCGGGGTCGCGCTGAAGGCGGCGGAGGCGCTGGCGGAGCAGGGCATCGAGGCGGAGGTGATCAACCTGCGCTCGCTGCGCCCGCTGGACACGGCGACGATCATCGAGAGCGT
>CAXTBW010000107.1:0-14863 GCA_964242925.1 uncultured Acetobacteraceae bacterium
GCTACTCGCCGCAGATGGGGTTCGAGGGCGCCAACGTGCTGTTCGACACCTGGGTCCACCCGCTGATGATGGGCCTGGAGGAGCATCTCATCACGATGTTCCGCGGCGACTTCGAGTTCCACGACGACGCCGGCTCGTCGCATCTGGGCCACGGCGCGCCGGCGCCGGTCGCGCCGGTGCACGAGCCCGAGGTCGCGGCAAGCCAGCCAGTGGTTTGGGCCGCGGAGGCCGAGCGCGAGATCGGCAAGATCCCGTTCTTCGTGCGCGGCAAGGCCCGGCGGAACACCGAGAAGTTCGCGAGCGAGCGCGGATTGGCAACCATCACCGTGGACACGCTGTATGACGCCAAAGCCCATTTCGGCCGCTGAGCCCACCCCCTTGCGGGTGGTCGTGGTGACGATGGACAGCCACCTGTCCGGCGCCGCCGCCCGCGCCCGCGCCGAGTTGCGGCAGGAGATGCCCGGCCTCGAACTGGTGGTCCACGCGGCCGATGAATGGGGCTCCTGCCCGGAGGCGCTCGCCGCCTGCCACGCCGACATCGCGCGCGGCGACGTGGTGGTCGCGACCATGCTGTTCCTCGACGACCACATCCGCGCCGTGCAGCCCGCGCTGGCCGCTCGTCGCGACTCTTGCGACGCCATGCTGTGCTGCATGTCCGGCAACGAGATCACCCGGCTGACGCGGCTCGGCAGGTTCGACATGTCGCAGGAAGCGACCGGCGCGCTGGCCATGCTGAAGAAGCTGCGCGGCGGCAAGCCGGGCGCGCGCGGCTCCAACGGCGTCGGCTCCGACGGCGCGGCGCAGATGCGGATGCTGCGCCGGCTGCCCAAGATGATGAAGTTCATCCCGGGGACCGCGCAGGACGTGCGGACCTACTTCCTGGCGCTGCAGTATTGGCTCGCCGGGTCGGAGGAGAACCTCGCCAACCTGGTGCGCATGCTGGTCGGCAAGTACTGCGCCGGCGCCAAGCGCGCGCTGCGCCCGGTGCAGGCGCCCGTCTGCTACCCGGACGTCGGGCTGTATCATCCGGCCGTCCCGGGCCGCATCACGGAGGATTTCGGCGCCCTGCCCGTCCGCGGCCTGGCCGGGACCGTTGGGGTGCTGCTGCTGCGCTCGTATCTCATCTCCGGCAACGCCGCCCATTACGACGGCGTCATCGCGGCGATGGAGGCGCGCGGGCTGCGCGTGATCCCGGCCTTCGCCAGCGGGCTCGATTCGCGTCCGGCCGTGGAGAAGTATTTCACCCGCGACGGCATTCCAACGGTGGACGCCGTCGTGTCGCTCACCGGGTTCTCCCTGGTCGGCGGTCCCGCCTATAACGACAGCCGCGCGGCCGAGGCGCTGCTGTCGCGGCTGGACGTGCCCTACATCTCCGCCACCCCGGTCGAGTTCCAGACCCTGCGCACCTGGGAGAAGGACCCGCGCGGCCTGCTGCCGGTCGAGGCCACCATGATGGTCGCGCTGCCCGAGTTGGACGGCGCCACCAACCCGATCGTGTTCGGCGGACGCTGCGGCCGCGCCGCGCCGGAAGCCCCGTGCGCCGGCTGCGACGGCGTGAGCTGCCAGCGCGACATGATCGCGCACTCCGAGCGCGCCGCGACGTTGGCCGCGCGGGTGGCGAAGCTGGTGGCGCTGCGTCGCTCGGCCCGTGCAGACCGGCGCATCGCGACCGTGTTGTTCAACTTTCCGCCCAACGCCGGCGCCACCGGGACGGCCGCCTACCTCGCGGTGTTCGCCAGCCTGTTCAACACCCTGCACGCGCTGCAGGCGGCCGGCTACACGCTCGGCGAGCTGCCGGCCGACGCGGAGGCGCTGCGCCGCGCGGTGGTGGATGGCGGCGAGCGGTTCGGCATGGACGCGAGCGTGGCGGCGCGGATCCCGGTCGACCAGCACGTCCGCAACGAGACCTGGCTCGCCGAGATCGAGGCGGTGTGGGGCGCGGCGCCCGGCCGGCAGCAGAGCGACGGCGCGCATCTGTTCGTGCTCGGCGCGCGGTTCGGCAACGTGTTCGTCGGCCTGCAGCCCGCCTTCGGCTATGAGGGCGATCCTATGCGGCTGCTGTTCGAGAGCGGCTTCGCCCCGACGCACGCGTTCAGCGCATTCTACCGCTACCTGCGCGAGGAGTTCCGCGCGCATGCGGTGCTGCATTTCGGCACCCACGGCGCATTGGAATTCATGCCGGGCAAGCAGGCCGGGCTGTCGGCCGCCTGCTGGCCGGACCGGCTGATCGGCGACCTGCCGAACTACAACCTCTACGCTTCCAACAACCCGTCCGAGGGCATGATCGCCAAGCGCCGCGCGGGCGCCACCTTGGTCAGCTATCTGACGCCGCCCGTGGCGCAGGCCGGGCTGTACCGCGGTTTGCTGGACCTGAAGGGATCGCTCGACCGCTGGCGCACGCAGGATCCGGACGCGGACCCGGAGCAGAGCGCAGCGCTTGCCGAGCTGGTGCAGGCGCAGGCCGCCGCGGTCAACCTGGCCGAGCCGGCGCCCGCTTGGACCGACTGCGCGGGCGCGGAGATCGACCGCCTCGGGGCGGCCTTGCTCGAGTTGGAATACACCCTCATCCCGCACGGCCTGCACGTGATCGGCGTTCCCCCATCGGCCAGCGAGCGCGCCGACATGCTGGACGCGGCCGGCGTGCCCGAGGGCGTCGAGCGGGAGCGGCTGGACGGCCTGCTGGCGGTCGACCACGAGCTGCCCGCCATCATCCACGCGCTCGACGCGGGCTACGTCCGGCCGGCGCCCGGCGGCGACCTGCTGCGCACCACCGAGGTGCTGCCGACCGGGCGCAACCTGCACGGCTTCGACCCGTTCCGCCTGCCCAGCGTGTTCGCGGTGCAGGACGGCGCCCGCCAAGCGGACCGGCTGCTGGCGCGCCACGCGGCGGACGGCAACGGCGTGCCGGAGACGGTCGCGATGGTGCTGTGGGGCACCGACAACCTCAAGACCGAGGGCGGCCCGATCGCCCAGGCGCTATGGCTGATGGGCGCCGCGCCGCGCTTCGACGGTTATGGCCGGTTGTGCGGCGCCAGGCTGCTGCCGCTCGCCGAACTCGGCCGTCCGCGGGTCGACGTCGTGATGACCCTGTCCGGCATCTTCCGCGACCTGCTGCCGCTGCAGACAAGGCTGCTCGCAGAGGCCGCGCTGCTGGCGGCGCAGGCGGACGAAGCCGACGCTGACAATTTCATCCGCAAGCACGCGCTCGCCTTCCAGGCCGCCCAGGGCGGCGATATCCAGCAGGCGGCATTGCGGGTGTTCGGCAACGCCGACGGCGCGTACGGCGCCAACGTGAACCAGATGGTCGGCAACGGCCTGTGGAACGACGAGGACGAACTGGCCGACGCCTACGTCGCGCGCAAAGGCTTCGCCTACGGCGTGGACGGGACGCCGCGCCGCGAGGGCGCCGTGCTGAACCACGTGCTGTCCAGCGTGGAGGCGACCTACCAGAACCTCGACAGCATCGAGCTCGGGGTCACCACCGTCGACCACTACTTCGACACGCTGGGCGGCATCACCCGCGCGGTGCGCCGGGCGCGCGGCGGCGTGGCGGCGTCCGTCTACATCGGCGACCAGACGCGCGGCGACGGCACCGTGCGGACGCTCTCCGAGCAGGTGTCGCTGGAAACGCGCACGCGGGCGCTGAACCCGAAATGGTACGAGGCGCTGCTGAAGCACGGCTACGAGGGCGTGCGCGAGATCGACGCCCACGTCACCAACACGCTCGGCTGGTCCGCCACCACCGGGGAAGTCAGCCCGTGGGTGTACCAGCAGCTCGCCGAGACCTACGTGCTCGACGACGACATGCGCGCGCGGCTCGCGGCGCTGAACCCGAAGGCGTCGGCCAAGATCGCCAACCGGCTGATCGAGGCGCACGAGCGTCGCTACTGGTCCCCCGACCCCGCCACGATCGACGCCCTGCGTCGCGCCGGCGAGGAGCTGGAGGACCGCTTGGAAGGCATCGAAGTGGAGTTGGCCGCATGACCGTCGCTACGGTTCCCTACCCGCCGCGCATGACGCGCAACGCCCGCGCCGACGGCGACGGCAGCGTCCAGGTCGCGCTCGACCCGGCGGTGCGCATCGGCACGGCCAAGGTGTTCGCGGTCTACGGCAAGGGCGGCATCGGCAAGAGCACGACGTCCTCCAACCTGTCGGCCGCGTTCAGCAAGCTCGGCAAGCGCGTGCTGCAGATCGGCTGCGACCCGAAGCACGACAGCACCTTCACGCTGACCAAGCAGCTGCTGCCGACCGTGATCGACGTGCTGGAAGCGGTGGACTTCCACTCGGAGGAGCTGCGCGTCGAGGACTTCGTGTTCCAGGGCTACAACGGCGTGATGTGCGTGGAGGCGGGCGGCCCGCCGGCCGGCACCGGCTGCGGCGGCTACGTGGTCGGGCAGACGGTGAAGCTGCTGAAGGAGCACCACCTGCTGGAGGAGACCGACGTCGTGATCTTCGACGTGCTCGGGGACGTGGTGTGCGGCGGGTTCGCATCGCCGCTGCAGCACGCCGACCGCGCGCTCATCGTGACCGCGAACGACTTCGACAGCATCTTCGCGATGAACCGCATCGTGGCCGCCATCCAGGCGAAGGCGAAGAACTACGACGTGCGGCTGGGCGGCGTGATCGCCAACCGCAGCGCCGCGACCGACCAGATCGACCGTTACAACGCCCGCGCCGGCCTGAACACGCTGGCGCACTTCCCCGACCTGGACGTGATCCGCCGCAGCCGGTTGAAGAAGTCCACCCTGTTCGAGATGGAGAGCTCGCCGGAGCTTGAGGCGGTGAAGCTCGAATACCTGCGCCTTGCCGCGACGCTGTGGGCCGGGACCGAGCCGCTGACGGGACAGTCGATGCGCGACCGCGACATCTTCGACCTGCTCGGGTACGATTGATGGCGTCGTCCACCTACCTGGCCCGCCGCGGCGAGATCGAGACCTACTTCGACCGCACCGCCGCCGAAGCCTGGCGGCGCTTGACCTCGGACGCCCCGGTCAGCGGCATCCGCGCCACGGTGCGGGCCGGGCGGGACCGGATGCGCTCCATCCTGCTGTCGTGGCTGCCCGCGGACTTGTCCGGCCGCCGGCTGCTGGACGCCGGGTGCGGCACGGGCGCGTTGGCCGTCGAGGCCGCCCGGCGCGGCGCCCGGGTCACCGCGATCGACCTGTCGCCGACGCTGGTGGCGCTGGCTCGCGAGCGGACCCCGGCGGGGCTGGATATCGATTTCCAGGTCGGCGACATGGCCGACGCCGGGCTGGGCCGGTTCGACCATGTGGTCGGGATGGACAGCCTGATCCACTACCGGGCCGCCGACATGGCGCGCGTTGTGGCCGAACTGGCCGCTCGCGCCGACGCATCGATGCTGTTCACCTTCGCGCCGCGGACCCCGCTGTTGTCGGTCATGCACGCCGCCGGCCGCCTGTTCCCGCGCGGCGACCGCGCGCCCGCCATCGAACCGGTGCGACCGGCCACCCTGCGCGGCCTGCTGACCGGGCAGCGCCTCGGGCGCACGGAACGGGTCGCGAGCGGCTTCTACACCTCGCAGGCGCTGGAGGTGCTGCGTCCATGAGCGGGATGGATCGAGGCATCCCCAGCTGGACCCTGCACGGCGTCGCCGCGTCCGTCCTGCGCCTCAACTCGGGCGCCGGGCGCAAATGGTCGGGGCTGTCGCCCTCCTTGCTGCCCTTCGCCGACGCGGGCACGGCCGAGTTGCCGATGCGCCGTCTACTGCGGCTGTCGCTGTTCCAGGTCACCGTGGGGATGGCCGTGGTGCTGCTGATCGGCACGCTGAACCGCGTGATGATCGTCGAGCTGCACGTGCCGGCGTGGCTGGTCGCGGTCATGGTGTCGCTGCCGCTGGTGTTCGCGCCGTTGCGCGCCCTGGTTGGCTTCCGGTCCGACACGCACCGCTCCGTGCTCGGCTGGCGGCGGGTGCCTTACCTGTGGTTCGGCACGATGCTGCAGTTCGGCGGCCTGTCGATCATGCCGTTCGCGCTGATCGTGCTGTCCGGCGACACCACCGCGCCGCCCATCGTCGGCAAGGTGGCCGCGGCGCTCGCCTTCCTGCTGGTCGGCGCCGGGATGCACACGGTCCAGACCGTCGGCTTGGCGCTGGCCACCGACATGGCGCCCCCGGAGCGGCAGCCGAAGGTCGTGGCGCTGCTGTGCATGATGCTGCTGGTCGGCATGGTCGCCAGCGCTCTGCTGTTCGGTTTCCTGCTGCGGAACTTCACCGAGGTGCACCTGATCCAGGTCGTGCAGGGCTCCGCCGTGGTGACCCTCGCGCTCAACGCGATGGCGCTGTGGAAGCAGGAGCCGCGCAACCCCTCGCGCACCGCGATAACCGGGTCGCGGCCAAGCTTCATCGCGACCTGGCGCGACTTCGACCGCAGCCCGCAAAGCCGCCGCCGGCTGGTGGCGCTCGGGCTCGGCACGGTCGCGTTCAGCATGCAGGACATCCTGCTCGAGCCCTATGGCGGGCACGTCCTCGGGCTTCCCGTGGCCGCCACCACCGCATTGACGGCGCTGCTGGCCGTGGGCGGCCTGGTCGGTTTCGGCATCGGCGCCCGCCTCCTGGGCCAGGGCGCCTGCCCCTACCGGCTGGCCGGCAGCGGCGCGCTCGCGGGGCTGGCCGCGTTCAGCGCACTGGTGTTCGCGGCGCCGCTCGCCGCCCCCGGACTGTTCGCGACCGGGGTGTTCGGCATCGGCCTGGGCGCCGGGCTGTTCGCCCACTGCACGCTCACCGCGGCCATGCAGTCGGCGCCCCGCGCCCAGATCGGCCTCGTGCTCGGCATCTGGGGCGCGGTGCAGGCATCGGCGGCGGGCTGCGCGGTCGCCGCCGGCGGCCTGCTGCGGGACGGCGTCGCGGCGCTGGCCGACCACGGCCTGCTCGGCGTCACGCTCGAGACCCCGGCCACCGGCTATCTCGCGGTCTACATCGTCGAGGTCGCCCTCTTGTTCGCCACCCTGGTCGCGGTCGGACCGCTCGTCACCCAGGCGCGGGCGATGCCCGCCTTCTCCCCCACCAGAAGCTGAGGACACCATGCAAATCGGCGCCATCACCGGCTATATCGACGTCGCCCAGCTGACGCTCTACGCGTTCTGGTTGTTCTTCGCCGGGCTGATCTACTACCTCCACCGCGAGGACAAGCGCGAGGGCTACCCGCTGGTGGGCGACCACCGCAGCCGTGTCGTGGTGGAGGGCTTTCCGCGCACGCCGTCGCCCAAAACCTTTCTCCTGCAGGACGGCTCCACCATCACCGTGCCGCGCGTCGACCGGCCCGAGCCGTTGAACGCGGTGCGTCC
Source organism: uncultured Acetobacteraceae bacterium (assembly GCA_964242925.1). Taxonomy (GTDB): domain Bacteria; phylum Pseudomonadota; class Alphaproteobacteria; order Acetobacterales; family Acetobacteraceae; genus LMUY01. The sequence continues at coordinate 7,303 of CAXTBW010000107.1, forward strand.
GGCGTTCCCCGGGGCGCCGTTGACCCCGCTGGGCGACCCTCTGCTGTCGGCCATGGGCCCGGGGTCGTACGCGCAGCGCGCCGACGTGCCGGACCATGCGTACGACGACATGGCGCCCAAGATCGTCCCGTTGCGCGTGGCGCCGGCGTTCTTCCTCGCGACCGAGGACCCCGACCTGCGCGGCTACGACGTCGTCGGGTTGGACGGCGTCGTGGCGGGCAAGGTGGTCGACGAATGGATCGACCGCTCCGAGGTGGTGATCCGCTACCTGGAGGTGCAACTGGCGCTGCCGGGCGCCACCCATAACGTGCTGCTGCCGCTGAACTTCGTCGCGATCCGCAAAAAGGAGCGCCGGGTCGCGACCCGCTTCATCCGGGGCGCCCAGTTCGCGACGGTCCCGGTCACCAAGCAGCCCGACACGGTCACGCTGCTGGAGGAGGACATGATCACGGCCTACTACGCGGGCGGGATGCTCTACGCCACGCCGCGGCGGACGGAGTCCCTGCTGTGAGCGCGCTTCGCGGGTTGCCGGGAACGCTTCCGGCGGGGGAGCGCCTGCTGTGGCAGGGCGCGCCGGACTGGCGGGTGCTGGCGCGCCAGTCCTTCCACATCGTCAAGTTGGCGGCGTATTTCGGCATCATCATCGCGTGGGTCGCCGCCGACGGCGTGCTGCGGCGCGAGCCGGCTACCGGCGTGGCGCTCGCGGTCCTGCGGGACGCGGCGATCGCGGCCGTCCCCCTTGCAATCGTGGCGGGATACGCCTGGACGGTGGCGCGCACGAGCGTCTACACCGTGACCGATCGCCGCGTGGTGCTGAAGATCGGTCTCGCCCTGCCCGTCACCATCAACCTGCCGTTCGCCCGGGTCGAGTCGGCCGCGGTGAAGACGCGCGCGGACGGCGCCGGCGACATCTCGCTGGAGTTGCGGGGCAGCGACCGCCTGGCGTACCCGATCCTGTGGCCGCATGCCCGCCCCTGGCGCCTGGCGCGGGCGGAGCCAACTCTGCGTGGGCTTCGCGACGCAGGCGCGCCCGCCCGCATCCTGGCGCGCGCGCTCGCCGCGTCGGCGGACATGGCGGCGCCGGTCCTGCCGAACGAGGCCCCGGCCGGCGCGTCCGTGCCGCAAGCCATGCCCGCCTAAAGCCTGGAGGACCCGCCATGCGACCGCTTCCCGACTTCGGTTTCCCCCGTGCTCCGCTGATCGTGGCCGTCGCGATGGTCGGCCTGTCGCTGGCGGGCGCGGTCGCGGGCCGCCTGGGCGCCACGGCCGCGCCGGCGCAAACCGGCGCCCCGCTCGCCGCGCGCGACCTGGTGTTCGAGGACCGCGCGGATGGCGCCGTGGTGGCCCGCGCCGCGGGAAGCCTGCGCGAGGTCGAGGTGTTCGAGGGCGAGAACGGCTTCCTGCGCGGCACCCTCCGCGGGCTGGCGCGGACCCGCAAGTCCGAGCAGATCGGCCGCACGGCGCCGTTCCACCTCGCCCGTTGGCCGGACGGCCGGCTGACCCTGGACGACCCCGCCACCGGCCGCCACGTCGAGCTGCTGGCGTTCGGCGCCACCAACGCCGCCGTGTTCGCGCACCTGCTGGTCGCGCCGGAGCAGGCGCTGTGAGCGACACCTGGCTGTTCGGGCGGCGGGAGGCGCAGATCGGCGCCGACGTGGACATCGAGAAGTCCGCCGAGAGCTTCCATGCCTACGCCGTCCCCGACGGCATCGACATCCGGCCCGGCGATATCGTGACCGTGCACGGCGTGCCGACCGACATCGGCTTCGGCGAGCGCCTCGAACTGCGTTGCGCGGCAACCATCAGCCGGGCAGGCTTGCTCGCGCGCTGGTGGACCGGGTTCACCGCGCTGTTCGAGCTGACGGAACTCTATGAGGTCGGCTTCATGCCGAAGGAAACCCCATGAACACGATCACCCAGTCTGTGAAGGATAAGGCCGTCAACGAGACGACCCGCAGCGCGCAGGAGGACACGATCCTCAGCCCGCGGTTCTACACTACGGACTTCGCCGCGATGGAGCGGATCGACGTGAGCCGCGTGCGGACCGAGTGGGACGGGCTGATCGCCGAACTGCGCGCCGACACGAACAAGGGCCACTTCATCCGCGACGAGCGGTTCGACGTGGACCTCTCGGGCATGGAGCCGGCGCTGCGGGCCGAGTTGCTGGAGTTCCTGGTCAGCTCCGTCACGGCGGAGTTTTCCGGCTGCGTGCTTTACGCCGAGATCAAGAAGCGCATCAAAGACGGCGACATCCACGACCTGTTCAACTTCATGGCGCGCGACGAGGCCCGGCACGCCGGCTTCATCAACGACACGCTGAAGGATTTCGGCGTCGGGGTGGATCTGAGCTTCCTCACCAAGGCCAAGAAATACACGTACTTCCGCCCGAAGTTCGTGTTCTACGCGACCTATTTGTCCGAGAAGATCGGCTACGCGCGCTACATCACCATCTTCCGCCACCTCGAGCGGCACCCGGAGCGGATGATTCACCCGATCTTCGCCTGGTTCGAGAACTGGTGCGCCGACGAGTTCCGCCACGGCGAGGCGTTCGCGCTGCTGATGCGCTCCGACCCCAAGCTGCTCACGGGGGTCAACCGGCTCTGGATCCGCTTCTTCCTGCTCGCCGTGTTCGCGACCATGTACGTGCGCGACCACGCCCGGCCGGTGTTCCACGCCGCACTGGGGATCGATCCGACGGAATACGACATGACGGTGTTCCGGATCACCACCGAGATCTGCAAGCAGGTGTTCCCGATCAGCCTGGACCTCGATCACCCGGCCTTTGCCGCCGGGCTGCGCCGCCTGTTGGCGATCACGGAGGCCAAGCGCGCGGCCCGGCGCCAGGGCGGCCTGGTCGGGCGCGTGAAGAACGCGGGTCTGACCCTGGCCGCCGCCGCCGCGTTCGCCCGCCTGTATCTGCTGCCCGTGAAGGACAACGCGCAGCCGGCGAGCGTCCGCCTGGTCCCCGCCTGGTAGCGCCCGAGGATGGCGTCATTCGCATGGCCGGCCGCGTATGCCCTGTTCGTGTGGTGGTTCAGCACGGGGGTAATTATCCTGCTGGACAACCTGCCCCGGCGCACCTTCCGCTGGAGCCTGCTGGGCGGCACGGCGCTGTTCGCGCTGTCGCTGTGGCGTCTGCACACGGGCGCCAATGACCTTTCGACAACCGGCGCCTACGCCGCGTTCACCTACGCGGTGATCGCCTGGGGCTGGCAGGAGATGACGTTCTTCATGGGCGCCCTGACCGGCCCGCGCCGCACCGGCTGCCCGGACGACTGCGGTGAATGGCGCCGTTTCGGGCACGGCGTGATGGCCTGCCTCCATCACGAACTGGCGATCCTGGTGACCGCCGGGGTGATCGTGGCGGCGACCTGGGGGGCGCCGAACCAAGTCGGGACCTGGACCTTCATGCTGCTCTGGGCGATGCGGCAGAGCGCCAAGCTCAATTTCTTCCTGGGCGTGCTGAACCTGGGCGAACAGTTCATCCCACCCCATCTCGGCTACATGCGCAGCTTCATCCGCCGGCGGCCGATGAACCTGCTGATGCCGTTCTCGATCATGGCGGGCACGGTGGCCACGACCATCCTCGCGCTGCACGCGGCCGAGCCCGGCATAAGCACGGCACGCGCCGCCGGGCTCACATTCCTTGTCACGATGCTGTCGCTTGCGGTGTTGGAGCACTGGTTCCTGGTGCTGCCGCTGCCGTTCGAGCGGCTGTGGAGCTGGGTGCTGCGTTGGCGGCGGCCGAACTTGCAAGCGGGCCTGCAAGCCGGGCGGCTTGCCCAGAAACTAAGCCACTTCAATCACCACTGGCGTCAGGCCAGGATCACGGGGAGCGAGCCATGAATTACGAGGGTTTCTTCCGCAAGGAACTCGACGCGTTGCGGCGCGAGGGCAATTACCGCGTGTTCGCAGACCTGCAGCGCCGCGCCGGGTCGTTTCCGCGCGCCACGCACATCCGCGACCGCGAGCGCAGCGAGGTCACGGTCTGGTGCTCCAACGACTACCTGGGCATGGGCCAGCACCCGATCGTGCTGGACGCGATGCACGAGGCGCTGGACCGCTGCGGCGCCGGCGCCGGGGGCACCCGCAACATCTCCGGCACCAATCACTACCACGTGCTGCTGGAGGAGGAGTTGGCCGACCTGCATGGCGCCGAGGCGGCGCTGCTGTTCAACTCCGGCTACATGGCGAACTGGGCCGCGCTCAGCACGCTGGGCTCGCGCATGCCCGGTTGCGCCATCCTGTCCGACGCGCTCAACCACGCCTCCATGATCGAGGGCATGCGCCACAGCCGCGCCGAGACGCTGGTGTTCGCGCATAACGACCCGGCCGATCTCGACCGCAAGCTGTCGCGGCTGGACCCGGCGCGGCCCAAGCTGATCGCGTTCGAGAGCGTGTACTCGATGGACGGCGACATCGCGCCGATCGCCGAGATCTGCGATGTGGCCGAGCGTCATAACGCGATGACCTACCTGGACGAGGTGCACGCGGTCGGGCTGTATGGCCCGCGCGGCGGCGGCATCGCGGAGCGGGAGGGCTTGGCGCACCGCATATCGGTCATCGAGGGCACGCTGGCGAAGGGGTTCGGCGTGGTCGGCGGCTATATCGCCGGGTCGGCCGCGATGTGCGACTTCGTGCGCAGCCACGCGTCCGGGTTCATCTTCACCACGTCGCTGCCGCCTGCAGTTGCAGCGGGGGCGCTGGCCAGCGTGCGCCATTTGAAGGCGAGTTCGGTCGAGCGGGAGGCGCAGCAGCGCAACGTGGCCGCGTTGCGGGCGGCGCTGGACGCGGCCGGCTTGCCGCACGCCGCCAACCCCAGCCACATCGTCCCGGTGATGGTCGGCAACCCGGTGCGCTGCAAGCAGGTGACCGACATGCTGCTAGATCGCCACGGGATCTACGTGCAGCCGATCAACTACCCGACCGTCCCGCGCGGCACCGAGCGGCTGCGGATCACACCATCGCCATTGCACGACGAGGCGGACATCGCGGCGCTGGTTTCGGCGTTGTCGGAGGCATGGTCGACGCTCAGCTTGCAGCGTGCGGCCTAACGAACAGAGGAAGGAGCGATCATGATCGATCAGGACAAGCGGGATTCGCTGCGGTTTTTTGCCCGTTCCGGTTTGGGCATCCTCGTGGCTGGCGCCGTCGTAGCCCGCGCCGCCGCGCAGGACGAGAAGGTCGCCCAGGACGTGGTGCAGTACCAGGCCATGCCAAAAGACGGCCAGGAGTGCGACAAGTGCGTCAACTGGGTCGCGCCGAACGCCTGCAAGATCGTTGCGGGGACGATCAACCCCAAGGGCTACTGCGTCGCCTACGCGCCCAAGGAAGGCTGACGCCGGCTGCCCGGCAAGGGTCTACAAAAGTCCTCGCCCGTTATGCCAGGGCTTGACCTGGTATTCACGGCGCCCCATCCGCACTGACGCAGCCGGGCTATGCATCGAAGAGCCAACAGGGTGCTGCGCCAGCAATCACGGCCCGTGGATACCAGGGTCCAGCCCTGGCATGACGGGTTCGCGCGTCCGCCAGGTCGAAAGGCTTGCTACGGCGCGCAATGGAGAGGTCTCGCATGTCCACCACCACCAAGCAGACCGTTGTGCCGCTCTGGCACTACACGTGCCCCGAGTGCGGCATCAGCGACGAAGACACCGGGTACCATGGCCAGACCCACATGATCTACTGCGAGGTCTGCCTGGAGGAAGACCAGCACGTCAGGCTCAGGCGGTGGCAGGTCGACCACGAGTCAGGCGCTCTTCCGCTTCGTTGACGCCTTCTTCGCGGCTGGCTTCTCCGCGGCGCCCGCCTTCGCCGGCTTTGCTTTCGACGCAGCTTTAGCTGTTTCCGGCTCGTCGGCTGGCCGAGCCAGGCTCTTGCGGAGCGCCGCCATCAGGTCGACCACGTTGCCGCGATCGGGCTCCTGCTCGGCCTCCGGCTCAATGCCCTCGCCCTTGAGCTTCGCCTCGATCATCGCCCGCAGCCGCGTCTCGTAGCGGTCCTCCACGTCGGCCGGATCGTACTTGCCGGTCTGGCGGTCGATCAGCTGGGTCGCAAGCTGGATCATGTCCGGATCGGGTTTGGTCGACGGCAGCTGGTCGAACAGCCCGGCGTAGTCGTTCAAGTCGCGTTCCTCGTGGAGCGTATGGGCCACCAGGCCCTTGCCCATCGGCATGATGGCGATCGGGTGCTCCCGACGGGCGATCACCAGGCGGGACAGGGCCATCTTGCCCGTGCTCGCGATGGCGTCCCGCAGAACGGCGTAGACGTCTTGGCCGGCATCCCCGTCGGGGGCGACATAATAGCTGGCGTCGAAGTAGATCGGATCGATCGACCCGGCGTCCACGAACTTGTCGATCTTGACCGTCGACGAGCTCTCGATCCGGGCGCTCTCGAAATCCTCGTCGTCGATGATGAGGTAGTGGTCCTTCTTGAACTCGTAGCCTTTCACCAGATCGCCGCGGGACAGCGTGTCGCCGGTTTCGGCATCCTGGGTGATCATGCGTATTCGATTGCCCGTCGCCGGGTTGAGCAGGTTGAAGTGCAGCGACCCCCGATCGTGGTTGGCGCTGTACAGCGCGACCGGGCACGAGACCAGCGCCAGTCGAAGATGTCCTCGCCAGATCGGCCGCTGCGGCATCGTCTATCTCCTGTCTCTGGGCAGTGGCTTGGGCGGGCGGGCGACGACGATGCGGGCGCCGGCCGAGGGTGATTTGACCGGCGCGACGGCAGACCTGATTACGCGCGGCTTTTTCGGCGCCAGATCAGGCAGCCCCTGGTCGACCCGGTCGAAATCCGCCCACGGGTCTCGCTTTTGTCGCGCCAGCAGCTTGGGGACGGTCAGCACGGTGAAAGCAGCCGGGTCGAGACCGGGCTTCACGTCGGACCAGGCGAGCGGCGTCGCGACGCCCGCCCCGGGGCGCGCCCGCGGGCAATACGATGACACGGCAGTGGCGCCCAACCCGTTGCGCAGCCAGTCGACCAGGATGCGGCCGCCCCGGTCGGCGATCTTGAGGTGGGCAAGGTATCTGGCGGGCTCGTCCAACGCCATCGTTTCGGCGAATGCGCGGCAGAACGGCTTCACGATCTCCCAATCCGCCTCCGGACGCAGCGGGACCACCACGTGCAGGCCCTTGCCGCCGGTGGTTCGGCAGAAGCTCGCCAGCTTGAGCGTTTTCAGGCGATCGCGGACCTGCTGGGCGGCCGCGACGATTTCGGTGAACGCCACGCCCTCGCCAGGATCGAGATCGAACACGACGCGGTCCGGCCGTCTCGGATCGGCTTCGGTGGACCCCCAAGGATGGAGCTCGATCGCCGAGATCTGGGCCAGCGCGAACAAGCCGTTCTCGTCGTCGATGGCGAGGAAGGGTTGGCCACCCGCCTGCCCTTCCCTGATTTGGGACGGCATGTAGCCGTGGCCGCTCTTCTGGTAGAATTGCTGCTTGCCGCCCACGCCATCCGGGCAGCGGACGATGGATAGCGGCCGCCGCTGCAGCCCCGGCAGGGCGCGAGGCGCCACGGCCAACCAGTATGCCGCGAGATCCTGCTTGCTGATGCCGGGCCA